>NZ_JACCAS010000001.1:316123-632247 GCF_013409255.1 Paraburkholderia bryophila
CGGGCCTCGTGATCGGCGCGCAGGACGACAAGCTCGGCAACCGCAATCTGCCCACCGGCGAACTGCGTTTCGAAGACGTGCACATCGACGCGTCGCAAATCCTCGGCCAGGCGGGGCGTGGCCTTGGCCACCTGATCGACATCATCTCGCTCGGTCGGCTTTACTACGGGCTGGTGGCGGCGAACCTGCCGCTGCCGTTCGTCGACGAAGCGATGCACTACGCGGCGCAGCGCACCAGCTTTAAAAGCACGATCGACTCGCATCAATATATCCAGAAGCGTCTAGTCGACATGAAGATCGGCATGGAGCGCAGCCGCTGGGCCGCTTACGGCGCGCTCGGCCGTTTGCTGAACGCGCATCCCGAGGCGCTGCTGGCGTGCTCGGTGGCCAAGCTGGTCGGCGCCAGCGATCTGATCGACAACGCCACGAGCCTCGTCAAGCTGTACGGCAGCATCGGCTATCACAACGGCGGCATCGCCACGTTGCTGAAGGACGCGATGGGGTTTGCGAGCGTCGGCGGCACCGAAGAGATGCATCGCAAGAATATTTTCAACCAGATGCAGCGGCTCGCCGGCAGCGCATCGTCCTCGCAAGGCTGAGCGGTTCGGCCGCGTGGTTTCTCTCGGGCGTGACACGCTCATGGGGTCTGTCTATGTTGAGTTGGGATATCGGAAGAGGCATGAGCGCGACGACGCCGGTGATCGGGCCGGCGGAGCTGAGGCAACAGTTGCCGTGCGACGTCGAAAGCCTGCACACCGTCATGCAAACGCGCCGCGCGATCTCTGGGGTCCTGCAGGGGCTCAGCGGCAGGCTGATCGTGATCGTCGGACCGTGTTCGATTCACGACCCGGTCGCCGCGCTCGAATACGCGGCGCGGTTGTCGAAGCAGCGGCACGTGTGGCAGGACGAGCTCGAGATCGTGATGCGCGTGTACTTTGAAAAGCCGCGCACCACGGTCGGCTGGAAAGGCTTGATCAACGATCCGCATCTGGACGGCAGCTATGCGATCGACGCCGGCATTCGCCTTGCCCGGCAATTGATGCTCGACATTACGCGGGCCGGCGTGCCGGTCGCGACCGAGTTCCTCGACGTGACCACGCCGCATTATCTGGCCGATCTGGTGAGCTGGGGCGCGATCGGCGCGCGCACCACGGAGTCGCAGATTCATCGCGAGCTGGCGTCGGGCTTGCCGTGTCCGATCGGTTTCAAGAACGGCACGGACGGCAACGTCAAGATCGCGATCGACGCGATTCACGCCGCCGGTCATGCGCATCATTTTCTCGGCGTGACGGAGAGCGGCCGGTTCGCGAAGGTCGCGACGAGCGGCAATCAGGACTGTCACCTCGTGCTGCGCGGCGGCAAGCAGCCCAATTACGACGCGCAGAGCGTCGCCGAAGCCTGCGCGTCGCTCGCGGCGGGCGGGCTGCCGGGGCGGGTCGTGATCGACGCGAGTCACGGCAACAGTTGCAAGCAGTACGACAAGCAATTGTGCGTGTGCGAATCGTTGTGCGAGCAGATTGCGGGCGGCGGCGAGCGGATCGCTGGTGTGATGATCGAATCGAATCTGCTGGCCGGCCGCCAGGACGTGATGGCCGATGTGCCGCTCGCCTACGGTCAGAGCATTACCGACGCGTGCATCGGCTGGGATGCGACCGAAGCGTCGCTGGGCCAGCTCGCCGAGGCCGTTCGGCAGCGTCGTCAGCGTCGTCAGCGGCACGCGGCGACGCCGATGCGCGAAAGCTTGCCGGCCTTGTCGTCGTTGTCGTCTTTGCAGTCGGCGGCATGATGGCGACGCCGAACGCACCGATCGCTGCTATTGTGCCTATCGCGCCGAACGTTGCCGCGCCGCAGGCGGCGCAACGCGCCGCGCGCCGGCTCGAACTCGCGCCGTCTTGCGGCGAAATCGAGCGCAATGCGATCGCCTTTCTCGGCCCATGCGGCACCTATACCGAAGACGCGATGCGTCTGTGCTTCGGCGAGACGCATGACGCGATGTCCTGCACCAACGTCGACGCCGTGTTCGACGCGGTCGCGCACGGCGGCGCCAGCCACGGCGTCGTGCCGGTCGAGAACTCCACGGAAGGCATCGTGGCGCGCACGCTGGATCTGCTGCTGAAGAACCGGTTGACCGTGAGCGGCGAAGTCGTGCTGCCGGTGCGGCATATGCTGATGACGGCGCATGGCACGCTCGACGGCATTATCTGTGTGACGGCGCACGAGCAGGCGCTCGCGCAATGCCGCCGCTGGCTCGACGCGCATCTACCGGACGTGCCCAGACAGGCAGTCGCTAGCAATGCGCAGGCGGCCCAGCTTGCCGCGCGCTCGGCGGGTCACGCTGCGATCGGCAGTCAGCGGGCGGCGCATCACTACGGCTTGCGGATCGTCGCATCGGCGATTCAGGATGAGCATTTCAACAGCACGCGTTTCTACGTGATCGGCCGCGACGAACCGCCGCCCACCGGCGACGATCGCACGCTGTTATGTGTCGAACTCGAGAACAGCAGTGGAGCGCTGCAACGCGTGCTCGCGCCGCTGGCCGAGCATCGGATTCCGGTGACGCGGCTCGACGCGCGGCCGCTTCGAAACGAGTTGTGGGCGTACCGGTTCTTCGTCGAGTTGCCCAGGCATCGGCATGACGTGCAGATGGCTCACGCGCTCGCGCAGATGAAGAGGCATGCTCGTGCGCTGGTCTTGCTGGGTTCGTTTCCGGCGGCGCCGGGTGGTGGTGCGGTGTCGTGACGGTTGGGCTGCGTGTGCGGAGCAGGACTCGGTGAGTGCCGCGATCAGGTGCGTGACTCAGGCGCGTAACTCAGGCGCGTAACTCAGGTCCGTAACTCCGGGATCGACTCCGCGAAGTCACAGGAAAGGCGGTCCTTACCACGCCCCAGGTTTTTCCGGTGTACCTGAATGCGGCCGACTGGCGCAGTCGACGCTATATGCGTTCCGCCGCAAGCCATGACCTGACCTTCGCAGGCCCAATACCGCGCATCCCGATACAGCGGATGCGGATACGTGACGACCTCACTGCCGCGCTGCACATACGCGTTGGCGATGCGTTCGATTTCCTGAAGCTCGTCGGCCGTGAAGCGGGTTTCCACGCTGAAATCGAAGCGCGCGGCGTCGACCTTGATATGACAACCGAACAGACCCGGCATGGCATCGGGTCGAACCTCGTTAACGCCGAGATACAGCAGGTGTGAAGCCGTGTGACTGAGCGAGAGCTGCGCCCGTCGCAGCCGGTCGATACGCACGGTGGCCTCCGCGCCGACATCCAGCTCTCTGAGCAGAACGAGATCGTCCGGATGAATCACGTGCTCGATAATGCCGTCCACCAGGATGCTCGGGAAATCGGGAATGCGTGCGAAATTGCCGTACATTTTCCGCGCGTCGACGAAACGCAACACGCGTCCATCCCCAAGAATGATCGCCCCATGATCGGCTTCCTGCCCGCCGCCTTCCGGATAGGCGACCGTCGTATCGAGTTCGATACTGTTTGCGTTGACCTTGACGATCTTTGCCGCGCACTCCGATAGGGAAGGGTTCTCGTAATAGAGTTTGCGCGTTTTCCGGTTTAGTGAAAACATGATGTCTGATAGGCCCACAAAGAGAACGGTCGCTTGACTGCATGACAGGCGATGATAGTGAATCGCCGCGGCCCCGCTGTCAGAAAAGTGACCCAAATGCGGCCGGCGCGTCTCGCCGGCTCGTCGAACAAATAGTGGTTTTCGCAATCGCTCAACCCGCACGAGGGACGATGAATACGGCAGAAACACCGAACCCGGAGCGGATAAGCCAGGCAGGCCGGCGGCTCGTGATCGGCTGCTGGGGCGTCGAGCTATTGCCGCGACATGCGTATGAAGTCATGTACACCCCGGACCAGGCGGTGATCGGTTTCGCGTTCGAAAGCCAGCGGGGACATCATGCGTTTTCAAGCGATCGCGTGCTGCCGTTCTTTTCGAAGCCGAACAGCCTCGCCTACGTGCCAGACGGTTGCACGGTGTTTTCGTCGTCGCAAGGTGGGGGCGAATATCTGCGCGTCACCACGCCTCGCGATCTTGCCGGCAGCGTGTCGGTCCAACGACAGTTCAACGACTTCATCGATCCGATCGCGATCGACGCCGCGCAAACCATTCGGACGCTGTTGCTCACCGATGCACCGGCCACGTTGTTGCTGGAAGAAAAGCTCATCGTTCTGGCGGAGCGCGTCAAGTCGGTTTTTCATGGCGGATTGAGCGCGCCCCGGCAAGCCCGCTCGATGACCTCCGCGCGCCTGCGGCAGATCGACGAGATCATCGACTCGACCCTCGGCGAAGATATCAGCGTCAAGCTGATGGCGGACGCGGTGGGACTCTCCGAGGCGTTCTTCATTCGGGCATTCAAGGCCGGGGTCGGAAAGAGCCCGCATAGCTACCTGATCGATCGCAGATTGGCCGCCGCCCGCGTGCTACTGGAAAGCTCGCGTCACGATTTGCGCGAGATCGCGCTCGCGGTCGGTTTTTCTTCGCACGCGCATATGACAGCCGCCTTTCGAAGCCGCCTGGGAATCACGCCCAGTCGTTTGCGGGGTGACTGAGAAAAGGTCTGCGCGGACGCCGCGTTAAGTCCTCGCTTTACGTCATCGCCAAATGAAACGACCCGATCGCGGCTGCGACCGGGTCGTTTCATTTCCAACGCAGCGCTTCTCGCGCCCGTTACAGCGAACCCTGAAAGGTCATCACCCGTTCCTTGAATGCGTCCGGTACGAGCGCCGTCTTATTGGTCGTGTAATCGAACATCACATGCGTGGACGCGCCGCGCGCGATGATCTGCTTGTCGTCGCGCTCCATCACATGTTCGAGCTCGAAGCTCTTGCTGCCGAATTTGACGACGCTGGAGCGAACCGTCAGCTTGTCGCCGAACATGGCGGGCGCCAGATACTCGCATTGCGTCTTGACCATGATGTGCGGCAGCTTCTCCGTGCGCGGCATGTCCAGCAGATCGAACATGTAGCTCAGATACGAATGCTGCAGATAATCGTAATAGACCGGGCTGCTCACGTGGCCCATCGAATCGGTGTCGCGGTACTTAACGTCGATCGGTGTTTCGTAGTGTCGCTTTGACATGGTTGCCTCAACATGAGAAGTGATTGTCGTATCGGCTCGATCTTGGCGTCTCGCCGTCCTGCTTGATGCCTCGTTGCTACTGAACTTCAAAAAATTCCGCCGAACGATCGTTCTGCAACAGATCGCCAAAAATACGCGTGACGTCGCCGTCCCACGCTTCGCGATAACGCGCGAGCCAGTTCTCCGACTGATTCAGCGCGCCTGCGGCGATGTCCTTAAGCGGTGCGAGGTATTGCGTTTCATCGTCGCCGGCGGCGTCATGCCGCGCGCGGGCGCGTAGTCCTTTGTTTGCGATCGCCACCACATCGCCCGCGAGCTCGCGCAGCGTGCGGCCTTGCAGACGCGCGTCGAGACCGAGGTAAACGCCGTCGTCATGTGATCGGCGAAGTCGGCGAGCGTCGCCGTGTCGTCTTCGAGACCGGGAATGCGCCCGGCAAGAAAATCGCGGAACGTGTGGCCGGCCACATCGATATAACGATCGTTGCGGCGCACGAAATACATGGGCACGTCGTCGAGCAACCAGTTCACGTAGCGCTCGAAACCGAAGCTGCGCGACATGAACAGTGCGGGTATGCCGCAACGGTCGTGATCGGTATCGTTGCAGACGTCGGCGCGCGTCGACATCAGTCCGGACGGTTGACCCTCGCGAAACGGCGAGTTGGCGAATAGCGCGGTGGCGAGCGGCTGAAGCGCGAGCGACACGCGCATCTTGGCCGCCATCTCCGCTTCCGACGCATAGTCGAGATTGACCTGCACGGTGCAGGTGCGCAGCATCATGTCGAGGCCGCGCGTGCCGACCTGCGGCATATAACGGCGCATGATCGCGTAACGGCGCTTCGGCATCCACGGCATCTCGTCGCGACGCATCAGCGGATGAAAGCCGAGCGGCGCCGCCTCGAACCCGAGTTGCTCGCCGATTGCTCTAACGCTGTCCAGATGCGCGTGCAGTTCCGCCTGCGTGTCATGCAACGACGCCACCGGCGCGCCGGACAATTCCAGTTGCCCGGCGGGTTCGAGCGAGATCGCCGCACCGTCGTCATAGCGCACGCCGATCAGGTGCCCGTCGTCGAGAATGGGCGAGCCTTGCTGGTCGAGCAGCCGTTGCAGCACCGCGCCAATGCCCGCGTTGCCGTGATACGAAAGCGGTTTCAACGTGTTGCGGCCGAACAGGAATTTCTCGTGCTCGGTGCCGATGCGAAACGCCGCGCGGTCTTTGCATCCCGCGGCGATGTAGTCGGCCAGTTGCTGCACGGAGACGATAGGCGTCTCGTCTGAATCCACGGCGTTAGACATGGGTAAGCTCGACCTAAGTGGGGGCGAAAACCGTCAGGTAGTCATCCTGATCAGTGTGTCGAACGCTTCGAGCGAAGCGCGCACGTTATGACGCAACGGACTAACTATATCTAGCCCGCTGCTAAGCGACTACTGATAGCGTTGACAGGTTTTTCGCCTCACCGTGTAGGAAAACGGTGTCGGGCGTGAGTTACAGCGAGGGCTTGCGTTTCGCGAAATAGTGCGCGGGGGAATCGCCGAAACAGCGGCGAAACATCGCGATGAAATTGCTCGGCGTCGCATAGCCCAAGGCATCGGCCACGTTGGCGACGCTGTCGCCTTGCGCGAGACGTTCGAGCGCGCGCGTCAAACAGGCCTGCTGACGCCACTGCGCGAAACTGCTGCCGGTCTCGGCGATAAACAGGCGGCTCAGCGTGCGTGCCGACAGACCCGCCCAGGCAGCCCATTCGTCGAGCGTGCGCGTGTCGTCGGGCTGGCCGAGGATCGCGTTGGCGATGCGCACGAGCCGGCGGTCGGTGGGCATCGGCAGATGCAGCGGTTCGTGCGGCGCGCGACGCATCTCGTCGAGCAGCACGAAGCTCATGCGTTCCTGTTCGGCATCGAGCCGGCATTGCGTGGCCCATGAGACCGCGCGCCTGACCAACGCCCGCATCAGTTCGCTGATGCTGATCACGCACGGCCGTTCCGGCAGGCTGGCGCTCGCCGCCGGCGTGATCACGACGCTCCAGCCGCTCATCGCACCGCTAATGCTGACTTTATGCGATTCGCCTGGCGGGATCCAACCGGCGCGATGCGGCGGCAATAACCAGGAACCATGCTGCGTGCGTACATGCGCGAGGCCGCTCTCGACGCAAAACACCTGGCCGCGCAAATGATTATGCCAATCGACTTCGCGCGTGCCGAGTTGATAGTCGCTATGGCCTTCATGCTCACCCCATACGGCGATGAGCGGCGGCCCGTCGGCGCGTTCGCTCGGGTCGGATGCGGGGGCAGTGGGCGCTGCCGGCGCTGCTATTTTTCGTGAGGTTTTAGGCTCGCCAGGGTCCGCATTTTTATGCGCGGATTTATGCATGAGGTGCTGCGCCTTGCTCTGGGTAGTCTTCTGATATGGCATGGCTGGAATTCATTATTTTTTGTCTAAACAACGTTATCAGCTTTTCTATTGAACGTCCAACAATGCGGGTCATGGCAAGTCGCCCGACAGATGGAGTATTCAATGCAAGGATGGGCTGATAGTCGACGCGTTGCTTCGACGAGATCGACAAGATCGACAAGGTCGACATGGCATCGCCGTGATGCGCTCCGCATCGCGGCGTGGATGACGGCGACGGCGCTGCTGATAACGTCGGCCGGTTGCGTCACCAGCAGCGGGCTTGCGCCGGTCGGCAAGCTGAGCGATCCGTCGCAGTTGCAGGCGTCGCAAAGTCTCGCGGGCATCGACGCCAATCGTGCATGGCCTGCCACCGACTGGTGGGTCGCCTTGGGGAACCCGCAATTGACGGCGCTGATCGAGCGCGCGCTCGCCGGCAACCCCGACCTGGCCATCGCCGACGCACGGGCACGCGACGCGCAATCGCAGGTGAGCGAAGCCTACGCCGCACGCTTCCCGAATCTGACCGCGAACGGCAACTTCACCGCGCAACGTCAATCGGGCACCGTGTACAGCGAACAGGAGGGCGGCGGGTTCTTCTATCACACGCGCGGACTCAATCTCGGCTTCAACTGGGACCTCGACCTGTGGGGCGGCAAGCGAGCCGCGTGGGAAGCCGCCTTAGGCGAAGCGCGCGCCACGGAAGTCGACGCGCAGGCCGCGCGCATCCAGCTTTCGGTGAACGTGGCGCGCGCCTATACGAATCTGAACTACGCGTATGCGCAACAGGAAGTCGCGCAGGCGGAGGCGGGTCGCGCCAACGAAGCGCGTGATCTGACGCTGCAGCGGGTTCACAAAGGCATCGACAACCAGGCGCAACTCAAGCAGTCCGATAGCGAAGTCGCGACCGCCGTGCAGCAACAGGCGATGGCCGCGCAGGAGATCGCCAGCGCGCGGATCGCGCTTGCGATTCTGCTGGGCCAGGGGCCGGACGCGGGTCTGTCGATCCAGCAGCCCGCGGCGTTGCCGGTGCCCGCGCTCGCGGTGCCTGGTGACCTGCCGGCCAATCTGCTCGGCCGTCGCGCCGATCTGGTCGCGGCGCGCTGGCGGGTCGAGGCGGCGAGCCGCAACATCGCCAGCGCCAAAACGGAGTTCCTGCCCAACATCAGTCTGAGCGCGATGGCGGGGCTCGCCACGCGCGGCGGTGCGTCGTTGTTTCAGGCGGCCTCGCGCACGTATTCGGTGACGCCGGCCATCAGTCTGCCGATCTTCGACGGCGGCGCATTGCGCGGCAATCTGCAGCATCGCGACGCGCAATACGACGTGGCGGTCGCGCAATACAACAAGACGCTGATCGGCGCGCTCAATCAGGTCGCCGACAACCTGCACAGCCTGCAATCGATGCAACTGCAAATCGACGCACAGCAGCACGCGTTCGACGCCGCCCATGACGCTTGGGCGCTCGCCGATCAGCGCTACCGCGCGGGCGTGGGCAGTTATCTGGAGGCGCTGGTGGTGCGTCAGCAGTTGCTGGTTGCCAGCAAACGGATGGCGCAATTGCGCGCGCAACACGTCGATCTGTCTCTGCAACTGGTCGAGGCGCTGGGCGGCGGTTTCATGCCGCAGCGCCCCGACGCCGCGTTCGCAGCCGTCTCTCCTTCTCTCGACATTCAAGCTACGCCATGAGCAGCGAAAAAATTCTCGAACCCGTAGGTCAGGCCACCGCGCCTGCGAATCAAACCGCGCTACGTCCGGGCGCCCCACCTGAACCGGCGAAGCCGACGCCGGGCGGCGCAGCGCCGGGCTCCGCGCCGGGTGGCTCGGGTGGCGCGGGCGGCAGTCCGACGCCGCCGGCTTCCGGGCGTCGCAAACTGCTGCTGCGTTTGCTGATCGGCGGGTTCGCGATCGGTATCGCCGTGTGGCTCGTGTGGCACTTCCTGGTCGGCCAATGGTACGAGGCGACGGATAACGCGTACGTGCAAGGCAACGTCGTCGAGATCACGCCGCAGGTGCAGGGCACGGTGGTGTCGATCGGCGCCGACGACGGCGACCTCGTGCGTAGCGGCGACACGCTGGTGAAGCTCGACCCGAGCGATACCGAAGTGGAACTGGCCGGCGCGCAGGCCGCGCTGGCCGGATCGGTGCGCAAGGTGCGCGGGCTGTACAGCAACGAACGCGGCTTGCACGACAGTCTGGAGGGCTCGCAGGCGGAAGTCGACGCGCGCCGCACGTCGCTCGATAAAGCCCGTGCCGACTACGAACGCCGCCGCGATCTCGGCCGCTCGGGCGCGATTTCGGCCGAAGAGCTGGCGCATGCGCACGACACGCTGGTGTCCGCGCAAAGCGCGTTCGTCGGCGCACAGAGCGCGCTGGCGAATCTGCAGCAACAGTATCAGACCAGCAAGGCGCTGGTCGACGATACGGCGGTGGCGTCGCATCCAGATGTGGAAACGGCCGCCGCGCGCTTGCGCGCCGCCTATCTGGAGAACGCGCGCGCCACGCTGGTCACGCCGGTTACCGGCTACGTCGCGAAACGCACGGTGCAATTGAGTCAGCGCGTGCAGCCGGGCACCCCGCTAATGGCCGTGGTGCCGCTGCGGCAAGTCTGGGTCGATGCCAACTTCACCGAAAAGCAGGTCTCGGAGATGCGCATCGGCCAACCGGTCGAACTGCGCTCGGATCTGTACGGCGGCGGCGTGCGTTATAGCGGCAAGGTGCAGGCGCTCGGCGTCGGCACCGGCAGCGCGTTCGCGTTGCTGCCCGCGCAGAACGCCACCGGCAACTGGATCAAGATCGTCCAGCGCCTGCCGGTGCGGATCGAATTCACCGACCCGCAGCAGTTGGAAAAGCATCCGCTGCGGATCGGACTGTCGATGCACGCCAGCGTCGATCTGCATAATCGCGACGGCGCGATGCTGGCGCATCAGCCGCCGAGCGAACCGTTGTTCAGCAGCGATCTGTATCGACGCCAGTTACAGCTCGCGAATGCGCTGGTCGACAAGGTGATCCACGACAACCTGCCGGTCACCCGTGCCACGGCGAGCGTGAAATGAGCGCGCCCGCGGCTGTGGCCGGCAGCGATTTCCGGCCCCGCAGCGTTCCGCTCACCACCTTCGGCCTCGCGCTGGCCGTGTTCATGCAGGTGCTGGACGGCACCATCGCCAACGTGTCGCTGCCCACCATTGCCGGTAATCTCGGCGTGAGCACGAATCAGAGCGCGTGGGTCATCACCACCTTTTCGGTGAGCAACGCGATCGCGCTGCCGCTGACGGGTTTTCTGGTGAAGCGCTTCGGCCAGGTGAAGCTGTTCGTCTGGGCGACGCTGCTGTTCACGTTCGCTTCGCTGCTGTGCGGACTGGCGCATAGCCTGCCGCAACTGGTGGCGTTCCGCGCGTTCCAGGGCCTCGTTGCCGGACCGATGATTCCGACCACCCAGGCGCTGATGCTGTCGATCTATCCACCGGCGCGGCGCGGCTTCGCACTCTCGATGATCGCGATGGTGACCGTCGTCGCGCCGATCGCGGGGCCCTTGCTCGGCGGCTGGATCACCGAGAACTACTCGTGGGAGTGGTCGTTCCTGATCAACGTGCCGATCGGCATTTTCGCGTGTTCGATGGTGTACGCGCAGATGCAGGGTCGGCCCGAGACCACCGCGAAGGCGAAGGTCGACTATGTCGGTCTCGCGGCGCTGATACTCGGCGTCGGCGCGTTGCAGATCGTGCTGGACAAGGGTAACGACGAGGACTGGTTCAACTCGACATTCATCGTGTGGATGTCGGTCGTGGCCGCGTTCGGCATTCTGCTGTTCCTGATCTGGGAACTGACCGAGCCGAATCCGATCGTCAACCTGCGGCTTTTCAAGCATCGCAATTTCGCGGCCGGGACGCTGACGCTGGTGCTGGCGTATTCGGCGTTCTTCGCGGTCAACGTGATCGTGCCGCAATGGCTGCAGCGCACGCTCGGTTATACGGCCTTCTGGGCCGGTGTCGCGGCCGCGCCGATGGGGATCATTCCCGTGCTGCTCACGCCCTTCATGGGCAAGTACGCGCCGCGCTTCAACATGCGCATGCTGGTGTGCATGGCGTTCGGCATTCTCGGCTGCGCGTCGTTTCTACGCTCGCAGTTTTTTCTCGGGGTGGACTTCGAGCACATCGCGCTGATCCAGTTGCTGCAAGGACTCGGGCTCGCGCTGTTCATCATGCCGATCAACAGCATTCTGCTGTCGGATCTGAAGCCCGACGAGATCGCCGCGGGCTCCGGCCTGTCGACCTTTCTGCGCACGCTCGGCGCGAGCTTCGCGGTGTCGATCACGTCGTTTCTGTGGGAGCGCCGCGCGGTGCAGCATCACGCGCAGATCACCGAGAGCATCAGTGTGTTCGATCCGGCGGTGCGTCAACAGTTGCGCGTGCTGGGGCAGGGCGATCCGCAAACCGGCTATCAACTGCTCGACCGGATGATCGACTCGCAGGCCTATCAGATCTCGTTCAACGACGTCGCGTTCGCGCTGGGTTGGGTGTACATCGCGGTGATCGTGCTCGTGTGGCTGGCTAAACCGCCGTTCGGACCGAGGCCAGGCGGCGGTGCGTCCGCCGGGGCGAAGCGCTGAACCGATAAAGCGCAATCAAGATTTTTTTCAACTTGCAAGAGGAACCTGAATCATGAATCTGAGCCATGAACTCACATCGTCCGCCGTGTTCGACCTGTCGGCATTCCCGCTCGTGATCGCCCGCAACGACGCGATCGCACCCGGCTACGCGGTGGCCTGGGAGCAGGACATGAATGCGCTGCTGAAGACCGGCGAGCATTTCGTGCTGCTGTTCATTTCGCCGCGCCCCGAGGAAACGCACGAGGACCGCAAGCAACGCGGCATGTGGCTCAAGACGAACCGCGACGCACTGTCGCAAGTCTGCAAGGCCTTGATCACGGTCGAACCCGACGAGCGTGAGCGCGAAGAGTCGAAGGCCGGCGCGGCGGCGATTTCGAAAGCCTTCGGCATTCCGCTCGAAGCGGTGGCCACGCTCGACGATGCCAAGAAGATAGGTAGGCAATTGCTGTCGGAAACGGGAGACTAACGCCGTCGTTCCGATTGGCAACAGGGCTGCGAGGCGCTCGGGACGGTTATATCAGTACACCAGAACGAACAGAAAAAACGGGAGTATACGAATGAACGGCCAGAATGATTACCTGGATTTGCTTGTGCCGACCGACGAGTGCGCGCTACGCCACCGTATTCTCGACGCAACCGCAAAAATGGGATTCGACAAGGTGGTGCTCGCGGTGCTGCCGTCGCAGGGGGTGTCTTTCTGCGCGGCCCACATGTGGAGCAACTGCGAGCCGGAATGGGAGCAACGCTATCGCGAGCGCTCCTTCGATCAGGTCGATCCGCTGCTCAAACATTGTTTCAGATCACGTATGCCGCTGATCTGGGACCCGGCTTTTTTCGTCGCGCCGGCGCAGCGCGAGTTTCACGACGAAGCGAGCGCCTTTGGCCTGAACCGTGGCGTCACGCTGCCGCTCTATGGATTGAAGGGGGAGGTGGGCATGCTGACGTGCGCGGTGAACGACGAATATGCGCTCACCTACGAAAATTGCCTGCGCAGCCTGCCGCGTTTGTCGTTGCTGCGCGATATCACGAGCGAGGCGATCGGCCAGTTCGGGTTCGATACCAAACCCGGCTCGGTGCCGCGCCTGAGCCGCCGCGAGACGGAGTGTCTGCGCTGGCATGCGTTCGGCAAGACCTCATGGGAGATCGGCCACATTCTCAACGTGAGCGAGTCCTGCATCAACTTTCACTTCAACAATATCCGCCGCAAGTTCAACGTGTCACGTCGTCATGAGGCCGTGCTGAAGGCGATTGAATGGGGCCTGCTTAGCGTCACCGACATGACTGCCGGCCTTGCCGCCAACTAGCAACGATTCGGCGGCCCGTCCGGTGAGCCATGTGTCCAGAAAACTGTTGAGCCATGCGACGCCGGCACGATCGTGCCGATGCGCTTCGCGAGTCTGAGTGGGAATATCCTGGGCACCCGGCGCGGAGAGCTTGTGCGCGGCGGCGGCAGTCCAGCGCCGCATCATCTGATAGCTGACCTCCGGGTGAAACTGCACGCCGTACGCGGCCGGGCCGTAACGCACCGCCTGGTTTTCAAACTCGTCGCCGGCGGCTAGCCGTTCGAGTCCCGCGACACTGTCGAAGCCTTCGCGGTGCCATTGATACACGCGCTCCGGCCATTGGCACAACGCGCGCCCGAGCGGTGTCGGCCTGATCGGCCAGTAGCCGATTTCAGCGCGACCGTCCCGATGCGTCGTCACGTTTCCGCCCAGATGACGAATCATCATCTGGGCGCCGAGACAGATGCCGAGAAACGGCGCCTGCTCACGCAGTGCCACGCCGATCCAGTCGGTTTCGGTGCGAATCCACGCATCGTTGTCGTTGGCGCTCATCGGGCCGCCGAAGATCATCGCGCCGGCGTGGTCGCGCAGCGTCGTGGGCAACGGATCGCCGAGCGGCGGACGGCGAATGTCGAGTTCGTAGCCGCGTTGCAGCAGCAGACGGCCAACACGTCCGGGGCTCGATTGCTCGCGATGCAGCACGATGAGAATCCGGCCGTGCGGGTTGCCGGCGGCGTGTGAATGGAGCATGGTGGATAGGCGTTTTGAAGGGGGTCAGCCGGGACGGCCGCGTAAGGCTTCGAATGAGGCCATCACGTGTTCGCGATAGGCGGGGCGCTGTTGCAACCGGCGATACCACGCGTTCACATGCGGCAGCGCCGGGCGTTCGACGTCGAGCGAGAAATAGCGGAACAGCGTCGCGCCGACCGGAATATCGCCGAGCCCCAATGCGTCGCCGCTCAGAAACGGCCGCGTGGCGAGCATCCGGTCGAGCATCTGGAAGTGCTGGGTACAGCGCGCGTTCTTCTCGTGAACCAGCGGCCAGTTACGCTCGGACTCGGGCGTGCGGACCATCGCCCAGAACAGCCCGGTCATCAGGTCGGGTTCGAGTGTGGTCTGGCACCAGTCCATCCAGCGCTCGGCATGCGAGCGCGCGAACGGATCGGCGAGCCAGAACGGCGCCTGACGTGTCTGCGCGGCGAGCAGCCGGAGGATCGTGTGCGATTCCCACGCAATCTCGCCGTCGAGCTCGATCACCGGAATACGCCGGGTCGGATTCAGCGCTTCGAACTCGGCCGTTTCGCAACCGCCGAATTCACCGCCAATCGACACATGCCGATACGCCAGCCCCAACTCACCGGCGAGCCACAGCACTTTCTGCACGTTGAACGAACTGCGTCTTCCCCAGATCGTCAGCATGTGGCGGCGTCCTCCCGCGCGGGGCAGGCGGCGCTGTAGCGTTGCAGACCGGCGGCGAGATCGGCGATCAGATCGGCGGGCGCTTCGAGGCCGACATGCAGGCGCACGCCGATACTGCCGTCCGGCCAGCGCTGCGCGATGCGCTGCGATTGCAGGTCGAACGGCACCGCCAGACTTTCGAAGCCGCCCCACGAATAGCCGAGACCGAACAGTTCGAGACTGTCGAGAAACGCGGCGAGCGCTTCGTCGGGCGCGGCATGCAGGATCACGGAAAACAGCCCCGAGGTGCCTTTGAAGTCGCGTTTCCAGAGCGCATGACCGGGGCAATCGTCGAACGCGGGAAACAGAATGCCGAGCACCTCGGGTTGCTGCTTGAGCCAGCTCGCCACCACGACCGCGTTCTCCTGATGCTGACGCAAACGCAGCCCTAGCGTGCGCAGGCCGCGCAGCGCGAGATACAGGTCGTCTGGACCGACGCACAGGCCGAGATCGCCGTGCAGTTGCTTCAACGCGGGCCATGCGGCGGCGTTGGCGGACACGGTGCCGAGCATCGCGTCGGAATGGCCGACCAGATATTTGGTGCCGGCCTGGATCGACAGATCGACGCCATGATCGTGCGGCCGGAACAGCAGCGGCGTGGCCCAACTGTTGTCGGCGATCACGCTCATGCCGTGCGCGTGCGCCACGCGGGCGATCGCGCCGATGTCCTGCACTTCGAACGTGTACGACCCCGGCGACTCCACGTAGACCGCGCGGGTACGCGGCCGGATCAACGGTTCGAGCGCGGCGCCCAGCAACGGATCGTAGTACGTGGTGTCGATGCCCATGCGCCGCAGCACGCCGTCGCAGGCATGCCGGACCGGGCCGTAGACGCTGTCGGTCATCAGCAGATGATCGCCCGGCGTGAGACACGACAGCAGCGCGAGCGTGCAGGCGGACAGCCCCGAAGGACACAGCACCGCGCCGGCGCCGCCTTCGAGTTCGATCAGCGCGTGTTCCAGCGCGTCGGAGGTCGGCGTGCCGCGCCGGCCGTAGATGTACGGCTGGGTCCGGTGCAACAGGTCGTGCGTGGTTGGGCTCAATACCGTCGAGCCGTGATAGACCGGCGGATTGACGAAGCCGTGATATGCGCCGGGGTCGCGTCCCGCGAGCGTGAGCCGGGTCGCGTCGGCGAACCGGTCCAGCAGCGGCGTGTACGGCGACGCGGGCGGCGCGCCCGGCGTAGCGGTAATCATGGCCATAGCAGGCTGCGCTCCCACGAAGCGTTCGCACCGCTGCCCGCGCGGACATATCGCAGTCGCGTAAAACGGCGCTCGGCATCCGACTGCCAGAATTCCACTTCATGCGGCGCCAACGCGTACATGCCCCAGTGCGGCGACACCAGCTCCGGCTGCGACGCGACGCGCGCGAGTTGCTCATGCAGCGCGTGCCGAAGGTCGTCCTGACTGTTCAACACCTGGCTCTGCCGGCCGATCAGGATGCTGGCGCGCGAGCGCTCCGGACGCGCCATGAAATCCGCGCGGCACGCCTCGTCGGACAGCCGCGCCACCTTGCCGCGCAAGCGGATCTGCTGGGCCGTGGCGGGCCAGTAGAACGTGATGGCGGCCTCGGGCCGGTGCGTCAACTGACGGCCTTTGGGGCTCGCGGCGTTGGCCGCGAAATGCCAGCCTTGCGCGTCCATGTTCAGCAGCACGACGGAGCGGGCGTCGGGTGCGCCGTCCGGATCGACCGTGGAGAGCGTCATGACTTGCGGTTCGCTGACCCGGGCTTCGACCGCAGCATCGAACCACCGCTCGAACAGCGCGTGCGGCGTGGCCGGCACGGCGTCCGTGTCGAAGGTCTGGTGCGCGCCCGCGAGGGTCTTGAGCGACTTCAGGCGGCTTTCAAAGGCGGTCATAGCCAGGCGAGTGTCCATGTCGTTCACGTTGCTCATGCGAGGCCGAATTGCGTGGCGCGCGCGAGCAGCCGGTGCGCGGCGAGATAGTCGGGGACTTCGGCGAGAAAGCCGTCCACCACGGCGGCGGCGACCCGCTTGCCGTTCGATTGTTCACGGGCTTTGTCGACGGTCTGGATCACGCGGCGGGCGAGCGCGACTTCGTCCGCGCTCGGCGTCAGCACGCGGTTGACGATCGCCGTGAGCGGCGCATTGACGATGCCCTTGGCCTTGTAGCCGAGCGCGCGCGACCGGCGCATGTCGAGTTCCGCACCCTCGACGTCCGCAAAGCTGTACGGACAGTCGATCGCCGTGACGCCGACTGCCGCGCATTCGAGCAGAAACCGCGAGCGCACGTAATCGAGTTCGTGGCCGGCGTGCGTGCGTTCGGCGCCGAGATCGGCGACCATGTCTTCGGTTCCGACCAGCACGGCGGAAATGCGGCGGCTGCAGCGGGCAATCGCCATGGTGTTGACCACGCCGAGCGGCGATTCGATATTCGGCACGAGTTCGGTCGAACCCGGTTGAATGTCGTACTCCGCTTCGCAACGCGTGACGGCTTCGTCGAGCGCGACGACCTGTTCGGGCGTCGACACGAACGACATCATGATGATGTCCGGGCGGCTGCGCATGACGGCCCGCAGATCGTCCACGCCGCCGCTGTCGAGCGGGTTCACGCGCACGGAGGTCAGCACGCCGGCGTCGCGCCAGCATTTCAGGACTTCGTCCGCGATACGGTGGGCTTCCGGCCGGCGTGCCGGCGGCGTGAAGGTCTCGAGTTCCTGAACGAGGACGTCGGCGCCGGTCTGCGGACCGGCGAGAAGTGTTTCGCGGTCGGCGCCGGCCAGAAACAGCCAGGAGCGGCGCAACTGCGGCGGACGTCGATTGAGCAGGGGCATCGGATATTCCTCTCAGGCGCGAACCTCGTGAGTTCGCGCGGTGCGTTGGTGACGATGAAGCGGATAGGCCGCGAGACGCGCCGACGTTCAAGCCGGTGCGCTACGTGATGGGATGGAGTGATCGGGCGACGCCCGTGGCCGGGACGGGATTGAGTCGCAAGACCGATACGGGTGAATGAATGACGTGATTCCGTGCGGGCTACCGCTCGTCATGGCATCGGTCGTTGTGTCGGTGAGCAGTCCCGGTTGTGTTAGGCGTCGTTGAGTCGGCCAAAGATTAAACGCGGCCGCCGCCGGCAACAACTATCAGGAATGTCAGTGTGCGGCAGACAAGCGTAGGTATTCCGTACGCGCTACAACGTGGTGGCGTTGCCGTTGCGATCCAGCTCGAACACCTTGTGTTCCTGCAACCGGCGATGTCGTTTCCCACGCTGTGCGGCCACGTTAACGGACCGTCCGCGTCGCTTTCCACGCACAATGCGCAATCGGAAGTTCATTAATCATTCAAGACGCTCAACCCCCCGTTCAAGGAGTCAGCAAATGAACATAGAAAAAGCTTCCACCGCATCGACATTGTCCGGGACCGATCTGTCCTTGCTCCGCGCGGCTATCGACCTGGCCGAGGAATCGAAGAAGAGCGGCCGCCATCCGTTCGCCGCGATCGTGGCGAACGAGCGCGGTGAAATCATCGCCACCGCCGGCAATAATTCGATGCCGCCCGAAGGCGACCCGACCCAGCACGCCGAACTCGCGGCGGCGGCCAAAGCGGCGAAGCTGCTGTCCCCGGACGAACTCGCGAAATGCACGCTCTACACGAGCGCCGAACCGTGCTGCATGTGCTCCGGCGCGATCTACTGGTGCAACATCGGCAGGGTCGTGTATGCGCTGTCCGAGCATCGACTGTTGACGCTCACCGGCGATCATCCGGAGAACCCCACGTTCTCGCTGCCTTGCCGGGAGATCTTCCTGCGCGGACAACGGCATATCGAAGTGGTCGGTCCGCTGCTCGAAGAGGAAGCCGAACAATCGCATATCGGTTTCTGGGGCGAAGGAGCGTGACTGAGTGAGCGAGTTCTCGTCGGCATACCGGACGGCCCGCCGATGCAGTATCCTCTCGCGTGGCGCACCCCCGTTTTAACCGGCCGACGCGGCGCGCACGCCGTTTCTTCGCGCTCGCCGTCTGGTCGGTCATACAAAGCGTACAAAGCGCCATGGAACTGAAAGGAGGGCGGAGATGAGCTTCTCGGCCGACATGCTCGTGCTGATCTGTGCCGGCTGCTGGGTCGCGGTGGTCCTCGCGCGCTCAGGCGTGCTGCGCGGCAAACGCGGCGCGCGGGATTCACAGGGCGCGCGCGTCTTGCGAGGCGCCCTGGAGCAGCGCGACGTGCCCGACGTGCGCAACGTTCAGGATGTGAAGGACGTGCGAAACGTCGGCCGGATCGGCGGCCTGAAAAACACTCGCGGATGGCGCAACCGGCGCCCTTGAATGAGCCGCGCAGCGCAGCAGAGCCGAGCAGCAACGCAATCCGCATAGACGCTCCAGCGGAATATTCCCGCGCTTTGGCGAACGCGCTAACATGTTCCCCCCAACGCCAATTTCATCACTCGTGAATCGGGCGCCATTCAACCCTGGCCACCGCGATCGGCAGACAACGCTATGAGTGACACCCCGCAGCCGCCGTTTTCCATCCTCTTCGTCGACGACGACGAGCTGTCGCGCAACCATTTCGCTCGCGCCATCCGCGCGGACTACAACGTGCACGTCGCCGGCAGCGCGGACGAGGCCATGGCCGTGCTCGACCGCCACGGCGCGGAGATTGCCGTGCTGGTCACGGATTTCCGCATGCCCGGCCGCGACGGCGACGATCTGCTGCGCCACGTCGCGCATGAGTACCCACAGATCGTGCGGATTCTCGTGACCGCGTACGCCGATAAAGACCTGCTGCTGAAAACCGTCAATACCGGTGAGATCTTCCGTATCCTCGAAAAGCCGTTGCGCACGGAGAAGGTCCGCGAGGTGCTGCAACTTGCCATGACGCGCTACGCCGAGCGGGAAACGCGTCAGCAACGCCTGCTGGCCATGGACGAAACGCTGGCCTTCCTGGCCCACGAACTGAACACCCCGCTGGCGACGATCTCGCTGTTCGCGCAATCGGTCGGCAGCAATGTCGCGGAGCAATACGATCCGGAGCGCCAGAAGGAGATCGGTCACGCGGCCACGTCCATGCTTAATAACGCGCAGTATTGCCTGACGCTGATCTCGTCGTTCTGGGCGACGGTGCACAAGAGCGGCGCGCAGCAATCGGCCTCGGGCGTGAGTCTGCGCGAAGTGACCGCGACGCGGCTGATCGCCACCTTGCTCGACACCTATCCGTTCGCCGCGTCGCAGCGCGACTGGATTCAGGTCGACGTGCAGGGCGATTTCGTGGTCCGCACCATGCCCAACTGCGTGGCGCTGGTGCTTTCTTCGCTGTTGTCCAATGCACTGCGCGCGCTTGAGACGACTGCCGCGCCTTTGCTGCGGCTCGAAGTCGTCGCAACGCCCGAGCCGGAAATCCGGGTTCGCGACAACGGTCCCGGCATCGCGCCGGAGATCAAGGCGCGTCTGATGCAGGACCCCGTCACCACGTATGCGGGTGCCGGCGGCCATGGCATGGGCATGATCTTTTGCAACCGCATCATGCAATCGTCCGGCGGCTCGCTGCGGATCGACTCCGCGCTCGGCGAGGGCACCACCGTGACCATGGCGTTTCCCGGCCATTTGTCGTCGACCGTGCGCGGATAGATTCGCCGCGCGGCTGTTATGACATCCCCGACTTAGTAGCTGACAAATGCTTGGTTCGTGGCCTCCCGGCGCGCTGCTACAGTGGCCGCCACGCTGACGGGTGCGCCCGCAACGATCAAGAAAATCAACTGCTTGACCAAGGGGCTTTCACATGAAGAACTGGACTCGCCGTGCCGCCATGGCCGGACTGCTTTTGACGCTGGCGGGCGTCGCACACGCCGATCAACTCGACGACATCAAGAAGGCCGGCGTCTTGCGCGTCGCGACATTCGACAGCAATCCGCCGTTTGGTTTCGTCGATCCGAAGAGCAATCAGATTGTCGGTCTCGACGTCGACTATGCGCGCGCCGTCGCGGCGAAACTCGGTGTGAAGCTCGAGATTCAGCCCACCAATCCGGCCAACCGGATTGCGTTTCTGAAGTCGAACAAGGTCGATCTGGTCTTCGCGAACTTCACGATCACGGATGAGCGCAAGAAGGAGATCGACTTCAGCACGCCGTATTTCGCGTCGGGCACGCAGTTCATCGCGAAGAAGGGCGTATTGAAGTCGCCGCAGCAACTGGCGAGCCTGCGGATCGGCGCGGACAAGGGCACTACGAACGAACAGCAGGTCCGCGCGCAGTATCCGGCCGCGACCATCGTCGCTTACGACGACACGCCGTTCGCGTTCGCCGCGCTGCGCGCCGGCAACGTGCAGGCCATCACGCAGGACGGCCCGAAGCTGGTCGCGTTGCTGGCGAATGTGCCGGATAAGGACAAGTACGAGATTCCGCCGTTCACGATCTCGAACGACTACGAAGGCGTCGGTGTGCCGAAGAACCAGCCGCGTCTGTTGAGCGTGGTCAACGAGACGTTGCAGGATCTGGAAGCGAAGGGTAACGCTTCGAAGATCTACGACCAGTGGTTCGGCCCGAAGAGCCGCGCGCCGCTGCCGCGTCTGTTCAGGATCGGCGATCCGCAGAAGAGCTGAGCGAAGCGTTGAACCAGGCGCTAAGCACAGCGCGCTCACAGTCCGGCCCGCCGCGCATCTGACGGCGGGCTAATTTATTTCTGCACGGCAATGGTTTCCAAACGATGACGATGAACACGTGGCTCGAACCGCGCTACACGGCGTGGATCTGGCACGGCTTCGCGATGACGCTGGCGCTGTCGGCTTGTGTGATCGTGGGCGCGACGCTGCTGGGTTTCGGGCTGGCGCTCGCCCGCAGCGCGCCTTATGCGACCGTGCGCCGCGCGGCCGCTGCTTATGTGCTGATCTTCCGCAACTCGCCGTTGATCGTGCAACTGCTGTTCTGGTATTTCGGCGCGGCCGCGCTAATGCCGGAAAGCGTGATGAGCTGGCTGAATACGCCGCATGCGCTCACGCTCGGGCCGCTGACACTCGGCTGGCCGAGCTTCGAGTTTCTGGCCGGCTGGGTCGGCCTCACGTGCTACGCAACGACTTTTATCGGCGAGGAATTCCGCGCGGGGCTGCGCGGCGTGCGCGACGGTCAGCATCAGGCGGCCGCGGCGCTCGGACTGACGCGCTTCGCGGCGTTCCGCTATGTGATTCTGCCGCAGGCGGTGCGGATCGCGACGCCGCCGCTGGCCGGGCAATATATGAATATCGTCAAGAACTCGTCGCTGACCATGGCGATCGGGCTGGCCGAGTTGTCGTATTCGTCGCGCCAGGTCGAGACGGAAACGCTGAAGACGTTCCAGTCGTTCGGCATGGCAACGCTGCTTTACATCGCGACGATCGCCACGATTGAAATCGCGTTGCTGTTGCGGCAGCGCAATGGCGCTCACGGTGCTCGCAGTGCTCGGGGTGCTCACGCCGCGCGCAGAGGCCGCGCATGAACGCGCCCGACTGGCTGCCTATTCTCCGTTACCTGCTGCTCGGCACGTTTCCCGATGGCCCGCTCGGCGGCGTCGCGCTGACCGTGGTGTTGACGCTGGCATCGGCGTCGTTATCGGCGCTGCTCGGCCTGGCCGGCGGCGTCGCATTGGCCATGACGCGCGGCATCGCGCATATCGTGCTGCTCACCGTGGTGGGTTTGTTTCGCGCGATTCCCGTGCTGATGCTGATCTTCTGGACCTTCTTCCTGATGCCCGTGCTGCTGCATGCGGATGTTCCCGGACTCGCGACCGTGGTATGTGCGCTCGCGCTGATCGGCGGCGCCTATCTGTCGCATTCGGTGCAGGCGGGCATCGTCGCGATCGGCGACGGGCAGTGGCAGGCGGCGCTGTCGCTCGGCATGACGCGCGGTCAGGCGCTGCGTTACGTGCTGTTGCCGCAAGCGGTGCGGGTGATGACGCCGTCGTTCGTCAACCAATGGGTGTCGCTGATCAAGGACACGTCGCTGGCCTATATCGTCGGCGTGCCGGAGTTCACGTTTCTCGCGAATCAGGTCAATAACCGGCTGATGGTTTATCCCGCGCAGATCTTTCTGTTCGTCGGGCTGGTGTATCTGGTGCTGTGCTGCACCTTTCAATGGGCCGTGACGCGCGTGCTGAGCGCACGCTTCGAGACGCCTCGCTAACGAGGCAAAGCGCGGCGTGTATCGAGCCGCAAACCGCGCCGCCAAGCGCGTTTGACGTGGATCAAGGTGAGCGGGGGTGGGCGCTGGTACTGTCGGCGCCATCTCAGAATTGCGACCTCATCCCGTCAAGCCATGGCTCATCACACGCTGGATATCGAAATCGGGCGGCTGGTCTCCGGCTCGATGCTGGAGTGCTCGCCGCACACGTCGATTCACGACGCCGCCCACTGCATGGCGGAGCAGCGACGCAGCGCGATCGTCGTGATGGACAGGCAACGCGCGGTCGGCATCTGGACCGAGCACGACGCGCTGGCGCTGGCCGACGACACCGACGTCCACGCCACGCCGGTCGAAGCCGTGATGAGCCAGCCGGTGATGTCGTTGCCGCAGCACACGCGCCTGGGCGACGCCGCGCTGCACTTCAGGAACAGCGGCATTCGCCATTGCCTCGTGGTCGACGACCAGGGGCACTCGCTCGGCATCCTCACGCAGACCGACTTTGTGATGAATCAGGGCGCCGAGTACTTCCTGCGGATGAAGTCGATCGAATCGATCAAGGCCGCCGCGCCGGTGCTGGTCGATCACGCGCTGTGCGTGAAGGAAGCCATGCGTTTGATGCGCGCGCAACGACTGAGCGCGGTGGTGGTCGCGTATCCGGACGGCGTGCACGGCATTCTGACCGAGCGCGATATCGTCGGTCTGGTCGCGAACGGCGCGACGAACGGCACGGTGGGTTGCCATGCGAGCCGGCCGCTGCGGTGCTTGCGCCAGTCGCAGAGTCTGTATGCGGCGCGCCAGTATCTGATCGAGCATCGCATGCGCCATGTCGGCATTCTCGACGGGCACGACGTATTGATCGGCGTGCTGGGTCTCGCCGACATTCTCAACGACATCGAACACGAGTACGTGCAGGAGTTGCAGATCGCGCTGCGCGAGCGCGACGACGCGTTGTTCGAGTCGCGCTACAACCTGCGCCTTGCCGACCGGGTGGTCGAATCGTCACTTGACGGCGTGATGGTGACCGATCTGCACGGCACCATCGAACGGGTCAATCCGGCTTTCACGAGACTGACCGGCTACGCGAAGTCCGACGTAGTGGGGCGCAACGCCAACCTGCTGAGCTCCGGACGCCAGCCGCCGGGCTTCTATCGCGATCTTTGGCAACACCTGCAGGAAGCCGGGCATTGGCAAGGCGAAATCTGGAACCGCAAGAAGAGCGGCGAGTTGTACCTGGAATATCTGTCGATCTCCGGTATCTGCGACGAAACCGGCCGCTGCACGCATTACGCCGCGATCTTTTCGGATATCACGGGGCGCCGGCTGGCGGAGGAGCGGCTGAGTTACCTGGCCACGCACGACGCGCTGACCGGCCTGCCGAATCGCACGCTGTTCAGCGAACGCCTCGGTCACGCGATGGCGCGCGCGCAGCGCAGCGGCAAACGGGTCGCGGTGATGTTTCTCGATCTCGACCGCTTCAAGCTGATCAACGACACGCTCGGCCACGGCATCGGCGACGAAACGCTGAAGGTGATCGCCGAGCGGCTCAAACACGGCGTGCGTGAAACCGATACGGTCGCGCGCTTAGGCGGCGACGAGTTCACGATCGTCGCTGAAGACATTGAAGATATCCGCCATGTCGGCAAGATCGCGCAATCGCTGCTCGAGGTGATCGGCCGGCCGATCGGGGTTGGCGCGCAGAGCGTGTTCGTGACGCCGAGCATCGGCATCAGCATGTTTCCCGACGACGGCACCGATCCGAAGCAACTGCTGATGCAGGCGGATCGCGCCATGTACGAAGCCAAGGAGGTCGGCAAGAACAACTTCCAGTTCTTCGCGGCGACGATGACTTCGTCGGCGAAAGAGCGGATCGTGCTCGAAGGCGAATTGCGTCAGGCGCTGCTGGCCGGGGAATTCCGTCTGCACTACCAGCCCGAATACGACCTGCGCACGGGTGCCATGACCGGCGTGGAAGCGCTGGTCCGCTGGCAGCATCCGCAGCGAGGGTTGATTGGGCCCGACCAGTTTATTCCGGCCGCGGAAGAGTCGGCGCTGATCGTGCCGATCGGCGGCTGGGTGCTGCGCGAAGCGTGCCGCCAGGCGCGCGCGTGGCTCGACGAAGGATTCGAGTTCGGACGTATTGCCGTGAACCTGTCCGGCAAGCAGTGTCGTCACGACGGTTTTCTGCACGAGGTGGCCCGTGTGTTGAGCGACACGGGTTTGCCGGCGCAGCGCTTGCAGTTCGAACTGGTCGAGAGCATGGCCATGACCGGCCGCGAGGAAACCGCCGCGTTGCTGGGTGAACTGGCGCGTCGCGGCATCAGTCTCGCGATCGACGACTTCGGCACCGGCTACTCGGCGTTCGCCTATTTGCAGAGCCTGCCGGTGGACACGCTGAAGATCGACCGCTCGTTTCTCGCGCAGATCGGACCCGGCACCACCGACGGCGCGATCGTGCGCGCGATCGTCGCGATGGCCAAGGCGCTCGGTATCACGGTCGTGGCCGAAGGCGTCGAATACGACGCGCAGTGGCGCTTTTTGCGCGAGATTGGCTGTGATCGCGCGCAGGGTTATCTGCTGGGCCGGCCGGTCCCCGCCGAGCAGTTGATCCGCACCACGCACGACGCGCGCTATGCGCCGTGTGCCGCGCTGGCGAGCGAGCGCGGGAGACTCGCCGGCGAGCTCGAAACCGCAACCGAACCGGCCTCGCTGCACGTATCACTGCAGGCCTCACACCAGGCGTAACAAGCGACATACCCCATGCGTGAAAATCTCCCGATCACCGATGAAGAGTACGTGCTGTCCGAACTGGACGTGATCATCACCCGCACGGATCTGACGGGCAACATCGTCTACGCCAACGAAGCGTTCCTGCGCAGCAGCGGCTATCCGCATGCCGAGGTGATCGGCAAGCCGCAGAATATCGTCCGTCACCCGGACATGCCCGAGGAAGCGTATCGGGACTTGTGGGAAACCATTGGCGGCGATCGGCCGTGGACCGGCGTGGTCAAGAATCGCCGCAAGCAGGGCGGGTATTACTGGGTGCTCGCCAATGTCACGCCGGTGTTCGAGAAGGGCGAGAAGGTCGGCTATATGTCGGTGCGCACGAAGCCGTCCGACGAGCAGATCGCGCGGGCCGACCACCTGTACGAGAGGCTCAATTCGCCCTCCGGCCACAAGCTGCGTTTGTCCGGCGGAACGGTGATTCGCACCGGCTTGGCCGGTGTCGCGGACCGCTTGCTGCGCCTGCCGGTCAATCTGCGCGTGTGGGCCACCATGGCGATGCTGATCGCCGTGATCCTGCTGCAAACGCTCGTCGCGAGTGGTTGGGTGCTGCCGCGCGTGCCGCCGCTCTGGCAGGCCCTGGGGCTGGCCGGCGTGGGGACGGGACTCGCGCTCGCCTGCGGCGTCTATCTGACGCGCAACCTGCTGATGCCACTGCAGGCGCTCAACGCAGGCGCCTTGAGCGTGTTGAACGGCCACATCCAGCAGCGGTTTCCGGAACGCGGCGATGCGCAGACCCGCATGCTGGGCCGGATGCTGAACCAGATGAACGCGAAGCTGGTCGGCGTGCTGATCGACGCCAAGATTTCAATCGATGCGATCCGCGACAAGACCCACGAATTCGCGCGCGGCAACAACGATCTAGCCACCCGTACCGACGAACAGGCGAGCGCGATCGATCAGACCACCGCCAGCCTCGCCGAGATCACGGAGACGGCGGAACAGAATGCGCTCGGTGCGGAGCGCGCCAACACGTCCGGGCGGCAGACGGCGGAAACCGCCGAGGTCGCGGCCGGCGAGGTGCAGAAGACGGTCGCCGTGATGGAGCGCGTGCGCGAGCATTCGCGCAAGATTTCGGACATCACGTCGGTGATCGACGCGATTGCGTTTCAGACCAATATCATCGCGCTGAACGCGTCGGTGGAAGCGGCGCGCGCGGGGCAATACGGACGCGGCTTCGCGGTGGTGGCGTCGGAGGTGCGCAGTCTCGCGCAACGCGCGGCCGGCGCCGCGAAGGAAATCAAAACCTTGATCGAGACGTCGCTGCATACGGTCACCACGGCCTCGCAAACGGCGGCGCGTGCTGGCGAGACGATGAATACCGTCGAGCAGACCGTCACGCAATTGACCCGCACGCTGTACGACATCGCGCTCGCGAGTCGCGGCCAGAGCGTGCAGATCGCGCAGATCAACGAGGCGGTCGGGCAGGTGGCCGGGCTGACCCAGCGCAATGCGGCGCTGGTCGAACAGTCGGCGGTGGCGTCGACCGATCTTCAGCAGCAGACGCAGTCGCTAGAGTCGGCGATGAGTATTTTTCATTTGCGTAGCGAGACGCGTGGTGACGTGGGCAGTGAGGAAACGGCCGAGGCGGCATAAGAGGCCGGCGCGCCACCCACTCACGCACGCCGCGCCTATCCCGCGTTGCTCGCCTGCAACCAGTTCAACAGCGGGTTGAGCTTCTCCCGGTATTCATTGCGCGGCGGATGCACCAGGTAATACCCGGCACCGGTTTCCACGACCCGTTTGAACGGCGTCACGAGCGAGCCGCTCGCCAGATTTTCACCCACCAGATTCAGATCGCCCAGCGCGACCCCAAGCCCGCGCACCGCGGCGCTGAACGCGAGGTCGAGCGTATCGAAGACCTGTTCGCGATACGTGTGAGCGGCCAGGTTGCCTTCCTGCTGCAACCACAACATCCAGCCACGCCGGCCGAAGCTCGAATGCAGCAGCGTGTGCTGCTTCAGGTCTTCGGGCTCGACGAGCGGCGGCGTGCCGCTTGCGATTTGCGGCGAGCAGACGGGGGTCAACCGCTCGCGCATCAGACAGGTCGATTCGAGCCCTTCCCAGTTGCCGGTGCCGAACAGGATCGCCGCGTCGAGTGTGCCTTCGCCGAAATTCGTGGGCAGGAACCAGGCCGTGTCGATATTCAACTGCGTGCCGGGCACCTGCGCATAGAAGTCGGACAGGCGCGGCAGCAGCCAGCGCGCGGCGAGCGTGGGCGTGACGCGCAACGTGATGGTCTGACCGCCCGTGTTCGTGATGTGCATGGAGCGCCGCGCGGTGGCCAGCAATTCCTCGACGATCGGCACCAGCCGCTGACACGCCGACGTGGGCACGACCATGCGTGTGTGCCGGACGAACAGCGCACAGCCGAAATACTCCTCGATCTGCTGGATATGCCGGCTGACCGCACTCTGGCTCAGGAACAGTTGCTGTGACGCGGCCGTGAAATTGCCGCAGCGCGCCACCACCAGCAGCGTCTGCAGCACATTGAACGGCGGATAGCGTTCGATTTTCATTGATGCATATCCTGCATGGTAACCATGAGATTTTACCGTTTGCCGTCGGTAAATTGGCGGCCTTAAATCACACCCAGGTTCTGAACGACGACGCGCGCGGCGGCGCGTCACAGATGCCCTCCGTATGGCGTGAAAGTCAGGCGGGGCAGCCACCGGCAGGATTCTACCGATTTTCATCTGAAGCGAGTTTGCATGAACGCATGGATTGTCTGCGTGGCGCTGTCACGCCTGTACGGAACGTGGTGAGCGATGTCAGTCCCGAATCAATCGCCTACTTTTGAGCCGCGGTCTCACGCGGATGCCCGCTCGCCGGCACCACGCTGGCCCGACGGCCACCGTTCCTGCGTCGCGCTGGCTTTCGACCTCGACGGTCCCACCGGCGACGCGATGCTCGACGGTTCGATCTGGCGCAACCCGTCGTACTTCACGCTCGGCAGCTATGGGCCCTGGCGCGCGCTGGGACGCCTGCTCGATCTGCTCAACGAGCGGCGCGTGCCCGCCACGTTTTTCGTACCGGCATGGGTGGTCGAAAACTGGCCGAAGCAATGCGCGGCGATCCTCGACGGCGGCCACGAAATCGCCTATCACGGCTATCGGCACGAGGCCTTCTGGACCCTCGATCGCGACGCTCAGCGTGCTGTGATGGCGCGTTCCGCCGACGTCTTCGAGCGCTATCTGGGCGTACGGCCGGTCGGCTTCCGCACGCCGTCGGGCGACTGGGGGCCGGACACGATCGGCGTGCTGCTCGAAGCGGGCGTGCGTTATTCGAGCTCGATGCGGGGCGACGATCGTCCGTATCTGCTGCACGCACCGGGCAGCGCCGAGCCGATGGTGGAGATTCCCGGGCGCTGGGAACTCGACGATTACGCGTCGCTCGCGTATCACCGCAATCCGGATTTTCCGGCGAGCCTCGACCGGATCGCGAGTTACGACACAACCTTCGACAACTGGCGCCGCGAATTCGACGGCTCGCATCGCGACGGACTCTGCCTGACCACGCTGTTTCATCCGAAGGTGTCGGGCAAGCCGGGCCGTATCGCGTTGCTGGAGAAGCTGCTTGACCATATGCGAGGACAGGGCGCCAAAGCCGACGCCGACCCAGGCCACGGCCACGGCCACGGCAGCGTCTGGTTCGCCACCTGCCGCGACGTCGCGCAATGGTGGCTCGACCACAACGTTTCAACGCAAGCGCGAGGAGTGAGCGCATGAGCGCATTTCGCTGGCCGGACAACGCGCGCTGCGCGGTGGTCGTGACGGTCGACTTCAACGATGAGCATGGCATCCTCACCCAGGAACCGCGTATCGCCGGCCGCGAGAAATCGCTGTCGGTCTGGCGTTATGGCGCGAAACGCGGCGTGGACCGCGTGCTCGACGCCTTCGACGAGTTCAATCTCCGCGCTAGCTGGTTCGTGCCGGGCCGGGTCGCGCAGACGCACACCGACCTGCTGCGCCGCATCGACGCGCAACGGCACGAGATCGGCACGAGCGGTTTTCGTTGCGAGAACTTCGACACGCTGACGCTCGATCAGCAAAAGTCGGCGTTCCATGCCGGGCAGCAGGCGCTGACGGACGCGCTCGGGCGGCGCGCCGAAGGCTTCCGCTCGTTTACCGGCAACTGGGCGCCTGGCTTCGCGGACTTTTTGCGGGCCGAAGGCGTCACGTGGTCATCGTCGTGGCGCGGGGACGATCTGCCGTATTTCCATCTGCCGGATACGAAGGAGGCCGCGAGCCGCGCGTCGAACCCCGCGTTGCTGGTCGAGTTGCCGCTGCACTACGAGCTGGAAGACGAACCGTACTTCGTCTACAACCTGTCGCCCGCGGTCCCGGTCGGGCAGCCGCGCATTCCGTCCTATCGCGAAGTGCTGGCGAACTGGAAGCAGGACTTCGCGGCCTTTCATCGCTTCGGGCTGTGTTTCGTGTTGCGCTTGCACCCCGAGTTGATCGGCACGGCGGGCCGCATCGACGTGCTGCGCGAATTGCTCGACGAGATGCGCACGCACGACGGCGTCTGGTTCGCGACCGGCGCGGAGGTGGCCCACTGGTGGCGGCAAAACGTCGACGGCAACGAGCCGGGTCATCCGGTCGAGATCTTCGCTCAGCATCGCGATTCGTGTGATTCGCGTGATCCGCGCGACGCGGCGGAGACGCCCCGATGAGCGCGCGCGATCTGTCTTTATCGGAGCAACTGGCGGCGTTCGTCGCGGGCGTGCCTGACAAGGCGTTGCCGCCCGCCGTGATCGAACGCGCCAAGCGGCATCTGCTCGACACGCTCGGCGCGGCGCTCGGCGGCGCGGTGGCCGCCGAGCCACGCAGCGCGCGAGCGGTGATGAGTGCGGACGGTCCCGGCGCTGCGCCGGTGTGGGGCACGCGGCATTCCCTAAGCCCGCGCAACGCGGCGTTCGTCAACGGCGTCGCGGCCCATGCGCTGGAACTCGACGACTCGGGCGGCTGCGATCACTCCGGCGCGGTGGTGTTGCCGGCCGCTTTCGCCGCGCTCGCGTGCTCGCCGCGACCGGTGTCGGGCCGGGCGTTCCTCACCGCGATGGTGCTCGGCTACGACGTGGGCCGGCGCGTGCTCGAAGCGTGCGGCGGCTACTCGCCGCACAACGCGCGCGGCTGGCATTCCACCATGACCTGCGGCGTGTTCGGTGCGGCTGCGGCGAGTGCGCGGCTGGTTGGGCTCGATGCCGCGCAAACCGGTGCGGCGTTCGGTCATGCCGGCAGTTTCAGCGGCGGCCTGTGGGGTTTCATTCACGACGCGTCGCAAACCAAGCGCATGCATACCGGCCGGGCCGCCGAAAGCGGACTGCTGGCGGCGCTGCTCGCGCGGCATGACATCAGCGGGCCGACGCAGGTCTTCGCGGACGTGTGGGGCGGCTTCTTCAACGCGTTCGCGCCCGACACGCAGAATCGCGCGGCGCTGCTGCACGAACTGGGCGACACGTGGAAGATCATGCGTTGCTCGATCAAGCCGCATGCGTCGTGCCGCAGCGCGCACGCGGCGGTGGACGCCACGCTCGATCTGATCCGCGACCGGCCGTACGACCCGGCGCAGGTGCAGAGCGTGCAGGTCAGATTGAGCAGTTTCGTCGAGCGGATGTGCGGTGGCCGCGATCTGCGCAATCTCGCCTCGTCGCAGATGAGCTTGCCGTATGCGCTCGCTGCGGTGCTGGTGCACGGTCACGCCGGCATCGGCGCCTATGGGGACGCGGCGCGCGGCGATCCGCGCGTGGCGGAGATGTTGGCGCGCATCACGCTCGACATCGATCCGGCCATGTCCGATCTGGACGAACCCATGGTCACGCTGACCCGGCATGGCGAGCCGCCGCGCTCGCGCCAGGTGCCCACGCCGCTCGGCGATCCGCTGAACCCGCTGTCCGATGCGCAACTGCTGTCGAAGTACCGTTCGCTTACCGCGCTCGTGCTCGATCCCGCGTCGGCGAACGCGCTTGCCGACGCGATACTCGATCTGGAGAATCTCGCCGACGCACGCTCGCTTGCAACCTGGCTCCCCGGCGACGCCGATACACGGCCTGTTTTGCGTTAAACGGCCGACCGTGGCCGAACCTCACATCGTTCCGATAACAAGCTGAATCTTTTAAAGGGGTGTTCTTCATGACCACGCTGAATTTGCCGGGCAGTCTTTCGCGTTCGCTTTCGATCGGCCTGTGCGCGCTGCTGTTCGGCGCGGCAGTTCAGGCCCAGGCGCTGCCTGACGCGATCGCTAAAACGAAGGTGATCAAGGTCGCCGTCAACTCGATCTATCCGCCGATGGAATACAAGGATCCGGAGAGCGGTGAGCTGATCGGCTTCGACATCGATCTCGGCAACGCGATCGCGAAGCAACTCGGTGTCAAGCTGGACTGGCAGGAGTCGGCGTTCGAACAATTGCTGCCGTCGCTGGCCACCGGGCGCGTGGACATGGTGCTGAGCGGCATGAGCGATGTGCCCGGACGGCGTGACGCGGCGGACTTCCTCGACTATCTGAATTCGGGTGCGCAGTTCTACATTCTGTCCGGCGCGCAAGGCAGCGCGATTCATCAGCCTGCCGATCTCTGCGGCAAATCCGTCGGTACGAGCCGCAGCACGTCGTTCCCCGCCGACACCGCAGCGTGGAGCGCCACCCACTGCGTCGGCAAGGCGCCGGTTGCGGTAGCGGGCACCGAAGACACGTCGGCGGCGCGCATGCAGTTGAAGCAGGGGCGCATCGTGGCCGGCGTGCAAGGCAGCGAAACGCTGCCGTACGCGATGAAGCTCGAACCGAACACCTATAAGCCGATCGGTGAGCCGTTCGCGACCTCGCCGGAGGGCATTGCGATCGCGAAGTCGAACCCGAAACTGCGCGACGCCGTCAAGGCCGCGCTCGACAAGCTGATCGCCAACGGCACTTACAGCGCGATCGTCGCGAAGTGGGGGCTGCAATCCAGCGCGGTCCAGCAACTGACGATGAACGGCGCGAAGTAGTCGCGGCACAGTGAACTGAACCGCGGCAATCCGAAGCGCGCGAAACCCACGCGCTTCACCCCACCTTGTCGCTCAGCCACGTTGCGAACGCGGACACCAGCGGCATATCGGACAACTCATGCGGCGACACGAGGTAATACGCGTGCCGGGACGGCACGGTGAGGCTGAAGGGGCGCATCAGCGTGCCGTCTTCCAGATCGTCGCGCACCGAGAAACTGTCGCCGAGTGCGACGCCCTGACCGTGCACGGCGGCTTCGATACCGATATGCGCGTTGCCGATCTCGAGAATCCGCAGCCCTTCGAGCTTGTCGGCCGAGGCCTGCGCGAGCCAGCGCATCCACGAGCCCGAGTGCTCGCAGAACAGCGCCTTGCCGACGAGGTCTTCGACCTTGCGGACCGCGTTGGGGCCGTTCATCAACGCGGGGCTGACCACCGGAAACAGCGTGGGATGGTCGATCATCGTCACATGCCGGTCGCGCCAGCGGCCTTCGCCGTAACGCACGCAGACGTCGACGTCCGGCGAGTAGACCTCGCGGTCGTCATTGGACGGGATCACCTTCAGCGTGATGCCCGGGTAGTGGTCGAGAAATTCGCCGATATGCCGGGCCATCCAGCGGGCCGTGAACAGCAGCGGCGTGGACACCACGAGGTCGCCCACCATCTCGGGCGAATCGAGTTTGACCACGGCGTTGGCGATCATGTCGAAGGCGCCCTTGACGGGTTGCAGCAGCGCCTCGCCTTCGCGCGTGAGCTTGACGCGCGCTTTCGAGCGGACGAACAGCGTGACGCCGAGGCTCTCTTCGAGAATGCGGATCTGGTGGCTGACCGCGCTCGCGGTCACGTGCAACTCCTGCGCGGCGCCGGCCACGCTGGCGCGGCGCGCGGCCGCCTCGAACGCGCGCAACGGATTGAGCGGCGGCAAACGGTTTCTCATGAGGAGCGGCCAGATGCTGAGAAAAATTGCATTTGAACTGAATTTAATTCTCGCTACAAGAAGAAAAACTGAATACGTACAGTGGGGTCAACGCGGTCGCCTGATGCGTTGCGACGCATCCGCCAACCGGTTTGCCACCGCATCGGTCAACTCATTGGCCACCTCATTGGCCACCTCAACTCATAGGGACTTGCAGCAATGAACATCTCCGAACCGATCGAGCGTTTGTGGGGCGGCCGTTTCAAGTCGGGACCGTCGGCGGCGTTGAAGGCGCTGTCGCGCTCCGAGCCGAGTTTCTTCCGCCTCTCGCCCTACGATCTGGCCGGCTCGCGCGCGCACGCTCAGGAGCTGCGTCGCGCGGAGATTCTCACCGACGAAGAACTGCAGCGGCTGCTCACGGAAATGGACCGGCTGACGACGCAGTTTTTCGCGGGTGAAATCGCGCCGTCCGCGGACGACGAGGACGTGCACACGTTCCTCGAACGCGAACTCACGCAGCGTCTGGGCACGACCGGCGGCAAGCTGCGCGCCGGCCGCTCGCGCAACGACCAGGCGGCCAACGACCTGCGCCTGTATCTGCGTGCGAAGGCGCGGTCGCTGACCCACGCGGTGATCGATCTGCAGCAGGCCTTGACGGAGCAAGCCGGTGCGCACACCCGCAGCGTGACGGCCGGCTTCACGCATCTGCAGCCGGCGCAACCGGTGGTGTTCGCGCACCACCTGCTGGCGCATGCGCAGTCGATCTATCGCGACGTCGACCGGCTGGTCGACTGGGACCGCCGCAGCGCGCGCTCGCCGCTCGGCGCGGCGGCGTTGGCCGGTTCGGCGATCTGTCTGCACCCGGAGCTGTCGGCGGTGGAACTGGGCTACGACGCGCCCTGCGAAAACTCGATCGACGCGGTCGCGTCGCGCGATCATGTGGCGGAGTTCGTGTTCGTCGCGAGCATGCTGGCGGTGAATCTGTCGCGGCTCTCCGAGGAAGTGATTCTATGGACCTCGCGCCAGTTCGGCTGGGTGGTGCTCGACGACGGCTATGCGACGGGCAGCTCGATCATGCCGCAGAAGAAAAATTCGGATATCGCCGAACTCACGCGCGGCAAGGCGGGGCGCCTGATCGGCAATCTGGGCGGCTTGCTGGCGACGCTGAAGTCGCTGCCGCTCGCGTACAACCGCGATCTCGCCGAAGATAAGAACGCCGCGTTCGACAGCATCGACACACTCGAACTGGTGTTACCGGCCATGGCCGGCATGATCCGCACGATGCATGTCAACGTCGATGAAATGCGCCGTCAGGCGCCGCTCGGCTTCACGCTCGCCACCGAAGTGGCGGACTGGCTGGCGTTGCGCGGCGTGCCGTTCAGCGAGGCGCACGAGATTACCGGCGCGCTGGTGCGGGCTTGCGAAGAGCAGGGTATCGAATTGGCGGAGGTGTCGGTGGCGACGCTGGCACAGGTGGATGCGCGGCTGGACGCGTCGGTGCTCGCGCATCTGACGCTGGAGGCGGCGGTCGCAGCGCGCAGCGGTTTCGGCGGGACGGCGCCGGCGCGCGTCGAGGAGCAGATTACCCGTCTGCGCGCGGCGCTCGACCGGCAATCCGCATGGGCAGACGATTACAAGGGGCCATCATGGTGAGTATGTCCGACGATCGCGCCGCGTTGTCCGCGGCGGCACAGGATCAGGCCGCGCAGAGTGGCGGCGTGGGTGGGGCTGCTGCCGGGTCCGCCGACGGGTTTGTCGACGGGTTTGTCGACATCACGCAGTTCAAACACGTGCGGCGCCGCTACTGGGGACGCTATGTCGCCTCCGCCGCGATTCTCGCGGTGATCGGCTACGTGGTGCTGGCGTTCGCCCATGGGCAGATCGAATGGCGCTACGTCGCGCGTTTTCTGACCGCGCGCTCGATCCTCACGGGGCTCGTCAACACGATCGTGATGACCGTGCTGGCGATGGCGCTAGGCGTGTTCCTCGGCGTCGTCACCGCGATCATGCGGCTGTCGCCGAACCCGGTGCTGCAGGCCGTGGCGCAGGGCTACGTGTGGCTGTTCCGCGGCACACCGGTGATTTTGCAGCTGCTGCTGTGGTTCAACCTCGCGCTGGTGTTTCCGTCGATGGGCATTCCCGGTCTGCTCGAATTCCGCACCGTGGATGTGATGACGCCGTTCCTCGCGGCCTTGCTCGGGCTGGGGATCAACCAGGGGGCGTACACGTCGGAAGTGGTGCGCGCGGGCTTGCTGTCGGTGGACACGGGGCAGTACGAAGCGGCCAAGTCGATCGGCATGCCGCGCCTGCAGGCACTGCGCCGCGTGATCCTGCCGCAGGCGATGCGGGTCATCGTGCCGCCCATCGGCAACGAACTGGTGGGGATGGTGAAGCTGACGTCGCTCGCCAGCGTGATCCAGTACGCGGAGATGCTGCACAACGCGGAGAACATCTACTACGCGAACGCACGGGTGATCGAGCTGCTGATGGTGGCGGGGATCTGGTATCTGGTGGTGGTGACGGTGCTGTCGTTCATGCAGTCGCGGGTGGAGCGGCATTACGCCCGCGGCGCCGGACGCGCGTCGGGACGGCAATGAACACGGAGCGAGGAGACGGCATGAATTCAATCGTTCGCGCGGTGGATGTGCGCAAATCCTACGGCGAGTTCAAGGCGCTGCAAGGCATCACGCTCGACGTCGCCAAGGGCGAAGTGCTGTGCGTGATCGGCCCGTCGGGCTCGGGCAAGAGCACCTTCCTGCGCTGTATCAACCAGCTGGAAAAAATCAACGACGGCGCGCTGTGGGTGAACGGCGAACTGGCCGGTTACCGGCGGGTGGGCGATCGTCTGTATGAGCTGTCGGAGCGTCAGATCGCGCGGCAGCGTCTGGCGACCAGCATGGTGTTCCAGCGCTTCAACCTGTTTCCGCACAAGACGGCGCTGGAGAACGTGATCGAAGGGCCGGTGCAGGTGCTCAAACGTCGTCGCGCCGAAGCCGAAGAAGAAGCGCGCGCCTTGCTCAAACGCGTGGGCCTCGGCCACAAGTGCGATGCCTTCCCGGTCGAACTCTCGGGCGGCCAGCAGCAACGCGTGGCGATTGCCCGCGCGCTGGCCATGCATCCGCAACTGATGCTGTTCGACGAGCCGACCTCGGCGCTGGACCCGGAACTGGTGGGCGAGGTGCTGGCGGTGATGCGCGACCTGGCGCAAAGCGGCATGACGATGATCGTGGTGACGCACGAACTCGGTTTCGCGCGTGAAGTGGCGAATCGCGTGGTCTTCATGGATCAGGGGCAGGTCGTCGAAACCGGCTCGCCCGACCAGGTGCTTGGCCGGCCACAGCAAAAACGGACGCAGGACTTTATCTCGGCGGTGTTGTCCTGATCGCAGCCCTGTCGTCAAGATACGGCCGATATGGCCGATACCGACGCGGTTTTCAATCTTTTCCAACAAGCGAGTTTTTATGAACACATCCCGTGGTTTGCGTGCGCTGCTCACGCTGGTAGTGGGCCTGGTTGCCTGGCACGCGCCGTTGTCGCAGGCGCAGACCGGTGCGTCGGCGTTGGGCAAGAGCACGCTCGTCGCGGCGATCGTGCCGAACTATCCGCCGTTCGAATACAAGGACCCGGCCACGGACAAGCTGATGGGCTTCGACGTCGATCTCGGCGAGGCGCTCGCCGCGAAACTCGGCGTCAAGCTCGAATGGCAGGAAACCAATTTCGACCAGATGATGAGCGCGCTGACCACGCGCCGCGTCGACGTGATTCTGTCGGGCATGACCGATCTGCCGGCGCGCCGTGGCACGGTGAACTTCCTCGACTACATCACGACCGGCCCGCAGTTCTACACCGCGAAGGCGCGCGCCGGCGAGTTCCCGAACATGGACGCGTTGTGCGGCAAGACGGTGGGAACCAGCCGTCGCACGTCGTTTCCGGACGACATCGCGAAGTGGAGCAACGAGCATTGCGTGAAGGCGGGCAAGCCGGCCGTGAAGGTGGTGGGCACGGACGGCTCGTCGGACGCGCGGATGCAACTGCGGCAGAACCGTATCGATGCGGCGGTGCAGGGTGGCGAAACATTGCCTTATCAGAACTCGATCGAGCAGAATGCGTATGCGCCGATCGGTCAGCCCTTCCTGTCGCAGTACACCGCGATCGGCATGGCGAAAGACAATGCGGCGCTCAACGCCGCGCTGACCCAGGCGTTCAACCAGTTGGTGGCGGACGGCACGTACCAGAAGATCCTTGCGAAGTGGGGCCTGCAGCAGCACGCGGTCGCCAAGGCGCAGATCAACGCCGGGACCTGAAGCGCCGGTCGTGCGGGACGCCACGGCATCGAAGCAATGGAGGCATGGAGTGACGCAAACGCAGACGCAAACTCGGACGCAACCGGATTCTTCTGAATGGGCAGTTCGCTGCGAACTGGCCGCGCTATACCGTTTGATGGCCCATCTGAAAATGTCCGATCTGATCGACACGCACATCACGGCGCGCGTGCCGGGCGAGCCCGGTCATTTTCTGATCAACCGCTACGGCGTGTTGTTCAACGAAATGCGCGCGTCGGACCTGGTGAAGATCGATGCCGAAGGCCGCGTGGTGGAGCGCAATCCGGATCCGGTCCGGCATCGCGTGAACGTGGCGGGCTTTGTGATTCATTCGGCGGTGCATGGGGCGCGCGAGGACATGCATTGGGTGATCCATGTGCATACCGCCGCGAGCAGCGCGGTGTCGGCGCAGGAAGACGGCCTGTTGCCGGTCAGCCAGCACGCGCTGCGTTTCTATCGGCGGCTCGCGTATCACGACTACGAAGGCATCGCGCTCGACACGGCCGAGCGTGAACGCCTGGTGGCAGATCTCGGTAAGCACAAGGCCATGATGTTGCGCAATCACGGCGTGCTGGTCGGCGCGCCGAGCGCGGCGGAAGCGTTCAGCCTGATCTATTTCCTGGAGCAGGCGTGTCGTATTCAGATCGGCGCGATGGCCGGCAACGCGCGTCTGCGGGTGCCGGACGCGGCGGTCTGCGAGAAAACGGCGAAGCAATTCGATGCGGCCGGTGAATACGACCTGATGGAACTCGCCTGGCAGGCTGCGCTGCGATTGATCGGCGATCAGGCCGCCGCTTATCAAAGCTGATAAAGAAGCTGGTAAAACTAATCAGGCAACCGGGCCGCGCATTGCTTTAATTGTGCGGCGCCGGGTAAAAAATACGGTCCATTAAAAAACGTTCAGGCCGAATTTACCTGATCGAACCGATCTGATTCGTTCTAAAAATCCCCATTCACATTTCGCTCGGCCTCGCTATAATCCGAACGCCTGCATTTGGGCGTTTTACCTGCGCGAGCGCGATGGGCTTTTTGACGGGATGCCGACATCGCCATAAAAACTGACGCCGTCACACGGTTAATGGACCACGATAATGGCTGCCGCACAAAACATCAAAACCCTTTGTCAGACTCACTGGACGCAATGGAAAGCCGACTGCAGCGGCTTTCTGAAAGCCGTCGCCGCCGATCTCGACGTCACGCTGACAGGCGATGCAAATAGCATTGTCGATCAGATGGGCCGCTCACCGTGGCTTCAACTCGGCGCGGACGCGGATAAAGCCGTCGCGTATGCCGGACTGGGTTATCTGGTGGTCGCCGGATTGAAGGCGACCCATCATGGCCATGTGGCGATTATCATGCCGGGCCAATCCAAACCCTATCCGCTTGCTTACTGGGGCCGCTATGGCGGTATCGGCCGGCAGAATACCGCGATTAACTTTTCGTGGAACCATGCGGATCTCGCGAACGTGCAGTATTACGCCATCAAGCCATGAAACAGCATTTCGTCAAGCAGGTAGCGATTATCGTCGCCGGTCTGGTGGTGGCCGCACCGGTTGCGTTCGCGCAGACGTGTCATTACAGCGAAGTCGATCCCGGCAAGGGAAAGGTTAGCGTCGGCGAGTTGTCGATCGATCTCGGGCAAGGCGACGGCTCGGATAACCCGACCGCGTGGCTGGGGCCGGTCACCGTCACGCATGCGAGCGGCGAGGCGTGTTCGGTGGATCCGAACGTGAGCATCGTCGAGCGTCCGCTGTACACGAACGGCAAGCAACTGCTCGTCTCTGCGTACTCGGGTAGCGAACAGAACGTCTATGCGATCGATGCGGCGACCTGCAAGGTGCGGTGGAAGAGCGAGTCGTTTTCGGGGCGCGTGAAACTGACGGGGAATCGGTTGCAGTTGGGGAAGCAGAGGGTGAAGCTGGGGGAAGATTGCACGCCGGTGCGGTGAGCTTTATTCGCTGTTCGAGCGCGTGATCCTGCGAAAACCACATGGCCTGGCTCGCGAGCCGATCACTTTGGGCATGCTCCAACAGGCAGCGCTGGACAAACGATGGGAGTCGCACAAACTCGCTTCAGTCCGCTAAGGGATCGTCGCGACTATCGCTCCGAACAATAAGATCGGCCTGGATTCATTGTTCGGGGCGATCCACAAACCGCCCCGTCACGACCCGCCCCTCACGGCGTCCCCAAAACCCGGCCGTTCACCTTCTGCCCATACATCGACAGCGGCGAGTCGTGGAATTTCGCGCGCGTTGCCGCCACCGAACCCACAAAGCGCGGGTCCTGCGGACGCTCGTGACTGTCCATGAACGTCGCCACGTCCCACGCTTCCTGATCCGTCAGCGTTCCACCGAGTCCCAACGGCATGTTCGCCTTGATGAAACCCGCGGCGTTCTGAATGTCGCCCATGCCCGCGCCCCAGTTGAACGAATGCGCGCCCCATAGCGGCGGAAAAACCGTCGCGCCGCCGCTGGATTGTCCCTGGCCGTCCGCACCGTGACACAGCGCGCAGTGTTGCGCGTAGATCGCGCCGCCTCGCGTGTAGTCCGCTTTCTGCGCGGGCGCGGGCAGTTTCGGATAGCCTTGCCCGGCCAACTTCGTTCCGACGGGCGCGCCTTTCGCGAGCCAGTACGCGTAGCTTTCGAGCGCCACGAGAATCGGGTCGCCGAGCGGCGGCGCCTTGCCGTTCATGCTGTACTGAAAGCAGCCCTGCATGCGTTCGGCGAACGAGTTCACACGATTGTTCTTGGCGCGGTAGGCCGGATACAACGGATACGCGCCCCACAGCGGACTCGAATCCGCCTTGCGCCCGGCATCCAGATGGCAACTCGCGCAATTGAGCGTATTGCCGACATACTTGCCGGCGAACTGCGTCGTATGGGTAAAAATCTGTTCGCCGAGTTTGACGGATTGGCCGAAGCCGTCCGTCGGCAGGGTGGATTCGGCGGGGGGCGTGAACGCTTTTTTAGCGGGCGAAGCAGCCCCGCCCACTGATGACGCAGTCGCAGTCGCGGGCGCCGACGCAACCGCAGGCGCACTGCCGTCAGCAAACGCCACGCTCGAAACCGCACTCAACACCGCACTCGACACCCCCACCAGCGCCACGCGAACCAGGCTGTTTCGATCGATCATGGCTTGCTCCCATTTGCCGACTTGCCCGCGCCGGTCACACCGACGCCCACGCCGGCATAGTAATCGGCCACTGCCGTGATATCCGCGTCGGACAATTTGCTCGCGACCACGGGCATCAACGCCATCGGTCCGGGCGGACGCTTGCCGTCCTTCCAGTTATGCAATTGACTCGCGATATACGCGGCCGGCTGCCCGGCCAACGGCGGAAACGTCGGGGCCACGCCGATGCCGCCCGGTCCATGGCATTGCACGCAGGCCGGCAGCGCCTGATCCCAGCGTCCGCGCGTCGCGATCCATGCACCGACATTGGCGGGCGTGACGGAACCGCTGTCAGACGCTTTGACGCCGGCAGGCGCAGGCAAGCCGGCGAAGTAACTCGCGACCGCCGAGCGCTCGCTCGCGGTCAACAGCTTGGCCATGGGTTGCATGATCGGATTCGGGCGGGTGCCTTCGGCGAAGGCCGTCAACTGGGTGGACAGGTATGCGGCGCTCAGGCCGGCGAGTCGCGGGAACCCGGCTGCCGCGTTGCCTTCGCCTTTCGCGCCGTGGCAGCCGATACAGGCGGCGACACCTTGCGCGGTGCCATGGGTGGCAATGGTTTGCCCGGCGCTAACCTCGTTCGCCTGGGCCGCGGGCATGACCGCTAACGTCGATGCCACGCTCACGGCCAGCATCATGCAGGCACGCCGTAAATTGATGATGGAACCGTCCACGTCGTCTCCTACGATTTGTCGTTTTATATTCTTAGGCAGGCTGTTGCCGCTTGCGCCACTTCCACTTGCTACGCGGCTAACGTTCTTGCGCGTCGTGCAATACAGCCAGTGGAAACGCCGTGCTCGCGAAAGCGCTTCATTCCGCGCTGGACGGATCGGCGGCGCTCGACTTCGCAGCCGCTTCATCATACTTCCCGAACCCGTAGCGACGGAAGATATCGAACGCCTCGGGCGAGCGCAAAAAAGCCAGCCACTGACGCGCCGCTTGCGGATGTGCCGCACCATGAACCACGGCGCCGGCATAGATGGCCGTCGTGTTCTCGGCGGCCGGAATATCCACGTGTTCCAACGGATGCCCGATCTGCTCCTGGAACAGCGCTTCCGACTTCCACACCACACCGGCATCCGCGCGACCCTGCATCAGAAACAGCGCGGTTTCCCGATGATGAATATGCGTAAGCTCAGTCGACCCTGCCCGCACCTTGTCACCGTAGACGGTAGTCGCCAACGTCTCGCCACCGGCCTTGACCAGCGACGCATTGATCTGCCGCGTCACGCCTTCGAACTCAGGGTTCGGCATCGCGAGACGCAACTCGGGTCTGCCCAGATCATTGAGCGAGCTCACGTGTTGCGGGTTGCCTTGACGAACCATGATCGTCAACTGATTGGTCACATACGGCACGGCGGGTCCGGTGAGCGTGCCGTCCGCGATCAGCGCCTTGACCTTCGCGAGCCCGGCGAAATAGGCGTCGGGCTTGACCGTCCACGTCATGTTGCCGACGGTGATCGTGCCGCCGGCCTTGATCTGCTTGACCAGCAGACCGGGCGGAATCGTTTCCCAGTAGAGGCGTCCGCGAAACTCGGGGTGATCCTGCTCGAAGCGGGCAACCAGCGGCGCCATCGCAAAGAAGTAGTTGCCGCCGACGAACAGCACCAGCTTCGGCGCCGTGAGGTCGCCGTGAAAATCGGCCAGCACGTCGACCTGCGGGACCGTGAATTCCATGCCGCGATTCACGGCGTCGTTGTTTGCGCCGTGCTGCCAGGGCGGGAAGATGTCCGGGTTTGAAGCAGAGTTCGGGTTCGCGTTTTCAGCGACGCCTGGCACAGCCGGCGCTGAAAACGCGCAAGTTGCCGCGCAACACAACGAGACCGCAAACGTCATCCGCACGAACCGTCGAAGTCCCTGCGACGCGCTGAACGCGTAACCAAACGGCATGGCGACCCCCTACGCGATGTAGTGAAACCCGGCCTGCTGCAGTTCGACCAGAGTGGCCACCGCGCCTGGCGTAACGACCGCGCCTGGAATCACGTGGTTGGTCAGGTCGGCCGCGAGCGCGTCGAGCGGCAGCTTGTCCGGATTCACGTTGGCGGCGTTCAGCCGGTCGGCCAGTTCCCAGATCGCGTTGTGGCACGACAGGAACACGACACCGCGTTGCTGCAGCGCGGGAATGCAGTTCTCATGAGAAGAAAACGCGCCGTCGGGGCTCTGATGATCCAGCGTGCCGCTGGCGCTCGCTGCCTTGTTGTCGAGCAACGAATTGGACGCGAACTTGCCGCCGCTCATTTTCGCGAGATCGTACTTGTCCCACGCGAGCTGATCGAACAGCGCAAGATGCGCGGAACCGTGCGTGGCCGATACGGCCAGAAAATCCGGATGCCTGAACGACCAGATCTGCGCGTTCAACGAATTGCGCATCAGGTTGAGCCATGGGCCGGCAATGTCGGTGTTGTCCCACGCCTGTTTCGGGCCGGCGCGATAGCCGATCACTTCCGTTAGCGCCGCGTGATCCCACTGATCCGGATGGTCGAGAATCATCGGCACGGTTTTGAAGTCGCGGCGGCGAGGCGCGGCGGCGAGGCGCCGCGCCAGCTCGGTGAGGTTGCCGGCGCCGTCGGGCAGCAGCGACGCGGCGCCGGCCGCGAGTGCCTGCGATTGGCCGCCGGCGCTCACGATCGCCGTGCCGGCAGCGACGGCGAAGGTTTTCAAGGCATTGCGGCGGGTCGTATTGTTAGTCATGGTCATGTCTCCAGCCTGTTGTCCGAGCCGTTCGCCGCAGTGGTTGCGGGTCGAGGTGAGTCCTCGCGCCCGACAAGCTGCGGCGTCGTTGTCGCGTGCTCAGTCTAGAGACATCCGTTCAATAACAACAATCATAAAATCAGATGTGAAGTATTGGCGCGTCCGATCGTTCGTTCAGTTTTGTCCGCGACGCGGTCAGATTTCCGCCGCGCCAAGCGCCGCTCTCGCACGCGACTCTTCGTCCCGATCGAACAGGCCGATCAGCACGATCAGCGACTCCGCCGTCGTTCGAGTGGGCGATGCCGTGATCAGCACACGACGGCCGACCACGTGCAATTCATGCAACTCACCGTCGCTGCCCAGACGCACGAAGCCCTTGGCCCGCAGCAGCTTCGCCGAGAAACTTTGCAGCGCTTCCTTGAGCTTGCCGCGACTGAGGCACGCGTCGGTGACGAAAGAGAAACTGCTCAGCGCTGCGAGCGTCGGTGTGGGCGAGGGCGAAGCGGCGGACAGTGGCAAGCCGTCGTGACGCTGCTCGGGCAGCACCTGACGGTCGAAAATCAAACCAGGCGGCACCACGCCATGAACCGCATCGAGCATTACGCGGCTATGCGCCAGCGCTTCGACGCGCGCTCTCACCATCTCGCGCGACGTCTCGTCGAGCAGATCCATCTTGTTCAGCACGAGGGCCGTTGCGCCTTCAATCTGCCGTTGCGCGATATCGCCGACATAAGGATCGGCAAGCGTCGCCTCGATGCGTTCGGCATCCACCAGCACGACCACCCCGTCGAGCCGGAACGCCCGATCGAGCAAGCCGATCTGCGCGATGCGAACCGGGTCCGACACGCCGCTCGCCTCGATGATCAGCAGGTCCGGCGGATCGTCGCGTGAGCTGATGGCGAGCAGCGCGTCGACCAGCCGTCCGCCGATCGAACAGCAGACACAACCGTTCTCCAGATTGATCACGTCGTCGGTGCGTTCGCGGATCAACGCGGCGTCGATATTGATCGAACCGAAGTCGTTGACGAGTACCGTGATACGGCGCGTGCCGGCGTTCGTCAGGACGTGGTTGAGGAGGGTGGTCTTGCCGGCGCCGAGATAGCCGCCGATCACGACGAGCGGGACCGGGCTCATCCCGCCGGTGCCTGAAAGACGCGGCCGCCGAGCACCGTGCCCCACACTTCGAGGTCTTTGAGTCTTGCCAAGGCGACCTCGGCGGGATCTTCGGCCAGCACCGCGAAATCCGCGAATTTGCCGACTTCGATACTGCCCACCAGATGATCCATCTTCAGCGTGTAAGCGGCGCCCAACGTGATCGCGCGCAACGCATCCGCGACCGGCACGCGTTCGCTCGCACCGAGAATGCGGCCCGACGACGTCTCGCGCCGCGCCGCGCACCATGCGGTGAACAACGGATTGAGCGGCGTGATCGGCGCATCGGAATGAAACGCGAACGGAATGCCCAGACGTCGCGCGGATTCCGCCGCGTTCATCCGGTTCGCGCGATCGGCGCCCATGGTTTGCGTGTAGTGCGCGTCGCCCCAGTAGTAAAGATGATTCGAGAAGAAGTTGATGCACAGGCCGAGGCTCGCCGCCCGTGCGAGCTGGCTCGCATCCGCCATCTGGCAATGTTGCAGCGTATGCCGATGATCGCGGCGCGGATGGCGCGTCAGAAGCTGCTCGAACGCGTCGAGCACGAGTTCGGTCGCTTCGTTGCCGTTGGTGTGAACGTGCAGTTGCAGGCCGGCTTCATGGAACGGCGTGAACACCTCGACGAACTGGCTAGGCGGAATCAGCCACAAACCGTTGGGCTTGCCGTTCAGATAACCGGGCCATTTCAGCCGCGCGGTGAAGCCCTGAATCGATCCGTCGACGATGAATTTGACCGGCCCGAAGTGCAGCTTCGGCGTCGCGGTTTTCATGGCGTCGAGCACCCGTTGCGCGCCGCCTTCGGGACTACGCTGCGGCGCGAACGCGGGCATGATCCGCACCGGAAAATCCGCCGCCCCGGTGACGTCGCGCAGATTGCGATTGCCGCGTTCGGAGAAGTCGTTGACGAGATCGGTTGCCGTCGTCACACCGGCGAGTTGCGCGACGCGGCCGAAATTCCAGATCGCCTCGACGCTCTCGCTCGCGGCAATCGACAAGCCGCCGCCGATCACCCGATACACGGGGAACATCGCCGCGAACTCCTGCAATTCGCCGGTGGGCTGGCCGGTGCTGTCCTTGTCGATACCGTCGATATCGGTTTCCTCGTCGATACCCGTGCGCTGCAGCATCGGCGAATTGACGTTCATCAGATGGACGCTCGCGTGCAGGATCACGATCGGGCGCTCGGCCGACACCGTGTCGAGTTCGCGTACGGTCAGACGCTGCGTGCCGAAGAAGATCGGATCGAAGCCCCACGCGAGCAGCGGGGCGTCGGCGGACGGCATGTCGGCTTGCGCTTCGCGCAGACGCTCGATCACCGCGTCCAGCGTTTTCAATCCAGGCCAGCGGCGGCCGTCGGGGCCACGGCGGTCGTAGTAGCCGACGTAGACGGCGTCCCACATCGCGCCTTCCATCAGATGGCAATGACCTTCCACGAAGCCGGGCATCAGCACCTTGTCCCGGAAGGTGTCGACGATCTCGGCATCGCCCCATTGCTTCACGTCGTCCGCATCGCCCACCGACAGAATCCGGCCGTCGCGAATCGCGACGTGGGTGGCGTGAGGTTGCATCGGGTTCATCGTCACGATCTTCTTGGCGACGAACACCTGAGTCCGGTTTCGGCTATCTGACTGTGTCATGGGCAGGAAAAGTGGTTCGGTCAGGGCAATGCATGCGCACGGCTGGCTTTCGCGGTGAGGTTCACCGCCGTCAGCACCAGCAGGTTCACGCCGAGACACAACAGTCCCAGATTGAAGCCGCCGAGATCGACTTGCAGCATATACAGAATGACCGCCAGCACCTGTCCGGTCAACATGCCGCAAGCAATCGCAGCGGGCCGCACGCGCAGGCCGAACAGAATGACCATCACACCCGGAAAGAACTGTGTGACGCCGTAGTAGGTGGTGTTGATCAGCGTGAGCATCAGATTCGGCGTGGCCAGCGTCATCACGATCGACACCAGCAGATACAGCACGATCACCACTTTCGCGCCTTTCTTCTGACGCGACTCGGGCATGCCGGGCAGCAGATTGCGCGTGACGATCGGACCGATCGCGAGACAGATGCCGGCCAGCACCAGCAGCCCGGACAACGACGCGCCCGCGGCGACGAGCCCGAGCAGCCAGCCGGGCAGCAGACGGATCGCGGCGGCGAAGAACGCTTCGTTCGGCGACGCCAGTTGCAGGTTCTGGCTGATCGCATAGTAAGAGGCGACCACGAGGAACGGATACATCAGCATGTAGAGCGGCATCGCGACCTGCGTGCGGCGGATCGTGTTCGCGCTCTTCGCGGTGAAGAAGTTCTGCACCGCGAACGGCATCACGTAGAAGCCGAGCGATTGGAACAGCATGGTGCTCATGGAGAAGGTGAGCTGATGCGAGTTCATCCGGTTGCTCACATGCAGACTGGCCGCATGGAAGACGTCGGTCACGCCGGTTTCCATGGCCACGGCAACACCCGTCACGACGATCGCGGCGACCATCAGAATGTCTTTCAGCACGGCGATATAGGCCGATGCGCGCACGCCGGCAATCGCGATATAGGTGAACGCGAGCAGCGCGGCGAACAGGATCAGATACAGCGGTTTGAAGTGCCAGCCGAGGCCGTTCAACGCGGCGACGAGTCCGGTGAATTGCAACTCGCCCCACGGCAGCAGAAACACAATCGCGGAGGCGGCGACGATCAACTCCAGCGGACGGCTCTGAAAATGGCCCTTGAACAGATCGGGCAGCGTGATCGCGTTATAGCGTTTGCCCGCCTGCCAGATTTTCGGGCCGATGAAATAGCCGACCGGATAGGCCAGCAGAATGTAGCCGAGAAACCAGACGCCGTACGTCGGGCCTTTCGCATAGATGCCGCCGGGAAAACCGACCATCGTGCCGATGCTGTAGATCTCGCCGGCGGCCAGGAAAAACACCAGGTAGGCGCCGAACTGCCGCGACGCCACGAAGAAGTCATGCACGCTTTGCGGGCCGCGTCCCTGATTGGAGCGGATCGCAAGATACAGCGAGAAAGCGATGAAACCGAGGAATACGGCGGTGGCCATCCGGACACTCCTTTAGCGGTTTTGCGGGTGGGACTCGTCGTGACGGCTGTCGAACACGCGCCAGCAGATCATCAGGCAGCCGGAAGTGAGAATGAACCACGCGAAGATCCACGCGTAGATGAACGGCACGCCGAACACGAAGCGGTCGACGGTTGCCACCCACGGCAGCAGGCCGATCACGCCCAGATACGGAATGCCGAGTCCGATAAACAGTTTGAGCACCTTGGTTCCTCGCGGCTGAAGTCATGGATGATTAAGCGAGCCTGACCACCAGTGTTGCCGAACAAAAAAACAGAACCATAGAGCCAGTTGGCGGGACTCGTTGAGTCCAATTCAGTGTACGCCGCAGAGGTGACGAAACCCCGACGGCGCGTCATGCGCGATGCCGGATCGCAAGCCGCGCCGTCGGCGTGCTGCACCAGGCGAAAGCCCGGCACTGGACCTACCCGTCAGATAAACCCCCTGCCTACAATTTCCGCACGGATCGCCGGGTCGGTGGCGGCATCCCATGCGTGACCGAAATTCATCCAGGAGGAGAGCTTCATGGCTCAAACACAAACCGCACAACCGCAAGTCACGGCCGAGACCCTCGCCGCGTTTTCCGACGCCTTCAATCGTCACGACGCGCAAGCGTTGATGGGCTTCATGACCGAAGACTGCGTATTCGACGCGGCCGGCGGCCCGGAAGTCTTCGGCACACGTTTCGTCGGCCGGGAAGCGACACGCGCGGCGTTCGAAGCGGTCTTCAAGACGTTCCCCGACGCGCACTGGGGGCAAGGGCGCCACACCGTGAACGGCGAGCGCGGCGTATCCGAATGGGTGTTCACGGGCACGCATGCGGAAGGCTGGCGCATCGAGGCGGAAGGCTGCGATCTGTTCGAGTTCCGCGACGGGCTGATCGCGGTCAAGCGCGCCTTCCGCAAGGAACGTCCGAAGCAGAACGTTTGATGCTCACAGGAGCCGCAGATGGAGCACAGTGAAATCGAACGCGTCGCGCAGCGTCTGTCGTCGGAGCGCGAGGACGATACCCGCTACGATCCCACCTACGACCCGCTGGTGTCGCCCGGACCGGGCTGGGGCAAGCAGTACGCGCCGACCTACTGGGTGGCGACCGCCGGCACGCCGCCCGCCGACGACGGCCCGATCACCGCCGACGTGGATGTGGACGTGGCGATTATCGGCGGCGGTTATACGGGACTCGCGACGGCGTTGTGTCTCGCGCGCGAGCACGGCATCAAGGCGGTGGTGCTCGAAGCCAACAAGACCAGTTGGGGCTGCAGCAGCCGCAACGGCGGGCAGGGGCAGAACGCGTCGGGACGGCTGTCGCGTTCGCAATGGATCGAGCGCTGGGGTAAAGATGTCGCGCTTAAAATGCACGACGAGATTCAGGAAGGCTTCGATAATTTCAAGTCGCTGATCGCGGAGATCGATTGCGATCCGCAACCCGGCGGCCACTTTCTGATCGCGCACCGGCCGCGCATCATGCAGAAGCTCGCTGCTGAGGCCAAGGTCTGGAAGGACGTGTTCGGCTATCCGTCGGAGCTGATCGACCGGCAGACGTTTCAGCGCGAGTTCGTGAACGACGCGGAAGCGGCCGGCGCGCTGCACGAGCCCGAGGGTATCGGCATTCATGCGCTGAAGCTCGCGTTCGGCTATCTGCGGCTCGCGCGCGAAGCGGGTGCGAAGGTGCATCCGGCGAGTCCGGTGCTCGGCTGGGAGACCATCAACGGGATTCATCATTTGCGCACGCCGGGCGGCATGGTTCGGGCGCGCGCGGTGGGTATCGCGACCGGCGCTTATACGGCGCAAACGCTGCATGATTCGTTGCGCAGCCGCATCATGCCGATCCTGTCGAATTCGATGGTCACGCGTCCGCTCACCGCGCAGGAAATCGCCGCGTGCAATTTCCGCACGACCCAGGTGCTGACGGATACGCGCACGCTGCGCTTCTACTATCGCTTTCTGCCGGATAACCGCTTGCAGATCGGCAGCCGCTCCGCGATCACCGGCGCCGATGCGCCGAATCCGCGCCACTACGACCTGCTGGTCGAGGGTATGGTCCGCAAGTTTCCCGCGCTGCGTGGCGTCGCGATCGATTATTCGTGGTGGGGCTGGGTGGATGTCAGTCACGACATGATGCCGCGCGTGTTTCAACCGGACCCGCGAGAGACGATCTATTACGCGCTGGGTTATGGCGGCAACGGCGTGTCGTATTCGCAGCAGGCCGGGCGGCGGCTGGCCGAACGCATTGCCGGGAAGGGCGCGAAAGAGACATTGCCGATTTTCGCGTCGCCCTTGCCGGGGCATCCGTTCGCACCGTTCCGGCGGATCGGCCAGCGGGCGCTGTATCAGTTGTACTTCCGCCGCGACGAGAAGCCTTGAGTTGCGTGGAAATATAAAAAACGGAATGATTTGTATCGGAAAAACAAACTGCGTATGATGAACCGGCGAGGCCGCGCCATGCTTTCCCGTGTGCGCGGCCCTTGTCGTGAGGCAAGCCTGGCACAGACCAAACGCGGGCCTGGCAGGCGACGCACAGAGGAGAACGCAGTGACCGATATCTCGACAGCCCGACCCGACCGCATGATTTCGGTGCGCACGGTGTTCGGCATCGATTCAGGCTTGATGGTGCCGGCCTTCAGCGAACGCGACGACCACGTGCCGGAAATCGACGAGGTGTACCGCTTCAATCCCGAGGTGACGCTGGCGATTCTCGCCGGCTTCATGCGCGAGCGTCGGGTGATGGTGCAGGGCTTGCACGGCACCGGTAAATCCACGCACATCGAACAGGTCGCCGCGCGGTTGAACTGGCCGTGCGTGCGCGTGAATCTCGACGGCCATATCAGTCGCCTCGATCTGGTCGGCAAAGACACGATCGTCGTGCGCGACGATCTGCAGGTGACCGAGTTTCAGGAAGGCATCGTGCCATGGGCGTTGCAGCGTCCCATGGCGCTGATCTTCGACGAATACGACGCGGGCCGTCCGGACGTGATGTTCGTGATCCAGCGCATTCTGGAACGCGACGGTAAGTTCACGCTGCTCGATCAGAATCGCGTGATTCATCCGCATCCTTTTTTCCGGCTTTTTGCTACGACTAATACGGTTGGGCTCGGCAATCTGAACGGCTTGTATCACGGCACGCAGTTGCTGAATCACGCGCAGATGGACCGCTGGAATGTGGTGGCCACACTCAATTACCTGCCGCGCGAAGAAGAGGCGAGCATCGTGCAGGCGCGCGTGCCGGAGCTGGCCGATGAGGCCGGCAGACGGCTGATCGAATCGATGATCAGCGTCGCCGATCTGACGCGCAAGGGCTTCGCCACCGGCGATCTGTCGACGCTGATGTCGCCGCGCACGGTGATCGACTGGGCAGAAAACTGCCAGATTTTCCGCGACCCGGCGCTGGCGTTTCGTCTCACGTTCGTCAACAAGTGCGACGAGGCCGAACGGGCGATTGTTGCTGAGTATTTTCAGCGCTGCTTCGATCGCGAACTGGATAGCGAGGTTCGTTCGACGGAGGCGCAATGACCCCCGCCGAGCGGCAGGCGGCACGCCGCGCGGAGCAGCGGCAGAATCTGTGCGCGGCAGCCGCGCGTGCGTTCACCGGCGACGCGCAATTGCATTACCGCGCCGGCCGGTTGTGCCGTGGGTTGCGTCCGTTGCCGTTGCACGCGCCGCATCTGCGCACCGATCCGCAAGTGGACGATCTGGCCTCGCTGCGCGGCGCTGCGGATGGCGCGGCGTTGCGGCTCACTCACTCCGACGCGACGCTGCACGCGAGCTTGTGCCCCACGGAGCCGGTCGAGCGCCTGCTGTTCGAACTGTTCGAGCAACTGCGTTGCGAAGCGCTGGCGCCGGTTGCGATGCCGGGGCTTGTGCACAATCTGCGGCATCGCTTCGAAACGTGGTCGCGCGCGTTCTGTCGCGCGGGATTGGCGGATGGGCACCTTGGGATTCTCCTTTATACGGTTGCGCAGATCGTCTGGTCGCGCCTGTCGGGTTGGCCCGTGCTGGAGGAAAGCGAAGGCCTGATCGAAGCGACGCGCGCCGCTATCACGCCGACGTTAGGTGTGCCGCTTGCAGCATTGCGGCGGCATCGCGCGGAGCAGAGTGTGTTCGCGCTTCATGCGCTCGACCTGGCTCGTTTGGTCGGCGTGATGATGCGCGACGCGCGCGGGGAGTCTGCCGAAGAGGACGCAGAAGCGCTCGAAGATGACGAAGCCGTGCGCGTGATGTTCGCGCTATGGTTCGATTCCGATGCCGGCGAGCAGGTCGATATGGGACTCGCGGCTACCGGCGACAGCCGTGTGCTGAGAGAGGCCGACCAGCGTTATCAGGCCTACACGACGCGCTATGACCGCGAGCTTGTGCCGGCCACGGGAATCCGCCGCGAATTGCTCGCGCAATACCGCGACCAGCTCGACCAACGGATTGCCGCGCAACGCATCAATGTGCCCCGGCTCGCGTATGCGCTGAAGGCGGCGCTTGCCGTGCCGCGTCGTGACGGCTGGTCGTTTGGCGAAGAGCAGGGGCGTGTGGACGGTCGCCGTCTCGCGCAACTCGTCAGTTCGCCGGGTGAGCGGCGTCTGTTTCTGCTCGATCGTTACCGGCCGGTGGCCGATTGCGTGGTGAGTTTTCTGATCGACTGTTCGGGGTCGATGCGGGTGCATATCGAACAGGTCGCGGTGCTGGTGGACGTGCTCATCCGTGCGCTCGATCAGGCAGGTGTCGCGACTGAAGTGCTCGGTTTCAGCACCGGCGCGTGGAACGGCGGGCGAGCGAGGTTGGACTGGCTGGCTGGTGGGCGACCACAGCATCCGGGCCGTCTGAACGAAATCGCTCATCTCGTGTTCAAGGACGCCGCGACGAGTTGGCGGCGCGCGCGCACGAATCTCGCCGCGTTGTTCAAGGCCGATCTGTTTCGTGAAGGCGTGGACGGGGAAGCGGTCGATTGGGCGTGCACGCGCTTGCGTGCGCGCGCGGAGCCTCGGCGGATTTTGATCGTGATTTCGGACGGTAGTCCGATGGATAGCGCTACCGCGCAGGTGAACGACGCGTATTACCTCGACAATCATCTGAAGCAGGTGGTCGCGCGTAATGAAGCGGCGCGCGATGTCGAAGTGCTGGGGCTTGGGGTAGGGCTCGATTTGAGTCCGTATTACCGCCGCTGTCTCGCGGTTGATCTGTCGACGGCGCCGGATATGGCGTTGTTTGGTGAAGTGGTGAGCTGGATTGGCGCGCGGCGGTAGGGGGCTTGGGCGGTGCGGCTGGTCGTGCGGATGGATGTGAGGCCGCAGCGATCACGTCGCGTCTTCGCTACCGATCTGGTTGCGAATTCAACGTACGGGAAACTATTCGCGTCTAAGACGGAGAATCGCCCTTCCTATCGGATTGCCTGGCACTAACGGATTCGGCATCCAGGCCGTACCGACTTCAAGCGTGTCTCCATCGAGCTTGTAGAAGCGTTCCTGCTCAGTGCCGTTCCAGGCTTCGTTCCAGCACGAGTCGATCTTCACGATGAACCTGTCGCCCTCTATCCGATACCGTCCTGTATAGGCCATCACGGTACGGAAAAGTGCCACTATTTTCTCATCTGTATTGCCTGGCTCGCGTGCCTTTGCGGTGACTAACACCATCATCCGCCCGTCAGCGCTGAACATAAGGTACCCATTGGGGTCGGCGCCCCACGGTTGAGTACGCTCCTTTGAATCCTGAAGCTCGGTTTCAAAAGAAACCAATCGCCAGTTACCGTGGAGCTTGGTGTCGTGCTCGGACATATTCCTTCCTGTAGTCGTTCGCCTGAATGTACCCGCCTGTCGAATGGTGGGTAAGTTGCCATGCAAATGGCAATAACACCATCGAATTTGCGGGATGTGCCACGGACCGCTCATGGCCCGGTACTGTCGGCTATGAACGAACGCTCTCCTTGTGAACGGCGGTCATATCCGATGCCAGACGCCGGAGCTCCCCCGACGGTGACTGTCCAGCAGATGCGTGTCGACAATCCCCGTAGCTTCCATGAGCGCGTACATCGTCGTAGGGCCGACGAACGAAAAACCTTTTTCACGAAGCGCCTTGCTCAGTGCGACCGACTCCTCGGACACTGTCGGAATTTCGTCGATCGTTTGGGGACGAGGCGTACTCGCAGGTTGAAATGACCAGATGAACTTGACGAGGCCGCCTTCCTGACGAAGTCCGATCGTCGCGACTGCGTTTTTGATCGTCGCAAGTATCTTGGCGCGATTACGAATGATTCTGGAATCGGTGAGAAGGCGTTCCACTTGCGTGTCATCGAACAGCGCTACTGTGTCGGGATCGAAATCGCAGAATACCGTGCGAAATGCATCCCTCTTCCTGAGGATCGTCGCCCACGACAACCCCGACTGAAACGCCTCCAGAGAAAGTCGCTCGAACAATCCTCTTTCATCCCGTACAGGCATTCCCCATTCGGTGTCGTAATAGGCGCGCAGCATAGTGTCGACCGCGGCCCATGGAGGTCGGGCCAGTCCGTCATCGCCGATGACGACAGCTCGCGTTTCAGGGGCGCTTGAATGGTCTGCTTCCTTCCGCGACGTTTTGCGAGCCGATTTCGTTTTCGTGTCCAATTCAATCCCGTTCCTGAGTTTCCCTCGCTTATTTTAACGTCCGACGCGATCGGATCGGGACGACCCGAAGCGTCCAGTTAGTCGTCCCACGCCTCATGTTCAGGTCGCATGCACTTCTCAACCCATTCTTGAATATCCGCGTAGAACTTAGTGATCGGCCAAGGATGTCGTTCTGTGGTCTTAGCCCAAGTTAGGTGAACGACCGCAACTCGGCCGGTCCCATCCAGTATTTCGAATAACGCGTCATCGCCTTGGCCACGTCCGATCAGTCGCGTGGACAACCGAAATAACTGATGTTCGGGTCCAACTTCCAATCCAGGCTGGTGCGCGAACACCTCGCGGAATTTTTCGTTTTCGCCTTCCGTAGACAGCCAAGGCTTCAGCCATTCCATCGTGAGATGCCAATTTTCAGTCGACCGTAGTTCTGTCCCGGCCTAAATACGGATCGTGTGCCCGAGGTAAGCTTGTCAACGATTACGGAATGTCTGTCGAAACGCCAATTCTGGCCGGCTACTGTCCCATGGGATCGGGCGGACGCAGCTTCAACCTGGACAGGCCGCGATCGGCAGCACGCGATCCTGAACAGACCTTCAGATTTACCCAAAGCGGCCGTTCGACGCTAGACGTCCAGGTTCAATCGGATTATTTGCCACCGGCTTCGTCCGTGTCATCGATCATCGTCCTGTTCGTTCTGTTGCCCGCGCCTTCCCGACCGGACCACAATCCCACCCTGGGCGATTGGACCGGGCGTGGAGTCCTCGATGATCTGCGACGGCGCCACATTACCTCTTGCTCCCGGCGCGAACGCGAGAATACGCAGGTTCGGCTCGGCAACAAGGAGCCGTCCGTCCGAGGAGATGGCGATCTCGTTTCCCGGCAAGCCAGAGCCAGTGATTCCCGTGGCTGGACCGCTGATTGTCCGTACCGGCGGTACGTCGCCGCTCGCCTTGGCGGCGAAAACGCTCACCTGGATCTGCGTCTCGTCTGTGGTCGCGTTGTAGACGAACAATTCGTCCGTACGAGGATCGAGAGCGATCGTCATGTTGTTCCTTCCAAAAAGTGGCGTCCCCGGCAACAGGCCGGTTTTGCTACCCGTGAGGCTGCGAAGAAGCGGCGGGGAGGTAAGGCTACGACTCGTGCCAAACGTGTCGATGATCGCCGCCCCCCGTATGTCATAACCCGCAATCAGCAGATTGTCGTCCTTATCAATGGCGATGCTCACGTACTGATTGATAGTTGGATCAGTAATGCGAGTCGGATTGGGCAGAGGACCAGAGCTGCTATTGGGAACGACCAGCACGCCTGCTTCGGACGGTCGAATGGTCAGGACGAAGTCGTTGAGGTGGGAATCCACTGCGATGCTGAGCAGGTCATTTGTTGATGTCAACATGAACGACCGGCTGGGTGCCTCATTGCCCTCGGCCTTGCGCGGAAAGATGTCGACAGTACTACTGGTGAGAAACTGCGCAACGTGAAAGAAGTCCTTCTTGTCGATCACCGTCGCTCCGGCGGTCATGAGGGTGGTGAGCGGCCCTTGCAGCACCTGGCAGGGCTCGGTCGCTCCGTTGGCGCGCAAGGAGTAACCGCGAATCTGATCACCTAGAACGAGGAAGACGGCGTCGTTGGGGCAGGCGGCGTGCGCCAGTTGGACCCAGAACAGCATACTGGCGACGGCGACACATAGCGTGGGTTTCATGACACGCCTCCTTGGTCATATTGTGCGAATACGCCAATGAAGCATAGACGCCGGCCGGAGGCCAAACGAACTTCCGCCAGTTTGAACCTGTGTTTTGGCGTGCAATGCGAGGGAACACCCATCGATATCCAATGGCCCTGCATTTGCTCAGGCAGCGGCTCTTCATGTCGTAATTAAGCGGCGATGTCAAACGGCCGTTTCTGACCGGCCAATGCCGATCGACCCGACGTCGCACTCATCGCAACCGCCCAACGCCCGCTTGCCGAAGCCCTTGTTCCAACTTAACCTGTCCGCAACATCGAACTCGTGCCCGCCCATGCAAGCCTATCCCTTACGCCTTTCCCCCGGCGACGATTTGCGTGTCGCAGTCGAAGACGTACTGCGTCAGCGCCAGTCGCACGCAGCCTTCGTGATTCAGGGTATCGGGAGTCTCAGCGTCGCCCAATTGCGATTCGCCGGGGCCGAGGCTCCGACTGAACTGCGCGGCGACCTTGAAATATTGACGCTAGCCGGCTCGGTCTCGCCCGATGGCGCACACCTGCACATGAGCGTCGCCGACGCGCGTGGTCAGGTATCCGGCGGCCATGTGGCGCACGGGTGCAAGGTCCGCACGACTGCCGAGCTGTTGCTAGCGTTGCTCCCCGAACATCGCTTCTCGCGGGAGTTCGATCCCGGTACCGGATTCCTGGAGCTGACGATCCATAGCGCGCCGCAAGATAAGCCGGGTTGATCTACTAACGCCGTTGTTCAGCTTCCGCTCAGGGCGTTGTCTTTTGCAGCAAATCACGCGCGTGGCTGAGCATGCCATCGGCGATCTTGCCCGAGTCGATCGTGTAGCTACCGTGACGCAGCGCGGCCTTGATCGACTCGACCTTCGCCGTGTCGATGTCCGAATCGCCCGACGTGTGCACTGCGGACATTGACGACAGACTGACAGTCGAATGCTGCGCGTCGGCAGCGCTGACGGGTTGCACGGACTCGACGGCGCCTTCTGCATCGCTATTGGCCGTTGCGCCTCGTGCGCCGCTCTGCGGAGCCGCGAGCGGATAATTGCCGGATTCAATCTTCATGGTATATGTCCCCCATCTGTTGAATCCTTTAACGGTCAAGCGTTTGAAATCTTCACCCCGCCGCGTGAAGCGCAACGGGGTCCGCGCTCCGTTTCAAGCCGCAAAGCCATGCTGGCCGGGGCCTCCAGACACCTCAAGCAAATTGAAACAAAGTGTGAACAACCCCACATAAGGGCCATAGACTGATCCTTGTCGAGCCGTTTCTAACCAGGGGCACGATTACACTTGAGAGCAGGCCACTGCACCCCATTTACCTCCTGTGAACAAACGTATCCGCCACCCTTTGCCACCTCAATGGCCCTTTCCGCCACGTCGCGATGTCGCTGGTCGCGCCTTCGGCCATCTCGTCGCGCTTCACTATTGCGGCGCGGAGTCGTGGCTTTGGCGATGCCGCTGCGGCCGCCACGTGACTGCCGGGCTAAAGACCGTGGAGAGCGGTGAAGTGCAGGATTGCGGGTGCCGCGAGCAGCGTCGTGTGTGGCGGTCGCGACCGGGCTCGCCTGCGCTGAAAAGCGGCGAGGTTTTCGGCCAACTGACAACGCAGCGGTACGCGGGCGATGGATTGTGGACTTGCCAGTGCGAGTGCGGCGCCGAAACGACAGTGAGCGCCGGACGTCTGCGAACGGGCAGGGCGCGCTCGTGCGGCACTTGCCTTGCCGCTTCGTCGGACCGGGCGGCATAGCCCGCCTGGCTTGATCTGCCGCTCACGTGCCCAGTCGGTCATGCACTCCCGAGCCCATCGCCATCAGGCGCATCCATCACCCCATCAGCGCCGGCTTCACCGCTGAGTGCTCAGCGCTCAACCACCCCTACACATATCGCGCTTCATCAAGATCGGCGAGCAACGTCGGGCCCGTCGGCTTCCAGCCCAACCGTGCCTGCGTCAGCGCGCTCGAAGCCGGCATATCCAGACCGACAAACATCCCCATCCATCCGAAGTGCGCCGCCGCTTCGTCCTGCGAGATCGAAACGACCGGCAGGTTCAGACCGCGTCCGAGCGACCCGGCAATCTCGCGGCTGCTGATGCCTTCTTCTCCGACCGCATGGTAACGGGCACCCGGCTCGCGTTTTTCGATCGCGAGCCGATACAGACGTACAACGTCGGAAAGATGACCGGCGGGCCAGCGATTGCGTCCCTCGCCCACATAGGCCACCACGCCTTTCTCCCGGGCGATGGCGACCAGCGGTGAGATCAGCCCCTGCTTGAAAGGATTGTGAACTTGCGGCAGCCGCATCACCGATACATTGATGCCGGCCTCAAGCAGCGCATTGCCGGCCAGTTCCGAGCCGATCCGCGGATTGGGGTGGCTCGTATTGAAGACGTCTTCGCTCGCCGGTTCGCCGTGCTCGCCGCTGCCCACACCCGTTCCGGACGTGATGAGGAGTGGACGATCCGAACCAGTGAGCGCGGAACCGAGTGCGGCGATGGCGCGCTTGTCTTTTTCGCAGTTCGCGACGAAGTTCGAGAAGTCGTGATCGAAGGCCGCGTGGATGACGGCATCCGCTTTCGCGGCGCCTTCGCGCAAGCTCGCGGTGTCCTCCAGGGTGCCGCGATGCACTTCGGCACCCGCATCGGCAAGCGCTTGCGCGCCTGCGTCCGACCGCGTCATGCCGATTACGTGATGGCCGGCTGCGATGAGCTCGGGAACGAGGGCCGAACCGATAAAACCCGTCGCGCCCGTGAGAAAAATACGCATAGTGAACTCTCCGTGTGTGTCACCCGTTCACTATCCGATCATTTCTCATTCCATAGAAGTGGTGAGCTCATCATGGTAAACCGACTAACAGGCTTCGACGCGCGCAAGCGCCGCCTGCGCCTGCACTGCCGTCACGGCGATCACATAGTAAATATCATCCGCGCTGCACCCGCGCGACAGATCGTTAGCGGGCTTCTGCAAGCCCTGTAGCAACGGCCCAATGGCCTTCGCACCGCCGATCCGCTCCGCCAGCTTATAGCCGATGTTGCCCGCCTCAAGACTCGGAAACACCAGCACATTCGCATGCCCCTCGACCTGCGAATGCTTGACCTTGCGCAGCGCGATTTCGGAGACGATCGCGGCGTCGAGTTGCACGTCCCCATCGATCATGAGATGCGGGCGACGTTCCTGCACTCGATGCGTAGCGTTGACCACCTTATCGACCGCCGCATGATGCGCGCTGCCGCTGGTCGAAAACGACAGCATCGCCACGCGCGGTTCATCCATCAGCAGGCTGCGTCCGCTGTCGGCTGCAGCGATTGCGATCTCGGCAAGCTGGTCGGCATCCGGTTCGACAACGAGCGCGCAGTCGGAAAAGATCAGGCCGCCTTTGAGCGTGTGGAACGGCTCGCACAGCATCATCAGGAAGAAGCTCGACACGAGTTTGAACGACGGCGCAATGCCGATCACCTGGATCGCGGTGCGCACCACGTCGGCGGTGGTGTTGACGGCGCCGGACACGGAACCGTCGGCGTCGCCGAGACGCACCATCAGGTTCGCGAAGCACAGCGGCTTGAGGATTTCCTGTTGTGCCTGATCCAGCGTCATGCCTTTCTTGCCGCGCAGCGCGAACAGTTCGGTGGCGTATGACGATGCGTGCGGCGAACTCGCAGGGTCGACCAGTTCCATCCCTGACAGATCGATATCGAAGCCCGCCGCGGCCTCGCGAATGCGCGCGGCGTCGCCCACCAGCACGATACGCGCGACGCCTTCACGGCTCGCGCGTTGCGCGGCTTGCAGCACGCGCGGATCGTCGGCTTCACTCAGCACGATGCGCATGGGCGATGCGCGCGCCTGGTCGATGATGCGGAGAATGGCTTTCATGGCAATGCCCGATAACGGAGGCCGCAAGACGCGCAGCGAAGGGGCGCGGACCGCAACACCGCGAACGGCATTCGAACCGGCGACCCGCAAGCACGGCGGGCTCCGACCGCCTCAAACTACAAGACGAAAACCGGAGCCCGCCGACACTCAGATGCCTGCTGTGCTCAAACGTAGTCCTTGTACTTGTCGAGCATGCGCACCGGCTTGGCGAGCGCATCGCGGCGGAACGGGTCACCCAGTTCGCGGGTACACATGATCTCGATGATCGTGGTCTTGCCATGATTCATCTGCAGATCGATTGCGCGCTTCAACGCCGGGCCCACATCTTCGAGCCGGTCCACCACGATCCCTTCGGCGCCCATCGCCTTCGCAATCTCCGCGAAGCTCTGGTTGTCCAGTTCACCGGCGACGAAGCGACGGTTGTAGAAGTCCACCTGGTTCTTCTTCTCCGCGCCCCATTGGCGGTTATGAAACACCACGGCCGTCACCGGAATGTTGTGGCGCACGCAGGTCATGGTTTCCATCATGCTCATGCCCCACGCGCCGTCGCCGGCATACGAAATGGCAGGGCGGTGCGGCGCCGCGACCTTCGCGCCGATGATGGTCGGGAACGCGTAACCGCAGTTGCCCCAGCTCATCGCCGCAAAGAAGCTGCGCGGCTTGTTGAAGCGCAGGTAGCTGTTCGACACTGAGTTGATGTTGCCGATATCGGTCGACACCATCACGTCTTCCGGCATGGCCTTTTCCAGTTCACGCAGCACCTGGCGCGGATGCAGATAGGTGCCGCCGCCCGGCGTGCGTTCCTGTTTCTGCTCCTCGATCATGTCGAGGCTGTACGGGTCGCGTTCGTGGGTCCACTCGTCGAGTTCTTTCTCCCACGCCGCTTTTTCCGAGGCGATCTGATCGCCGCGTTCGTTGCGGGTGGCGTCGCAGGCAATCTTGCGATCGGCCAGACGCTGCGTCAACGCGATGGCGGCCGCCTTCGCATCGCCGCAGATGCCCACCGAAATCTTCTTCACGAGGCCGAGCATCTTGTGATCGGCGTCGATCTGGATGATCTTCGCGTTGGTCGGCCAGTAGTCCATGCCGTGCTGCGGCAACGTGCCGAACGGCCCGAGCCGCGAACCGAGCGCGATCACCACGTCGGCGCGCGACAGCAGCTTCATCGCCGCCTTGGAACCCTGATAGCCGAGCGGGCCGCACCACAGCGGATGATTCGCCGGGAACGAGTCGTTGTGCAGATAGCTGTTGACCACCGGCGCGCCGAGGCGCTCGGCGAGCGCCTTGCATTCTTCGACGGCGTCGGCCATCACCACGCCGCCGCCGGAAATGATCACGGGGAATTTGGCCTGCGCGAGCAGTTCGGCGGCTTCGTCCAGACGCTGATCGCCGCCGGCGCCACGGTCGAGCCGCTGCGGTTGCGGAATCTCCACCTTGACCTGGCCGTAGAAGTAGTCGCGCGGAATGTTGAGCTGGGTCGGGCCCATTTCCGCCATCGCGCGGTCAAAGCAGCGGCCGGTGAATTCCGCCATCCGCGCAGGGTGCGTGACGTGGCCCTGGTACTTGGTGAACTCCTGGAACATGGGCAGTTGTTTGGCTTCCTGGAAGCCGCCGAGACCAATGCCCATGGTGCCGGCTTCCGGCGTCACGATCACCACCGGGCTATGCGCCCAGTAGGCCGCCGCGATGGCCGTGACGCAGTTGCTGATGCCCGGGCCGTTCTGCCCGATCACCACGCCGTGACGGCCCGACACGCGCGAATAACCGTCGGCCATATGACCGGCGCCTTGCTCGTGAACCACGGGAATCAGACGGATGCCGGCGGGCGCGAAGATGTCCATCGCGTCCATGAACGCCGAGCCCATGATGCCGAACATGTCGGTCACACCATTGGCCGCCAGTGTTTCGACGAAGGCTTCGGACGGCGTCATGGCTTGCGGGCCGCTCGCGCGGTGGTCGGCGCTGGCGTCACGCGGGGAAGGGTTCTGCTCGCTCATGGGGGTGTCTCCGGCTCTTTAAGATAAGTGGAACAAAAAATACCGAAAAATGCTTGGTGTCTAAAATGTAGGGCAGGCTTTTCGGGGCGTCAATCGAAAATCCAATAAGTGGAACGTTTTGTACCAATATGTTCCGATATGCGAAGGGCGACGCGGCAGCGCGCCGCGAGCGTTGCCGCCCGTGTCGTCAAACCCGGCCTTTCCACGGCACCAGTACGCGTTCGAGGTAGCGCATCAGCAGGTCGAAGCAGAGCGCGAAGAAGCCGATCACGATGATCCCCATGATCACGACATCGCTCGCCAGGAACTCCGCGGCGTTGAGCACCATGAAGCCGAGGCCGCTGGTCGACGCGACCATTTCGGCGGCCACCAGCGTGGTCCAGCCGACGCCGATGCCGATCCGCATGCCGGTGAAAATCTCCGGCATCGCCGACTTCAGGATCACGTACAGCACCACCTGCGTGCGTGAGGCACCCATCGAATACGCGGCGTGAATCTGTTCGATCGACACCGAGCGCACCCCGGCGCGCGCCGCGATGGCGAGCGGGGCGAAGATGGCCAGATAGATCAGCAGCACTTTCGAAAATTCGCCGATGCCGAACCAGATGATGATGAGCGGCAAATACGCGAGCGGCGGCAGGGGCCGGTAGAACTCGATGGGTGGATCGAAGGCGCCGCGCGCGAAACGCGACACGCCCATCATCACGCCGATCGGAATCGCCGTGACGCAGGCGAGCGCGAACGCGCCGAACACGCGCAGCAGGCTCACGCCGGTGTGCTGCGCGAGCGTCGAGTTGGCGAAGCCTTCGGTGGCGACGAAGATGAACTTCGCGTAGACGGCCTGCGGCGAGGGCAGGAACAGCGGCTTGATCCAGTGCAGGTTGGTCGCGGCGAACCAGAGGCCGAGAAACGCGGCCACGGTAATCAGACTCGTCACGACACTGCTGCCCTGGCCCGGCACGCCGAAGGTGTCGCCGGGGCGGGCGGGTTTCTTCGCCAGCACGCGGGTTTTGCGGCCTGGCCGGCGGGGTGGTTCGATTGGCTCGATCGGCGCGTTGGTGTCCATCGGCGAGACCTCGTGCTGCAGAACGGCTTGTGCGGATTTGGAACTAAACATGCGCCACCCCGGCTTCGGCGGCGTGCAGCTTCTCGTCGCCGTAAATGATGTTGAGGACCTGCTCGCGCATCGCGATGAAATCGGGACTCGATTTGATGGCGCGCGCGTCGCGCGTGTCGAGAAAACGGCGGTTGAAATCCAGCTCATACGTGTGCGTGATGCGCCCGGGTCGCGGCGACATCACGACCAGGCGGCTCGCCAGAAACAGCGCTTCCTCCACGCTGTGGGTGATGAAGAAGTACATCTTGCCGGTCTTCTTCCAGACGTCGAGCAGCAACTCCTGAATGGTCTCGCGGGTCAGTGCGTCGAGCGCGGCCATGGGCTCGTCCATCAGCAGCATGGCCGGGTCGCAGGTCAGCGCGCGGGCAATCCCCACGCGTTGCTGCATGCCGCCCGAGAGCTGATAGATCATGTGCTTGTGGAAGTCCTGCAGGCCCACCAGCGCGAGGTTGCGCACGGCAATCTCACGGCGCTGCGCGCGCGGCACGCCTTGCAGCTTGAGGCCGAATTCGGCGTTGTCGATCACGTTGAGCCACGGCAGCAGCGCGTGTTTCTGGAACACCACGCCGCGATCCGCGCCGGGGCCCGCGATCGGCTCGCCGCCGAGCAGCAACTCTCCCTGAGTCGGCGCGATGAAGCCGGCCATCAGCGACAGCAGCGTCGTCTTGCCGCAGCCGGACGCGCCCAGCGCCACCACGAAATCGCCCGGGCGGATGGTCAGGTTGATGTCGTCGAGCGCCCGCACGGTCTGGCCGGGCCGACGCCCTGGAAACGTCACGCTGACGTTTCTGATTGTCATGTTTTCCATGTTGCCTCCTGAAACGCCTGGATCTCTGTTGAAGCCCACGGCGACGTCACTTGAGTTTGGCCGCGGCTTCGGCATAGTCCGGCGTCACGAACTTCGAGTAGTCGGGCAGCACGGTGCCGATCTGCTTCTGGCCCTTGAGGAATTCCGAGGTGTCCTTGAGCGCCAGCGCCGCACGGCTCGATGCGCCGCCGCCGAGCCATTGCGCGGAGGCCTGTTCCTGCAGCGTCGGGAACGCGTACAGCGACAAAGAGTCCGGCACGTCGGCAGGTGTGCCGCCGATCATCTTCGCGATCGCCGCGGCTTGCGGCGAGGTCGCGTTCCATTGCGCCGGATTGGCGCGGTATTGCTGATCGGCGTCGGCGATGGCCTTGACGAGCTTCGCCATGAAGTCCTTATGCGCTTCGCCCCATTGGCGGTCCACCGCAATGCCGTCGAAGGTCGGCTTGCCGAGTTTCGACAGATCGCCCGACGTGATCAGCACCTTGCCGCTTTTCTTCAGCTCGGCGAGCGCGGGATTCCACACGTAGGCCGCGTCGATATCGCCACGCTCCCAGGCGGCGACGATCTGATTTGGCTGCATGTTCAGAATTTTCACGCTGGACGGATCGATGCCCCAGTGCTGCAGCGCGAACATCGTGTGATAGTGGGTCGTGGAGACGAACGGCACGCCGATCGTTTTGCCCTTCAGGTCGGCGGGTTTCGTGATGCCGGCGCCGTTGCGCACCACCATCGCTTCAGCCTGATTGATGTTGTCGAGAATCCAGAACAGTTGCAGATCGAGCCCCTGGCTGACTGCGGCGGCGAGCGGGCTGGAACCGATCACGCCGACCTTGACGTCGCCGGAGGCCAAAGCGGTCGCCACTTTCGCGCCCGACTCGAATTGCCGCCAGTTGATCTTGTAGCCGGTGGCTTTTTCGATCGAGCCGTTCGCAATGCCGACCACCCACGGATCGACGATCTGCTGATAGGCGATCGTGATCTCCTTGTCTTCGGCGTGGCTGGGCGTCGCCACGAGGGCGGCCGTGGCGGCGAACAGCAGCGACAGCACGCAGCGCGCCGTCCATTGGAACCAGGGCCTTGATGTCGAGTTTTTATGGCGTTTCATAATAGGTCTCAGAAGGTCTTGCCGATGGAGCAGGAAGATCGTGTGGCCACGACCGGTGCTTGTCCCGATCGCGTTTGACGGGGTGAGTCGAGTATCGTCATTAAAAAATGGAGCAAGTTAGTGCCAGACGGCGGCGATCGTTGAGTCCACATCCGCCCGGCTCCCTGTCATTTGAGGAGGAAGCATGTCCAGCCGTACCGCGACAGCCCTATGGACGCAGCGTTTTCAGCGTCCGGGCGACTCGACCATGAGCCTGCAAGGGCAGATCCGGCGAATGCTGGTGGCGGCGATTCTGGACGGCCAGTTGCCGCCGCAGACCGCGCTGCCGTCGAGCCGCGAATTGGCCGATCAATTGAGTGTCGCGCGCAATACGGTCGTGCTGGCTTATCAGCAGTTGGTTGAGGAGGGCTATCTGATTTCGCGCGAGCGCAGTGGGCACTTCGTCAATCCGGCGATGCTGGAAGGGCGTCACGGTTTCACGCAAACGCAGACGATCCCGACGAATACGCATGAAGACGCGCACGCGCGGCCAGATTGGGCGCAGCGGGTGCAGCGGCCGCCTTCCGCGCAGCGCAACATCGTCAAGCCTGGCAACTGGCAGAACTACGACTATCCCTTCATCTACGGACAATTCGACCAGACGCTGTTTCCCACCAACGACTGGCGGGAATGCTGCATGAAGGCGCTTTCGGTGATGGAAATCCGCAACTGGGCGCCCGATCTGATCGGCCGCGACGACGACACGCTGATCGAGCAGATTCGCACGCGCGTGCTGCCGCGACGCGGCGTGTTCGCCATGCCGGACGAGATCGTCATCACGATCGGCTGCCAGCAGGCGCTTTATCTGATCGCGGATCTGCTAGCCCGCGAGCGCACCACGGTGGGCTTCGAGAACCCCGGCTATCCGGACGCGCGCAACATCTTCGAGAATCGCAACGCGAGGCTGGTGCCGCTACCGATCGATGCGGGCGGCGTGCGTCCCGTCGAAGATGCCCACCTGTTCGCGCAGTGCGACTACGTGTACGTGACGCCGAGCCACCAGTGCCCGACCACGGCGACCATGCCGATCGACCGCCGCCATGCGTTGCTGGAACTCGCGCAGCAGCACGATTTCGTGCTGATCGAGGACGACTACGAAAGCGAGAACAACTTTTCGGGCACGCCGCATCCGGCGCTCAAGAGTCTGGATACGGCCGATCGCGTGATCTATATCGGCAGTCTGTCGAAGACGTTCGCGCCGGGTTTGCGGCTGGGTTATATCGTCGGACCACGCGAACTGGTGCTGGAGTTGCGCGCGCTGCGGCGGCTCATGGTGCGTCATCCGGCGGCCTATATTCAGCGCGCGTTCGCGACGTTTCTGTCGCTAGGTCATCACGATGCGTTGCTGCGTCGGCTGGCGTTTGCGTACCGCGAGCGCGCGTTGGCGCTGATGGCCGCGCTCGACGCGTATCTGCCCGAGGCCCGCTATCTGCCGGTGACGGGCGGCGCGTCATGCTGGGTGGAAGGGCCGCCATGGCTCGACGCGGAGCGCCTCGTCACCGACGCCGAAGCGCACGGCATTCTGATCGAGCGGGGCGACGTGTTCTTTATGGATGGGCTGGAGCAGAAGCACTGCTTCCGGATGGGCTTCTCGGCGATCAAGCTGGAAAAGATCGATGAGGGCGTGCGCCTGCTGGCCGGGTTAGTGCGTAAGCAGAAGCCCGCGGAAGGGTGAATCGGTGAATCGGTGAATGGGTGAAGCGGCCGGGAGCGTATCGCGCGATACGCGAACCCGGCGGTGCACGACAGACGCACAACGCACGCGCAATTTGCGCCTCACGCCACGTCAGAAGGTCTTGGCGAGTTCTCTAGCGGCTTCCTGAAGCCGCGGCACAAACTCCAGCGCCCGCGACAGCGGCGCGCGCGACACCGGCGCATGCACGGCGATCGCCGCGATACAGGTGCCGTTCTCATCCACCACCGGCGCCGCGACGCACACAATACCGGCCAGAAACTCTTCGTTATCGATCGCGATGCGCTTGTGCGCCGTACGGTCGAGTTCCGCTTCGAGTAACTCCGCGTCGGTAATCGTGTTCTGCGTGAAGCGTTCGAGCTTCAACGCGCGCACCAGCGCCGAGCGCTGTTCGCGCGGCAGCATGGACAACAGCAGCTTGCCGCTCGCGCTGCAATACGCGGGCACGTGCGAGCCCGGTTTGAGATCGAGACGTAACGGCCAGGGCGCTTCCATGCGGTCGAGATACAGCACCTCGGTTTCATGCAGCATCGTCAGATTGCAGGTCTCGCCGAGATCGGCCACCAGCCGCGCGAGGATCGCATGACGCAAGCGCCGCGTGCCGGGATGCATCACCACGCCCAACGCGAGTTGCGCGAGGCGCGGGCCGATCACATAGGCGTTCTTTTGCCCCGGTTCGCGGATCACCAGGCCGCCGGCCTCCAGCGAAGCGAGCATGCGATGCAGCGACGCCTTGGGCAGCGCGACGTCTTGTGCGATGTCGGCGAGCGACACCGGGCCGTCGCTGTTGACGAGGTGTTCGAGCAGCGCGAAGGCGCGCAGCGTCGGGGTATCCGCTTTGGTCATGCCTGCCGTTCCGGAAAATGGATCGGCGTCATTGTACCGTTCCGTTTCGGGCGGCCTGGCCTTCGTACGCGTGGTTTGCGCGGCGGCGCAAGCGTCGCTCGGATCGTACGGATCGCTCATCGGCAATGCGTCAGCGGTCATGGTTCGCGTGCTCCGTGGAGGTCGTGGCGGACAACAGCGGCGCGAGCTTCAGCGCCGCTTCCTTGAGCCGCGGCACGCTCTTGAGCAGATCGTTCAGACTCGCGCGCGCGGTGGGCGCGTGAATCGCCAGCGCCGCCAGCAGATGCGTGCCGCTCGCGTCGCGCACCGGCACCGCGACCGCCACCATGCCGCGCACCAGCTCTTCATTGTCGATCCCGATGCCGCGCACCGCGAGCCGGTCGAGTTCCGCTTCCAGCAGGTTCATCTCCGTCAGCGTGTTCTGGGTTTTACGTTCGAGCGTCAGCCGCGCCAGCATCGCGCGACGTTCTACGGGCGGCATCTGCGCGAGGAACAGTTTGCCGCTGGCGGTGCAGTGCAGCGGCACGCGGGTGCCCGGTTGCAGATGCAGGCGCAGCGGCTCGGCGGTCTCCACGCGTTCCAGATACAGCACCGTGTCGCGGTCGAGCGCGGTCAGGTTGCAGGTCTCGCCGAGCGCATCCACCAGCGCCCGCAGCAGCGAGCGGCAGGCGCGCCCGAAAGTGTTGTTGGCCAGCGTGGTGAGCGCGAGTTGCGCCGCTTTTGGCCCCAGGGTGATGCCGCGATCCGAGCCGCGCGAGTCGGGCAGATGCGTCACGTAGCCCTGCGCTTCGAGCGATTCGATCAGGCGCATCAGCGTGGCTTTGGGAATGTGCAGGCGCAGCGACAGTTGCGACAGCGAATACGGCTGTCCCGCCGCCGCCAGTTGTTCGAGCACCGCCAATGCGCGCAACGCCCGTGAATCTTCGGTCAGGGGTTCGCTGCGTGGGGACGGGCAGTGTGCCTGCATACGCTTCCTTGCTGTCGATCGAGGAGTGCCCGGCGTCCGCGACCGTTGCGCAGCGGGGCGGTCATTGCGAAAACTGAAACAAAAAATCGTGTTTCTGTTTCACATGAGCCGATCTTAGCGGGAATTTCTTGAACAAGAAACCGGCTGAACATAAATTTCAACGAAACATACCGGTTTTTATAAAACGCTCGCAATTCAGGTTGCGTGATCGGAGACACGTCACATGGCAGATCGATTCGACTTCGTGGTCGTCGGCGCGGGTTCAGCGGGCTGTGTGCTCGCCAACCGGCTTTCCGAAGGCGGCCGCTACTCGGTGTGTTTACTCGAAGCCGGCCCCGCCGATCGCTTCATGTGGATTCATATCCCCATTGGTTATGGCAAGACGATGTTTCACCCGGTCTACAACTGGGGCTTCTATACCGATCCCGATCCGAACATGCACCATCGCCGGCTTTACTGGCCGCGCGGCCGTACGCTCGGCGGCAGCAGTTCGATCAATGGCCTGATCTATGTACGCGGCCAGAAAGACGATTACGACCAGTGGGCGCGGCTCGGCAATCGCGGCTGGAGCTGGAACGAGTGTCTGCCGTATTTCAGGCGGCTGGAGCACAACGAACTCGGGGAAGGGCCGACGCGTGGCGTCGACGGGCCGTTGTGGGCCTCGACCATCAAGCAGCGGCATGAGCTGGTCGACGCGTTTATCGCGGCGTCCAATTCGTTAGGCGTGGCAAGCGTCGACGATTTCAACACGGGCGATCAGGAAGGCGTCGGCTATTACCAGTTGACGACCCGGCGCGGCTTCCGCTGTTCCACTGCGGTGGCCTATCTGAAGCCCGCGCGGCAACGCAAGAATCTGCACGTCGAAACGGATGCGATGGCCTCGAAAATTCTGTTCGAAGGCACTCGCGCCTGTGGCGTGCAATACCGGCAGCATGGCGAACTACGGGAAGTGCGCGCCAATCGCGAAGTGATCCTGACGGCCGGCGCGCTGCAGTCGCCGCAATTGCTGCAATTGTCGGGCGTGGGACCGGCTGCGCTGCTGCGCGAATTCGGTATTCCGGTGGTGGCCAATCGGGCCGGTGTCGGCGGCAATCTGCAGGACCATCTGCAGATCCGTCTGATCTATGAAGTCAGCAAGCCGATCACGACCAACGATCAACTGCGATCGTGGGCGGGCCGCGCAAAAATGGGCCTGCAATGGGCGCTGCTGCGCAGTGGTCCGCTGGCCGTCGGCATCAACCAGGGCGGCATGTTCTGCCGCGCGTTGCCGCAGGAATCGCCAACGCCGGATATCCAGTTTCATTTCTCGACGTTATCGGCGGACTCGGCGGGCGGCAACGTTCACGCGTTTCCTGGCTGCACGTATTCGGTGTGCCAACTGCGTCCCGAATCGCGCGGCGCCGTGCGGATTCGCAGCGCCGATCCGCGTGAAGCGCCGTCGATCCAGCCGAATTATCTCGACACTGACTTCGACCGTCGCACGACGATTGCCGGCGTGCGCTTTGCGCGCCGCGTTGCGGCGGCTGAGCCGATGGCCGGTCTGATGAAGCGCGAAGTGCGGCCCGGCGCGGACGCGCAGACCGACGACGAATTGCTCGAGTTCTGTCGGGAATACGGACAGACAATTTTCCATCCGTCTGGTACAGCGAAGATGGGGACGGCCGGCGATCCGCTCGCGGTGGTCGACGAGCGTTTGCGCGTGTACGGCACGCAGGGTTTGCGCGTGGTGGACTGTTCGATCATGCCGACGCTGGTGTCGGGTAATACGAATGTGCCGATCGTGATGGTGGCGGAAAAAGCGTCGGACATGATTCTCGACGACGCGCGTGGCGTCGATCGCGGCGCGGCCGTAGCGACGGCGGCGAAGGTGGCGGCTTAGAAGTTAGCAGGTGCAACACAGCAGGTGCAAAACAACGCGGCCGATACGCGCCGCGCAATGCAGTCGCGAGTCCGTCGCTTCACGAAAGGCTCGCTGTCTGCCAACAACACCCCCGGAGGAGACAACTGGGGTTTTCGTCCGGCCGCCCGTGAGCACGAGTGCTGAACACAGGTGGCATGGCCGTCCATTGAGGAGCAACTGCTATGGCAATCGATCCCCGTACTATCCGGCGCGTTGCGTTCGCCAGCGTGATCGGCGCGACCGTCGAATGGTATGACTTTTTCCTGTATGGCGTGGTCGCCGGCATCGTCTTCAACAAGCTCTATTTCCCGGCCAGCGATCCGCTGGTGTCCACGCTGCTCGCGTATTCGACCTTCGCGGTCGGGTTCGTTACGCGGCCGCTGGGCGGCGTGCTGTTCGGCCACTTCGGCGACAAGATCGGCCGCAAGTCGGCGCTGATCCTGACGCTGATCATCATGGGGATTTCGACGGCCGGCGTCGCATTCGTGCCGACCTATGCGCAGATCGGCATCTGGGCGCCGATTCTGCTGTTGTCGCTGCGCGTGTTGCAGGGCATTGGTCTCGGCGGCGAATGGGGTGGGGCGGTGCTGATGGCGTACGAATACGCGCCGCCCGAAAAGCGCGGGCTCTACGCGAGCTTGCCGCAGATCGGTCTGTCGATTGGCCTCTGTCTCGCGTCGGGGATGGTTGCGAGCCTGTCGCGCCTGCTGCCCGAAGCGGCGTTTCTGTCGTGGGGCTGGCGGATCGCGTTTGGCGCTTCGCTGGGGCTCGTGGTGATCGGCCTGTATATCCGCTCGAAAGTGATGGAAACGCCGGAATTTATCGCCCTCAAACGCGGCGGCCGTGAAGCCAGGATTCCGTTCGTCGATATGATCACGCGCTACCGCAGCGAGGTGATGCTCGGCATGGGCGCGCGTTATATCGACGGCGTGTTCTTCAATGTCTTCGCGGTGTTTTCGATCGGTTACCTGACGCAGCACGTCGCGATGAGCCGTACCGATGCATTGCTCGGCGTGATGATCGCGGCTGCCGTGATGTGTTTCTTCATTCCGCTGTTCGGCAGTCTGTCGGACCGGATCGGCCGCGCGAAGGTGTATTTCTGGGGTTCGCTGATTTGCGGCGTGTCGGTGTTTCCGTCGTTCTGGCTGATCGAAATGCAGCCGGGCAACACGCTGCTGATCTGGACCGCGATCGTGATTCCCTTCGGCATTTTCTACGCAATGGTCTATGGTCCGGAGGCTGCGCTGTTCGCCGAACTGTTCGACGCGAAAGTCCGCTATACAGGCATCTCGTTCGTGTATCAGTTCTCGGGCATCTTCGCTAGCGGCCTCACGCCGATCATCGCGACGATCCTGATGCGGTTGAACGGCGGCAAGCCGTGGACCGTGTGCGCGTATGTGCTGTTCTCGGCGCTGGTGTCGGCGTTGTCGGCGCGTGCGATAGAACGGAGGCGAGCGGGTGCGTTTGATTCGGTGGTGCACGCGCAGTGAGTGGGCGGGCGTGTTCAGCTAGCGTGTAAGTCGCGGCGCGTGTTGTTGCGGGTTGCAGCCCGCCGCTTATGCGAGCACGCTGCCGCGCTCGCGCGGTGAGTCATCGCCCCCGTCACTCGCGAAACGTCTTCGCGGTTTCCTCCGCCGCGTAGCGCAGATCGGGCACGAAGGCGAGCAGATCGTCGAGCGTGACTCGGCCTACCGGCGCCTGAACCGCAATCGCTGCGCACGCGCGATTGCGGTCCAGCATCACCGGCACGGCGATCGCAATCAGCCCTTGCAGATGCTCCTGATTGTTGATCGCGAGCAGGCGCCGCCGCGTGGTCGTCAACTCCTTGCGCAACGCGTCGCGGTCAGTGATCGTCCGTTCCGAATAGCCGCGTAGCGGCAGCGTTTCGATCACACGTTCGCGCCGGTCTTTCGGCAGAAAACTCAGCAGCAGTTTGCCGCTCGCCGAGCAATGCAGCGGCACGTGCGAGCCGGGTTGCAAATGCATCCGCAGCGGCCATTCGGTTTCGACGCGGTCCACGTAGACCACGTCGTTGCCGGACAGCATGGTCAGATTGCAGGTCTCGCCGATCTTCGCCACCAGTTGTTCCAGCAAAACGTGCCGCGCCGCAGCAGGTCCGGCGTGCATCAGCACGTTCACGGCCAGCATCCGCACGCGCGGCGAGCACTCGTACAGACGGTCGCCCGCGCCACGCGTGACGAGCCACGCGTCCATCAATTGCACGAGGATGCGGTGCACGGTCTGCTTGGGCAGGCCGAGCGCGTTGACGAGCTCCGTCATCGACAACGGGCTGCCCGCTTCGGCCAGCGTTTCTAGCACGCGAAACGCGCGCACCGCCGCTGCATTCGACTGATTCGACGTCGACATTCCGCTCCCTTGCCCACGTGGCGATAAGTCTGATTTTGCATCGGATCGAGCAGTTTTCGGGACTGTGGAAAGTACCGAATTCCGCACTTTCCGATGCGCGCGATTGGGCTGCGACGCTTAGCGCGAAAAACGGGACTTCGGCCTGCGCGCCGGTGGCTAGATTGGTAGCACTGCAATCGAAACCGCTACCCGGAGCACACCGATATGAACATCAGGGCCACAGGAGCCGAAATCGCGGGCGATCGCACCGACGGCGAAGCCGAACGTGTGGTTGCCGCACTCGTGGCGAAAGCACGCGCGGCGCAGCGCGTTTTCGAAAGCGCGGGACAGGAGGCGCTCGACACTGCGGCCGCCGCGGCCGCGTGGGCCATCATGGAGCCGCAGCGCAACCGACAGCTTGCCGACCTCTCGGTAAGCGATACGGGTCTCGGCAACGCGGACGACAAGTTCCGCAAGAACTATCGCAAGACACTGGGTTTGCTGCGCGATCTGCATGGCCAGAAAACCACCGGCGTGATCGCGCGCGACGACGCCAGCGGGATCGTCGAAATCGCCCGCGCGGTTGGCGTGGTCGCGGCGATCACGCCGTCGACCAATCCGGCCGCGACGCCGGCCAACAAGATCATCAACGCGCTCAAATGCGGCAATGCGGTCATCGTTGCGCCGTCGCCGAAGGGGTATTCCTCTTGCGCGTTGCTGATCGGGTTCATTCACGCGCAGTTCGCCAAGGCCGGGCTCGACCCCGATCTCGTGCAGATGCTGCCCGCGCCGATCAGCAAGGCCGCGACCGCCGCGTTGATGCGGCAGTGCGATCTGGTGGTCGCCACCGGTTCGCAGGCGAATGTGCGGATGGCGTATGCGAGCGGCACGCCCGCGTTCGGCGTGGGGGCGGGCAATGTCGCGTCGATCGTGACCGCGTCCGCGGATCTGCATGATGCGGCGCAAAAAATTCTGCGCTCGAAGACCTTCGACAACGCAACGAGCTGTTCGTCCGAAAACAGCATCGTGATCGAAGAGGCCGTGTATCAGCCGATGCTGGCCGAACTGGCCGCCTGTGGCGGCGACCTGCTCGACGCCGCGCAGAAAGCCCGCCTGCAGGCGGCGATGTGGGTCAACGGCAAGCTTTCCGAGCACTGCACCGCGAAATCCGCCGAGGTCATCGCGCGCGTGGCGGGTCTCGACGAGGTGGCCGAGCGGCATCCCGCGTTTCTGATGGTGGAAGAGAGCGGCGCCGGCAGCGACTATCCGTTCTCCGGCGAAAAACTCTCGCCGGTATTAACCGTCTATCGTGCGGCGAATTTCGACGCCGCTGCTGACGTGGTGCGCGACATCTACGCGTACATGGGCGCCGGCCATTCGGTCGGCCTGCATTCGAGCGATGCCGCGCAAGCGGTGCAACTCGGCGTGAGCTTGCCGGTGGCGCGCGTGATCGTGAATCAGGCGCATTGCCTCGCGACCGGCGGCAATTTTGACAACGGTCTGCCGTTTTCACTGTCGATGGGCTGCGGCACGTGGGGCCGCAACAACTTCTCGGGCAACCTGGGTTTCCGCCACTACCTGAACACGACGCGGGTCGCTTACCCGATCGAAGAGCGCGTGCCGGACCCGGACGACCTGCTCGGCGACTTCTTCGCGAGGGTCGGACGATGAACACGCCCGCCACGCTTCGCGCGCTGATCGACGAGCGCGCCGCGCAGTCTCCCGACAAGCCTTTTCTGCTGGCTGCGCTCGACGACGATGAACCGGTCGCCCCCGAGCGTCGCGCGACCGTGCTGACGTTCGGCGCATTGCGCGACGACTGCCGCGTGCTGGAGACGCGTTTCAGGGACGCCGGGCTGCGGCCGGGCGATGTGATTTCGGTTTTCATGGGCAACGGCATCCAGACCGCGCGACTGCTGCTCGCCGCGATGTACAGCGGTCTGGTGGCGAATCCGCTGAATCTGTTGTGCCAGCCGTCGCAGGTGCGCTATATCGTCGGCCATTCGGATACGCGGATGATCTTCGCCGCGCGCGACACGCACGCCACGATCGAAACGGCGCTCGCCGGTCTGCGCGCCGAAGGGCTGACGCGCGAGATCGCGTTGATTGAAACGGAACCGGACGATCCGGCGCCGCCGTTGCTAATGCGATGCGAGCCTGCCTTGGCGGAAACCGGAGCGCAGGGCGCGGGGCTGGCGGCGGTTTCGGCTTCCGCGGCCGCGGCCGCTCCGCTTGCGCCGCGCAGCGTCCCGCAACTTGCCACCGAAGCACTCGCCGACGCCTCGACCGAACCCACCGCCAGCGACATCGCGTTGCTGATGTACACCTCAGGCACCACCGGCACGCCCAAAGGCGTGCTCCTGACCCACCGCAACCTGGTTGCGAACGCACGCAATATCACCGCCGAACATCGGCTGAACGCGGACGATCGCGTGCTCGCGTCGCTGCCGCTTTATCACATCAACGGTCTCGTCGTGACGCTGCTCGCGCCGCTGTTTCATGGCGGCTCGGCGGTGATGACGCCGCGCTTTTCCGCGCGCACGTTCTGGCGCGACGTCGCGTTGCATGCGTGTACGTGGATCAACGTGGTGCCGACCATCGTCGCCTATCTGCTCAATGCCGACGAAGCCTGCACCTACGATCTGGCCGCGCTGAAGTTTTGCCGCAGCGCGTCGGCGGCGTTGCCGGCCGACCATCATCGCGCGTTCGAGGCGCGCTTCGGCATCGGCGTGATCGAAACGATGGGCATGACCGAAACCGCCGCGCCGGTGTTCAGCAACCCGTACGAGATGGCACGACGGCGGGTGGGCAGCATCGGCCTGCCTTCGGGCGGCGAAGCGCGCGTGATCGATCGCGACGGACGCGACTGCGCCGCCGACGAATGCGGCGAGTTGATTCTGCGCGGCGAGCAGGTGATGGGCGGCTACTACAAGCGCCCCGACGAAACCGCCGCCGCGTTCACCGCCGATGGCTGGCTGCGTACCGGCGACCTCGGTTATCGCGACGCGGACGGCTACTTCTACATCAACGGCCGCGCGAAGGAACTGATTATCAAGGGCGGTGAAAACATCGCGCCACGCGAAATCGACGAAGCGTTACTGCGCCATCCGGGCGTGCTGGATGCCGCGGCGGTCGGCGTGCCCGATCCGGCGTATGGGCAGGACATCGTCGCCTTCGTGGTGCCGCGTCTGAACGACGGACGCGCCGCGCCCGACCCGGCCGAACTCCGCGAGCACTGCCTGCGTGAACTGGGCCGCTACAAGACGCCGAAGGAATTCCGTTTCGTCGACGAATTGCCGCGTGGGCCGTCGGGCAAGGTGCAGCGACTGAAGCTGGTGCCCACATGAGTGACGGTGAAGCAGGGGCGTTGAAGCAGGGGCGTCGAGCCACGCGGAAAAGTGCCGAAGAGCCAGAGAGCCAATCAACCGCGCACCGCATCGCGCCAGCAGTAGCAGCAGAACGGCAGCATCGAACGGCGGTTGATCGACACCGCTCTCGACACACAAAAGACAGCAACTACGTTGCATGGAGACAGCATGGAAACGCGCATCCGGCGTATCAAAACACGCCATATCATCCTGGCGGTCATGTGTCTGATGTACTTCATCTCATACATCGATCGTGTGAACATTGCCGTAGCCGGTCCCTTGATCCGTCATGAGATGGGCCTCACCACGGTCCAGCTCGGCCTGGTGTTCTCGGCCTTCGCGTATCCGTACGCGGCGATGCAGATCGTCGGCGGCTGGCTCGCCGACAAATTCGGGCCGAAACTGGTGCTGACCGTGCTGTCGCTGATCTGGGGCGTGGCCACGCTCGCCACCGGTTTCGCGGGCAGCGTGACCATGCTGGTGCTGATGCGCTTCGCGCTCGGCATAGGCGAAGGCGGTGCGTTTCCGACCGCGACCCGCGCGTTCACCTACTGGATGCCGGTTGCCGAACGCGGCTTCGCGCAAGGCATCACGCACAGCTTCGCGCGCCTGGGCGGCGCCGTCACGCCGCCGCTCGTGCTCGCGGTGGTGGCCACCGGCGGCTGGCGCGATGCGTTCATCCTGCTCGGTATCGCCAGCCTCGCGTGGACGGTGCTGTACCTGTTCGTGTTCACGAACTCGCCGGAGCAGAACCGCCGCATCACGCCTGAAGAAACCAACGAAATCGGCTATCACACCGGCGATTGCGACCGCGCGAAACACGCGGCGACGCCGTGGCGCAAACTGATTCGGCGCATGTGGCTCGTGACCTTCGTCGACTTCTGCTATGGCTGGCTGTTGTGGGTGTATCTGACCTGGTTGCCGTCCTATCTGCGCGAATCGCGCGGCTTCGATCTCAAGCAACTGGCGCTGTTCACCGCGTTGCCGCTGCTGGCGGGCGTGGTGGGCGATACGCTCGGCGGCGTGGTGTCGGACAAGCTCTTCAAGATCACCGGACGCCTGCGCTTTGCGCGCTGCTCGGTGCTGGTGGTCGGCATGGGCGGATCGCTGGTGTTTCTGGTGCCGATGGTGTCCGCCACGAATCCGCTCACCGCCGTGTGGTATCTGTCGGCGTCGTTCTTCTTCCTCGAAATTACCAATCCGGTGCTGTGGACCTTGCCGCTGGATATCGCCGGTAAATACGCCGGCACGGCCGGCGGCATGATGAATACCGGCTTCGGCGTGGCGGGGATGATCTCGCCGGTCGTGTTCGGCTATCTGATCGAGAAGACCGGCAGCTACAACGTGCCGTTCACGATCTCGGCGGGGCTGCTAGCGGTCGGCGTGCTGGCCGCGCTGTTCATCGACACCAGCAAGACCGTCGAGGCCGACGAGGAGCGCGAACGTGCGACCGGTGTGCCGCTCGACGGCATGCCCGCGTTTCTGCATGCGGGGCCGGCGGTGCGGTTGGAGCGGCATCACCTGCGCCGGCCGTTGCGGTGGTGGAAGTGAGAGCGGGCGCTTATTCGACAGCCGGTTTAAGCGCCGGTAAACGCCAGATCAATGGGTTGCGCGGCTCGCTGCCGTGCCCCAAGGTTTCCTGGAGAAAGGCGATGAACGTCACCAGCTTCGGTGGCAGGTTCGCGTCGGGCAGATGCACCAGATGGATGGGCCAGGTTTGCGCCGGCCAGTCGGGAAACAGACGAACGAGGCGGCCCGCGTCCAGATCTTCCTGCAGCATCATCTGAGGTTGGAAAATTATCCCCAATCCCGCGAGCGCGGCCTCGCGAAGCGCCAGACCGCCATTGACGTCGAGGCGGCCTCGCACCGGGATGTGCTCCACACCTTTGCCGTCGGGACGTGGAAAGACCCACTCGCGTTCGGGGCCGGTCGCGACCATAAAGGCCAGACAGTTGTGCTGGGCGAGATCGGCGGGCACCCGCGGATGCCCATGCCGCGCCAGATAGTTCGGCGACGCGCAGGCAATGCGCGGCGAACAGGCCAGCGGCCGTGCGATCAAGCCGGAGTCCGGCAGCACGCCGGCGCGAATGGCGGCGTCGAAGCCGTCTTCCGCCAGATCGACAAAGCGGTCGTTCAGTGACAGTTCGACCTGCACCTCGGGATAGCGGTCGAGGTAAGCGGCAAGCGCCGGGACGAGCACACGCGTGCCATAGATCACAGGACAGCTCACCCGCAGTCGGCCACGCGGCGTGCTCTGCATCTCGCGCGCATCCAGTTCGGCGGAGTCCACCAGCGCCAGGATTTCGAGGCACCGCGCGTGATAGCGCTTGCCGAGTTCGGTCAGACTCTGACGTCGCGTGGTGCGATTCAGCAGACGGCCTTTGAGGCGCCGCTCCAACTCGCGGATGTGGTTGCCGACCATCGTCGGCGTCATGCCGCTGCCTTCGGCCGCCGCGGTGAAGCTGCCGCATTCGACCACGCGCGCGAACATGGTCATGCTGCTAAATCGATCCATTCGCAAGTCCTGTTAAGAGGTGATCGAAGGAAAGTTGCGTTTATCAACTTTGACTTAAGAATAATACTGGTGTCCTTGCTTCACTCACAGCCAACTTGCAAGGACTTTCCAATGATTACTCCAGACATGAAGCTTCGGGATCAACGCGTCGTCCTGTTGGGCGGCACATCGGGCATAGGCCTCGCCACGGCGCATGCCGCGCTGGCAATGGGTGCCTCGGTGATCGTGGTTTCGTCGAGCGCCCAGCGTGTTGCCGACGCCGTGAGCGGGCTCGGTGAGCGGGCCTCCGGATACACGGTCGATTTGAGTGATCAGTCCGCCGTGCGCGGCTTGTTCGAACAACTCGGGCCGTTCGATCATCTGGTCTACAGCGCAGGCGATTCGCTGCAAACCGGGGCGCTCGCCGAGATGGATCTCGACACGGTCCGTCGGGTTTTCGATGTGCGTGTCTTCGGAGCCATTGCCGCCGTAAAACATGCCACGCCGTATCTGCGTCCCGGTGGCTCCGTGGTACTGACGAGCGGAGTCGCCAGCCTGCGGCCGCAGCGGGGTTGGGTGGCGCTTGCGAGTGCCTGTAGCGCCATGGAAGGCCTCGTGCGGGCGCTGGCGGTGGAGTTGGCGCCCGTTCGCGTCAACCTCGTGAGCCCGGGGCTGGTACGCACGCCGCTGTGGGCCAACTTGCCGGATGCGGACCGTGAGGCGCTTTTTGCGGCGAGTGGGGAAGCGTTGCCGGTGGGGTATGTCGCCGAGGCCGACGATCTTGCGCACGCTTATGTTTATTTGATGATCAACCGGTATGCCACTGGACAGACCGTCGTGGTGGATGGCGGCGGGGTGTTGGTTTGAGGGCGGTGCTGCGCGGTTGATTTTTTTTCATAGCGATCCTTATCGTCCAACCCGGCCGGCTTTCGTTACGGCCGACCGCTCATTTTCCTGAAGACTAGCGGCATCGTCTTTGCATCCATGGCTTCCATGTCCACCAGCTAGGCGCGTGGCGGCGTGATTGTTGGCGGCTGTTCTGAAAGCGGCGGCACGATCCCATCCACCGATGCGGGACATACGGTGCTTCAAGTGCGGCGATTTCATCCTGCATAAGTGAGAAGTCGAGCGCGCTGATGGCGGTAGCAAGGTGCTCCGGCCTGGTCGCCCCGACGATCGGAGCCGTGACGCCCGGCCTCGATAGCAACCAGGCGAGCGCAACATGCGCGCGCGGCACCCGGTGAACTTCGGCGATACGCGCCACGACCTCGACCACCTTCCGGTCGTGGGCTTCCGCGTTCTGATACATCTTCAGCGCGAAGGCGTCGTTCTGCGTGCGGCGCGTATTTTCGCTCCAGTCGCGCGTCAGCCGTCCTCGGGCCATCGGGCTCCATGGAATGACCCCGACGCCCTGATCGGCGCAAAAGGGCAACATCTCGCGCTCCTCTTCCCGATAAAGAAGGTTGTACTGCGGCTGCATGGCAACGAAACGTGTCCACCCGTTGCGCTCAGCGACGTGCTGCATCTTGGCAAAGCGCCATGCCTCCATGGATGACGCGCCGATGTAGCGAGCTTTCCCCGCCTTCACGATGTCGTGCAGCGCCTCCATGGTTTCCTCGATAGGCGTGCCATGGTCGAAGCGGTGGATCTGGTAGAGGTCGACATAGTCCATCCCGAGCCGGCTCAGGCTGTCGTCGATCGACTGGAGCAGCGCCTTGCGCGAGAGGAATCCGGTATTGGGCGAGTTGCGCCACGGAAAGAAGGCTTTGGTGGCGACGACGATCTCTTCGCGCCGCGCCATGTCGTTGAGCGCCCGTCCCGTGATTTCTTCGGAACTCCCGTTCGAATAGATATTTGCCGTGTCGAAGAAATTGATGCCCGCGTCGAGGGCCTGCCGAAAAAACGGACGAGACGCCGCTTCGTCCAGCGACCACGGCTGAGGTAGGCGGTTTGGCTCCCCATAGCTCATGCAGCCGAGGCAAAGGCGTGAGACTTTCATTTCTCCGGCAAGCGCGCGTTGCGCTGGAGGCACTTGATGCCGCGGTTGATACCGTTGCCGCGCAGCGAGCCGTGGCTAGCGGACGAGTCCGCATTTCGACGAGCTCGGCCTTCGGGCGCGATCATGTGCTGCCGGCGCTACCTGCACTGTTAGGTCGGTACCCCGGCCTGTCCATTGAGGTCGATTTTGATGATCGGGTCGTCGATATTGTGCGGGATGGCTACGACATTGCCGTTAGGGGCGGCAACATCCCTGATTCAGCCCTCGTGACCCGTCCGGTCTGTCGCTTGAATGCGGTGCTGGTTGCCTCTCCCGAATACCTGGCGATGCATGGTGCACCGCAAACCCCTGAAGCATTGCAAGCGCATCGGCTCATCGCGCGGCGATTTCTGACCGGTCAGGTCTCCCAGTGGAACTTCAAGGCCGAGGACGGAAGTATCACAACACTGGACCCTGGGAACAGAGCGATGCTCACGCTATCTGCGCCCGAATCCCTCGTTCAGGCAGCATGCGATAGCGTTGGCATTGCCGAAGTCGGGGTTCATCTTGCCTGGGATCATCTGCGTTCCGGTTCGTTGAAGATAATCCTCCATGACTTCCACCAGCCCGGAACATACGAGATGGTGATTCAGTACCCGCATCGGGCACTGATAGCACCACGCGTGCAAGTCACATTGAAACACCTGCTGGAAGCGCTCGCCGCAGATGAAAAACTGCACGTGCCGATGGACGCCCTGGATGTCTACGCCGCATAGCGGTCCCCTCGCCAGGAGCAGGCATTCGAAGTCGCTTCGAGGATCGTCGACAATCTCGCAGTGGCTGTCGCGGATGGACTTCGGATCACGCCGTTAGTCGAACGTTTCAAGTAGTTTGAATCCTTGACGCCAATCACCAAGGCCGCTCTCTCCATTGAGATGCCCCTGCGCGCCGACGTCGATCAGCTCGCTACCCCACGCTGCTGCGCGGGCGCGTGCGAAGTCTGAGCTGCCATAGGGATCATTGGTGCTGGACACGATGGTCGTCCGAAACAGTAGCGGCTCCGATGGCAACGGCGTGAATCCGCTCGCGACCACCGCGGGGAATACCGGCGCAGCCGGGTCCGGCACGGCGACAAGCAGCGCGCCACGGATTCGGGTTGCGTGGCGGGCGGCCCAATGCACCACGGCCAGACATCCGAGGCTATGCGCCACGATGACTGTTTCCTCGCCGATTTCCGCTACCTGACGTTCGATCGCCGACACCCAATCGTCGCACACGACCTGATCCCAATCTTCGACCTCGAGGCGCCGCCAATCCGAATGCGTCGCCTGCCACACGCTCTGCCAGTGCGACGGGCCGGAGTTACCGATGCCTGGAACAACAAAAACGGGATGGTCCATCTGCCAACTCTCCATCAGTGAATGAGCAACCAGTGTAAAAGTTTGCGAATTCAGGCAACATCGCGAATCAAATGAATTGACGGCGATATACATCAAAATTGATGGAAATTGAAGGATTTCGCAAATGAAACCAAGGCAGGTAGCGTTGGACAGGCTTGACTGGCGGATACTCGAGGCGCTCCAGCGCAATGCACGTATCAGCAACACCGAGCTTGGCAAGCAGATTGGACTGTCGCAACCCGCTGTCACTGCGCGCATCAAAAGACTGGAAGAGCAGGGCGTTATCGAGGGTTACGCGGCGCGAATCAATCCGGGCCTGGTGGGGCGCGGCATCGCGGCGATCGTGCGGATCCGCACCACGCACGCTCAGATCAAGCATTGCCTGAGCGCCTTCGAAGCGATGCCTGAAATCGTCGAGGCGCACCGGATCACCGGCGAGGACTGTTTCATGGTCCGCATTGTGGTCGAAGAGATGACACAACTCGAAGCGGCAATCGACGCGCTGGCCAGATTCGGACCGGTAACGACCTCGGTCGTGCTGGCGAGCTATCCGCCGAAGACGATCTCCGGATCTCAACCTTGACCGGCACCACGTTGATATCGGGCGCACCCTACGCGTTGGTATCTCCCGTCACCCGGCCCTGAATGTCTGTCGGCCGAAGGATTTTTTCAACCAGGCGTGCCGACATCTCGCGACTCAACCGCCTTTGCAAATTGGCAAGCAACCGGTTCCGCGTCCCAACAACCTGATAGCTTCGATTGCGATCCAGTGCCCACAATGCATCCTGCACCACACTCGCGACGGGCATCGGTGTGCCGACAGCAGCCTCCTTTGCGCCAACGACATAAAAAAGGCGGTTTGCGTCGCGCCGGGACATAGCGCGACGACCCGAATGCCGCGATGCCGGTTCTCAGCCCAAACGGCTTCTGAAAATGACAGGAGAAAAGCCTTGGTTGCGCCGTAGACGGCCATATAGGGATCGGGCTGGAAGGCGGCGGTTGACGCGACGTTGATGATCACGCCATCGGATCGCGCCTGCATGCCCGGCAGCAGAAGATGAGTCAGTTCGATTGCGGCCATACAGTTCACCAGCACTTCATCGCGCTGGCGCGTCCACGGAATCGTTTCGAAGCGCCCGTAAGCCGCAAAGCCCGCATTGTTGATGAGGATATCGACGACCGTGCCGGTAGCCTTCAGGTGATGACCGATCGTGTGTACGGCGCCAGTAGCGCTCAAGTCGACCGTCAGGAAATCGGCGTCGCACGTATAGTCGCGTCGCAGTTCGACGGCGAGTTCGCGCAGCTTGTCGTGAGAGCGGGCGATCAGCAGAAGTTTCGCACCACGTCTGGCCAACGCATAGGCGAACGCACGCCCGATACCTGACGACGCGCCCGTGACGAGTGCTGTTTTTCCTCGAAAATCGAAACGATTTTTCATGGCCGCTCGGTCTGCTGGACAAAGCAACACAACCTCACGCGACAAATACGTACAAGCGCTATTCCGAACTCTCGTTACAGCGGATACGGCTGATCGTTCACGCGAAGGCGTTGGGCTTCACGCTCGCGGAAATTGGCGACGTCATTCAGGTATGGGATAGTCCGACGTTCGGTGTTGCGCAAAAGGTCGCGTGCCTGCAAGCAAAGCTCACAGAACTCGACGAAAAGAGTCACGCGTTGACCACGCTGCGCGCAGGGCTGCCGAATGCGCTAGCCAAAGTAGGCAGCGATTGTGTCGAAGAACAAATCGCGTGGTGACGTGCTGTTGGCGAAAGCGATAAGCCGTCTCAAACGGGAGCGTCAATGGCCGCTTCGGTTGCAAGGGAGAGTCCGTTCGGGTCGAGGGCGGTCCGTCGCGACAGGTGGGGTTCAGTTTCGTCGTGAATGCCTGGTGTGGGACCGGGTTCGGCCGAGGCTGTGTGAAAACGACCTTATCGCCTAAACTGAATTAACGCGTTGAGACCGGGTGACTCATGAAGCGATTCGTTGAAGGCGATGACCGCAAGCAGGTCGCATTACTTCCCGAATGCGTCGATGACTACATCGAACAGGACAACCCGGTCAGGATCATAGACGTCTTCGTCGATGAACTGGATCTTGCGGAACTCGGCTTCAACGGCGCCACGCCGGCCACCACAGGTCGCCCCTCGTATCATCCGGGCGTGATGCTCAAGCTCTACATCTACGGCTATCTGAACCGTGTACCTTCAAGCCGGCGTCTTGAGCGCGAATGTCAGCGCAATGTCGAGATGATGTGGTTGACAGGTCGGCTGGCACCTGACTTCAAGACGATTGCCGACTTTCGCCGTGATAACGGTGCGGCTATTCGCAACGTCTGCAAGCGCTTCGTCGAATTGTGTCGCGGGATGAAGTTGCTGACCAGTGACACCGTGGCCATCGACGGCAGCAAGTTCAAGGCAGTGAACAGTCGGGACAGGAATTACACGGCGGGCAAGATCGATAAGCGCCAGCAGCAGATCGAGGAAAGCGTACAGCGATATCTCGACGCGATTGAAACCGCGGACCGGATCAATCCGACGGGCTTCGATGTGAAGACCGTAGACCTGTACGGGAAGATCGCCCGTTTGCGTCAGCAGATGCGCGAACTCGAACAGATCAGAAAGGAGTTGAAGAAGCAGCCGGACCAGCAACTGTCGCTCACAGATCCGGATTCCCGCTCCATGACCAGTAGTGGCAAAGGGACCGGAACGGTGGGCTACAACGTGCAGGCGGCTGTAGACACAAAGCATCACCTGATCGTTGAACACGAGGTGACGAATGTCGGAAACGATCGCGGACAACTCAGCAGGATGGGCGTGTCGGCCAGCAAGGCGATGGGCAGGACGGGACTGAAGGTGCTAGCCGATCGGGGCTACTACAGCGGTCCTGAGATTCGTGCGTGCGAGCAGGCTGGCATTACCGCCTATGTGCCCAAACCGCTCACCTCGGGCTCACGGAAGAAAGGTCTCTTTACGAAGCGCGACTTCATCTACGCCAAAAAGGACGATGAGTACCGGTGCCCGGCAGGCGAGCGCGCCATTCGACGGTTCACGACAGTTGAGCACGGTATGAATCTGCAGGTGTACTGGCCCAGTGCCTGCCCGGAATGCCATCTGAAGGAGCGATGTTCTACCAGCGCCTATCGCCGCATCCGACGTTGGGAGCATGAACATGTACTGGAAGCCATGCAGCGTCGGCTGGAACGCAAGTCTGATGCAATGACCATCCGCAGAAGCACCGTCGAACATGTCTTCGGCACGCTCAAACACTGGATGGGGTCCACACACTTCCTCACGCGCACGCTGGCGCGGGTGAGTACCGAAATGAGCCTTCAGGTATTGGCGTACAACATCAGGCGCGCCATCAACATACTCGGTGTTGAACGAACGATGAAAGCCATGAAGATAGCTGGAAGCTGACGCCCCGAGGGGCTTATTTGCGCCTGCGATGTTCGATTAGCCTGAACCCGATGCATTAAACTTGATCGACCTGGCTGGCAACCTTGCCATCTGCGGCAAAAGTTGAGTTTCCACACAGCCTCGGCCAAAACCGGTCGGTCGACATAGGCATTCAGATCGTCAACAAACGGGCACTCTGAGGCGCTAACGCGCCGACAGACGATGCCGCGGCTCGTCTAAAATCAAGCCCGGCTCCAACTACCACTGAACGCAGTGAATTTCCATCTGACTATTCGAACCGCGCGAGGCGCTGATGCTGACATCCTTCAGTCGCTGTATCGTCAGTTGCTCGACGACGAGAACGTCAAGGCAACGGCGCACCAAATCCAGATTCTTGAGGACGACGCTCGTACTCGGTTGCTAGTCTGCGAGATTGATGGTCGTATTCGCGGTACCGTATTGGTTTGCCTCTGTGCGGATGCCATGTACGCCGGACAGCCTTTCGCCGTAGTTGAAAATCTCGTCGTTGATCAGGAATGCCGTGGGAATGGCATCGGGCGGGCACTGCTACGTGAGGTCGAGCAATTCTGTCGATCGCGAGACTGTTCGAAGATGATGCTTCTTAGTTCGGCGGCTCGCATCGACGCGCACCGATTCTTCGAGCAGTTTGGCTTCCTTGGTGACCGAAAGCGAGGTTTCGTCAAATACCGCAGCCAGTTTGCTGAAACGGCTTGCAATCCTCCGTCGCTCGCCGGCCAGAAACGGATGGTCGACGACAGCATGTAAATCGTTGAAAATCTCGCGTCGTAGGTTCGAGTGCAGCTCACCTTAGTGTTTTTTCATTACGGAGACTCCTCAACGGAGATATGAGCGATGGCCTTGAAAAGCATCCGCCGGGCAACGGCAGATGATGTACCCATACTTACACAGATTCGAAACGATGCGCATGCGAAGAAGGTCGCCTACCGCGACTATGCATGGGGGAAAGACGGGGACGGGTTTTCGGAAAACTGGGTACGAAACAATGTGTCTCAAAAGGAAGTGTATGTAGTTGAACTGGAAGGCACCCCAGTCGCAACGTTTTCGCTCGTTCTGGATGAGGACAAGCATTGGGGGCCTCAAGAACCGATCGCCGGTTATATCCATGGTCTTTCTGTGCGGAAGGACTTTAACGGACGTGGACTTGGCAGCTTTGTGCTTGATTGGTGCGGTGACAAAATTAGCGCCTTGGATCGGCGTTTTATTCGACTCGACTGCGCCGTCCACAACGCAAAGCTGTGTGCCTATTACGAGTCGTTTGGATTCATCCGCGTAGGGCAATACGTCGAGCCAGAGACCGGTGGCTATGTATGGTCACTCTACGAGAAAGCGGCGAATCCGTTGCGCAAGCGGCCATCGGCCAGGCTTTTAATAACCACTCCAAAGCGGCGCGTGTTGTTATTCCGTTTCGCCCACAAATCTGGCGCCCTCGCTGGGACGGCCTATTGGGCAACGCCGGGCGGCGGTGTCGAGCATGGCGAGACGTTTGCAGACGCGGCGATACGCGAGCTCCGCGAAGAAACAGGCATTCGCAAGGCGCGGATATCACAGCCAGTGGGACGACGCGAACTGCTCTTGCAGTTGCCGGACGGCGAGCACGTGTTCGCCGTCGAGCAGTATTTCGTCGTCGATACCGACACGGAATCCATTTCACGCGACAGTTGGACCGCCGAAGAGAAGGAAGTGATGGTGGATCATCAATGGTGGAGCCGGGACGAACTGTCCAGCACCACCGAGACTGTCTACCCTGAAGAGCTAATTCAGATGCTCGATAACGCCGGAGTTTTCGGCGCTGAACGTCCGCTATGAAGCAAACCAGACGGCCGGAATGGGTCGGGAGTGTGAGTTCGCCAACGCAGGAAGTTTCCGTCCGGCTGCTTGATGTCGCCATTGTCAGCAATCAACCCCATTGCTGACGCAGAACCCAGCCCATCTCCCATCTTAATGACGGGTCAGGCCGAATTACTGTCCTTAAGCGGGCGGTCTGCGCCGACCGCCCCGCAGAGTTAGCAGCCCCTTGTGGGTGCGACCGCGCAACTCGCGGCACTGGGCGGGCCTGCCTGCCGATCGGCGACGCGCCAAACGACAGCAATCAGTTCTACCGCCATGTCGCGAGGAGGCGGCCTTTGGTTTGAAGGCGGGTGTAAACGCTAGAATCGCAGTTCGCCAGACCCTGGGTAGGAGTCTGGAACCAATGCAGAACTTGAAAGTAGTGAGGAATATGATATGGAGAAAGGTAGGCTTATTACAATCGCTTTCACCATCGTCGCGGCATCCTTAACTGGTTGCGCGAGCGTGGCCGAAAAAAATGCGGACCAGTGCGAACATATGATGCAAAGCAAAGCAGAACCCGCGCTCGTTTCGGTAAGCGAAAAGCAACCTTCGCCTGACGGCCGTTCCGTACTCGTAACTGGCATGATCGAAGATGAGCGCTCAAATACAGTCGTACCTGCAAAAGTGGAATGCCGGTTCGACGGCAAGTCGCTCGCAGCCTTTCATTGGTTAGCTCCCGCCACGTTGGGGGATTCAGACGACACGCATGCCAACGCCCAAAAGTTGTCATCCAAGTCTCCGAAGTGACGCCTGAACTGGTTGACGCCATGAAACGCCTGCTCCCCGAGTTATCTTCGTCAGCATCGCGGCCTCAGAGAAACGCTACCGCGAGGGGACGGACTCGAATCATGACGATGAGTGCCGCATTTTCGGGCGTTCGAGATTGACACTCCGATGCCGGCATCCTGCATGTCGCGTCAACGGGCGACTGGAGACTGCTTTCTCAACTCCTGCTTGATACAGTACGGTCTCTCGAAGGTATTCAGAGAGTGAGGCAGCTGTTTTCAGCGGCGATCTTCGACATGGACGGCCTGCTCGTCGATTCCGAGCGCACGATCATGAACACTTGGATCACGGTGGGATTGGACCTTGGAATTCCATTGTCGGCTAACGATTACCTTCGTATTGTCGGAAGGTCGTCTACGGAACGCGAACTGATCCGCCTTCGATTGCCATCGACGACTTTGCGGCCGTTCTTTATGTCGGCACTTCTCTCGACAGTGTGTTTTCGTGGCGATCAGGATCGACTGCGTATCAAGCTTATCGTGACGGCGACATGGTGATTGAGACGGCTTTGCCGGTCAAAAAAATTATCCGCTTATGCCAACGGACTTCGCTCATGGCGAGACGCTCAAACGTCTCTTAAACCCACGCAGCAGACCTGCCTGACCGATCTATCTGAGCGTTGGCTGCCGATATGGCGGCTTGCTCCATGGCCGTTGCTCCCTGCGGTGCCTTGAGGCGCCCCGTCGTGGTATCCACCGCCGAGTCATGGTAGTGAAGCAGCGCAATACCGGCGCGTTCATCGAACCACCGATGCCGTCCTGCAAAATGCAAGTAGTAGTTGGCGTTCGAAGGTGCGTGTCGGAACGGAATCTGCCCTACGTGAATTGCCAGCCACATGGCCACCTGGTCGACGTGCGTTTGCTTGCGGGCTTTTTTTAGCGGTTCGATGTTCTGCAACAGCCAGAGCGCCCAATACCGCCATGCCGTGTCAACCTGCTCGACCAGGTGCTTCGGGATGCCGTACATGCCACCGTTGCAATTCCCTACGAACGTCAGATCCTGCTCGACATGCCTCCTGGTGGACCCGACCAGCTCTCGCAGCGCTAGTAGCGGCTTTCGCAACAGATCGACTATCCGCCGCCTGGGCGCGCGGATAGCCTGGTTGTCCAGAGGCTCGTGAGCGGCATGCTTGCCGCCATTGCTACTCGCCACGAGCCCCAATCCGCTCGAAGCATCGACTTCAATCAGCGGCGGTTCTTCGCGCATTCCGGCAAGGCGGGCGACCTGTCGCAATACGGAAAGCGGCGGGTTCGGACCGTCGACGACCTTAGCGGTCAGCTCCGCGTTGCTGAGATGAGGGCGTAGATCATCAAGAGCGATCATGTCGGTATCGAGCAGGACAACGATCGAAAAGTCGAGGTCTTTCAGATTGCCCAGTTGCGCCAGCTTGTTGCAGTAACGACCGTCGCCGAACGGCTTGATCTGGTGCGTCGTGCAGCCCAGTTTTTCGAAGATACGCCTGGCTTCATCCGGCACGCTTTCCGTGAACTGGACGTGAATATCGGCCGGGTCGTCGCAGCTATGCTGGCGCAGAGACAGCGCGAGGTGATACCCCATGGAGGCGAACTTGGGGTGCCGGTCGACAACAAACGAAAACAACGTTTTCCCGACGTTGATGGGTCCGCGAGAATCGTGCGCTAAAGAGGGCATGGCGAATGCGTGGCTCGTCAAATTTCGGCTAGAACAAGCGAACCGCTCGCATTGCTCGCACCGCAGCCGAGACAATTTTCGAGATCGACTGAACCGCCGCGGGCGTTCGCGTCGGTTCCTGTTGCGACAAGGCGTAATGCTCGGCGTCTCTGAGCGCCAGGGCGAGCGCCGACCTGGACTCTTCTTCCTTGTGTGAAAGCATGGCGCGCAATGCCTGGAACAGGCGTTGTGCCAGTTGCGGCGCGGCATGCGCGGCGTCGAACTCTTCCGGGGTAAATTGCCAATGCCGAAGGCGGTTATCGAGGAACTCTTGCGCGTAGACGGCGACACGCTGAGCGTTCAACGTAAGTCCCAGGCAGGTTGAGACACGCGTGAGTTCCGCGATCGGCGCATCGATAAGCGTATCGTAGTCGACGAGCACCCGCCGTTGCCCGTCTGTTGCGCGAATCGCGGGCACCATGTGAGCGAGCCACAACCGGCACGATTTCTCAAGACTGAAGCGGTCCCGGCGTTTCAGCGAACGGGCCACGCTGATCGGATTTCTGATTGCAATGACGTAGACGATGCGTATCCCTGAGCGCTCGAACACCGGCATCCAGAATGGCAGCAATCGCGACAGGCGCGGGTCCTTGAGCGCGAAGATCCTCGTTCGACACTTCTCGCGCAGCACCGAAGTCGCACGCTCCCGGAAAACGTCGAGCACCGCTGGTGCGATCCGATCGAGGTCGATGGTGGCCAATGAGTCCCAACTCGCCCCGGCAGCGTGCAGGAGCTCGGCGTTGATGCGGTGAATATCGAGATCTTCGAAAAAGCCCTTGTCGTTTTCACCTGCGACAGGATTCCCAAGGTTGTTGCCGAAATCGGCGCCTATCGTCTCCATGGCCCGAGTAATGGCGCTAGTTCCGCCTCGATGCATGCCTAAGACGACAATGAGCGTCGATTCAGTAAGCGAACGATTGACAGCGGGGATGTCATTTTCTAAAGAGGGATATGAATGCGAATAGACTTCCGTCACGATATGCCCTAGTAGCGCATTAATGCGAGTCACCAGGCGGTTCGAGCCGCGAGACGCTTAACACAGTCATGCATAGGCCGAGGACGACACAACGCAGAAGCGAAAGAGGTGCGGAAACCATGGCCAGGTTGAGGTGGCTGAATAGCTTGAACTATCATAGCAGCGGACTAAGCGCTGAGTCAGCGAAACAGCACGGAAAACGGTTCGCTGGCGGAGGGATTCGATTACCGAATATTCGGGTTACTTACGAAAATATTAGGTTACAGAATATTCCACTGGATCGCATCGATCGGACGGGATGACAGCGCGCACGGCGACAGCGCCTCCCCTATGGAAGGCGCTGAGCGAGTTTCACGGATTAGAGAAACGTAGCGGGCGGATTTGCGCCCATATAACTCTGAAGTCTCGCGTAGCGGCCTTTCAGTGTCGTCCCGTCGGCTGCAATCACGCCGTAGTTACCATCATTCGGGTCATCATAGAGTTCGAACAGCATGATGGCCTGCACGCCGTATTGCGCTGCCACACTTTCGACTGTTGGGTAGCCGCCCTGGGTACTGCCTTGATCGAGCAGCCAGTTACCCATCTGCTTTTCGGTCGGGACACCTGAGACGCCTGGCACCCCATTGCTAAACGGGCGTACGCCGAACTCCGTCAGCCAGATCGGCAGATTGCGCCGTGGCTGTAGCGTTGCGAGCACGTTGGTGACACCCTCGTAGTTACTCGCGGCCAGAATGTTTCCCATGTCCGAATACCAGTGCCACGCCTCAATATCCCAGCGAACCTGTGGATAGCCGGAAGAGCCATCTGGCTGCGTTCCGTTCCAGAGCATGTCGGAAAACGCGAAGTGCAGCCAGCTGCAGGCCGGCGCGATGATTTTTGCCGCCGTATCGATCGACTTGATGCCGTCGATCATGCCTCGTACGAGTCCTCGCGCCAGCGGGAATAACTGGTTGCTGTATTGCGACGGCACGTCGCCGTTATAGGCCCCGGACAACAGCAGTTGACTATCGATTTCATTCCCGACCTCGTAATAGCCGACCAGACCTTTCAATCCCGACGCCGCCGTTTGACCGAGCGAGTACCCCTGGTTGTAGTAATCCTGTTCGGTCATCGACGTATTCGACGTGTCGAGATATTGGTCGATGCAGGGGTAAGCCTGCATGCCGGTGCCCTGCAACTGCTGGATAAAAGTCTTCAACTGACCGACTTCGCTCGATCCATTCCCGTTGGTGCGCACCATCGTCACGCCCATTTGCCGCATCTGCGCGATTTGCGTGGAGAAGGGCACGGTGCCGTACGTATTATCGCCAACTGTCGAATGGGTATTAATGCCATAAAACACGAGATCTTCTGCGGGGCGCGGATCGTTCGCAGTCGCGACCCAGCCGGTCCCGTTCCAACTCCACCAGTCACCGACCTGATTCTGCTGGTAGACCGTGCTGTTGTAATAGACAAGCAAGGTGACGAGGTTGGTATAACCGGCGTTCTGTCCATTCAATTGGACGACGCCATTCGCCACGGTCCAGACCCCTCCTTGGGCGTCGGCAATGCTGTTTAACGGTGGAATGACCGAGCCGTTGGGAGAGGGGGTGCTGGCCCGGGTCGCTGACATTGCATTCAATTTCGCGGAGGAAGCTGGATTGTCATCCGCACCGCAAGCAGCCAGCACTGCACTGCCTGCCATTGCTATCGTAGTAGTCAGGAATTTTCGGCGATCATTCATATTGGCTCTATCCTCAGGAATTGAATTTCTTTTTTTGATTCAGTTCAAAACTCGTTGATAAGAATACGGACAGGCAGGCGGGGGCACTGTCAACGATTGTTAGTCGACGTCAGTACTCGGATCGCCAACATTCGAGAACAAATTAATGCCGATGATCCTTCGTGACTTTTATTGACAATATCTCGCTCGATCGCGAGCTATCATTTTCAGCGGCAAAATTGGGCCGAGTACTAGCGCGCTCCCGTCTAATCGTCAATTGCACGCCCTTCGTCTGAAAAGTGGGGCGTGTTCGACTGGGAGCCTGTCGCATAGTCAGCGAATCTCTTAAGAAAATTTGCGGGTTGCCGATATCAAAGGCAAACCTTTTTTATTGAAGCGGAAACTTATGAGCCTACGATTGAGGTCGTGGCTGCTGGCCTTCGCGCTGAGCGCCGTGTGTGCGGGTATCGTGGCTTGCCTCAACTTGATGCTCGCCAATCCGGGTGGTCCTCAACTGCTTTGGTTGACCCGCCTGCACGTAGCTTGTGCGTTCGCCGGCACACTTGCCATTACGCGCTTCATCCAGGGCGCGCCAGCCGCTCTGCAGGGGCCGACCTCCCGGACCATCATCGCTCAAGGCGTCGTCGCGCATAACAGAACGGAGGCGGTGAACTTCGTCGTCCCCGGCAAGAGCGCGTTCTTCTCGACGGGCCGCTGCGTCATGATCATCTGCTTCGTGCTGTGCTTCATGGTGCAATTCATCAGGGCCGGCAAGCCGGCCGAGGACACGGACGGCTCGCATGCGGGCACCGGTCAGCAAATGCGGAAGCTGAGCACGTGATGCCGATGGGTAAGCAACGCCGGGCACCGCCGGCGACGGCGCCGGAGGCAAAACCAAATGTTCGCCACCGATCCATGGATCAAACGCTCGCCGTCGCCTTGCTCGCGTTGGGCATCGCGTCGATCAGCTTCGGACTCTACAGTCTGATTCAAGCGTTCGACGTCTTCGATCTTCCGATGGCGTTCAAGGTGTGGTTCTCGCGGGCACTCGTCGCCCTTGTGATCGGCGTGATTGCCCTGCATTTCGGCGGCAGGCGCGTTGAGGCGCTTTAGGGCGAAGCTAAACGAGCCCGTTCAACGAACAGGACGTATCCGATCAACCACTGAGAGGTAGTCTGGACGAGTTAAGTGGTCTCCATCCTGGACGTATTCGTTCACCGTGCACGGTCGACGACTCGGCGATACGAGCATCGAAATACCTCTGTGGCTACAACGCGCGCCGATACGCATCTTCTGCCCTGCAAGCCGGTTCAATGTCGAACCAGGTTCTGTCACTTTCGGCCGCACGCTTGCGACACGTCGCATTGGTCCGGACACCAATGCGCTATGACGTGTTTCGTTATGTCACGGTATGACAATGACAGCCGCTCGATCTTTTTTCAACCCCGCGGCAAAGACAATCACCCCGCGTAGCTGGACTTAGCCTCTTCCAGATAATCGGCAAGTCGCTTTGGAGCGCGGCCGATGAGCGATTCGAGATGGTCCGTCACGATAGAAAGATTGCCGGCCCGAATCTCCGCCTCGATCGACACCAGGACAGAAATAAAACCGTCAGGAACACCCGCCGCTTTCAGCCCCGTGGCGAGTTGCTGGTCGGTCACATGGACGACGGCGAGCGGTTTGCCCGTAGCCCGGCGAGCAAGCTCGGCGATCTCTTCGTTCGACAGCGCCTCAGGACCTGTGAGCGTGTAGATCCGGCTATGAGGAGTTGACGTAGCCAGCGCTGCGGCGATCGCTTCGGCGATTTCCTCTCGTGCGACGTATGACGTTCTCCCACCTTCAGTTGCCGAATGCCATTGCCCGCTCTTCAGCGCATTGGGGAGCGACCTGAGCAGATTCTCCCGATACCAGCCGTTTCGGAAAATCACGTGCGGCAGCCCGATGGCCTTAATGGTCCGCTCGGTTTCCAGATGATCTGGCGCGAAGGTCAGAAGCGAACTGTCCGGATTGGGCTGCGATGTATAGGCGAGACGTTCGACGCCCGCGGCAACGGCTGCCGAGACCGCATTGCGATGCTGCTTCAGGCGTGTGTCCGCTCCATCCAGAGCATCGGTTGAAATGATAAGGACGGTTCCTGCGCCTTTGAACGCCTCGGTCAGACTCTTCGGATCTTCGAAGTCCGTCTTGCGAACCTCGATGCCCGCCGCAGCGAGGTCGGCAAGTTTCTCCGGGCTGCGGGTGCCGGCGATGATGCGGCTGTGTGCCACGCCGCGTGCAAGCAGATGCTTGACAACAAGTTGACCGAGTTGACCGGATGCACCGGTGACGAAAATTGTATTGCTCATGGCCTAGCCTCGCTCTGAGTGTTACTCTCGTTTTGAGAGCGTCCAGATAATCAAGCTTTGGCAGGCTTTCGTAAAGAAGGCAGTTTTTCAGGAGATAGTTACCCGATGGGAACCACCAACGCATCGCCAGGCGCACTCAAAACGAGGCTGGAGGAGGCCCGGGCCCAATATGGTCCTTTGACGAATTGCCCGGTGCGCGACGTTATCGATGTCATTAGCGGGCGATGGAGTTCATTGTTGATGATGGCGCTAGCCGAGCACCCACATCGATTCGGCGAACTTCGCCGGTTGGTGCCGGACATTTCGCAGCGAATGCTCACGCAGACACTTCATGAGTTACAGCGCGATGGTTATGTGCATCGTGAGGTCTTCCCGACAAAACCGCCCGGCGTTCAATACAGCCTGACCGACCTCGGTCGTTCGATGTTCGACGCATTGAACGTTTTGATTATGTGGGCCGACGGTAATCATGCCGCGGTTACCGCAGCTCGCCTCAACTTTGATAGTGAAAAAGAATCTGCGTAGGAGACGCGCCATCGAACAGCGGACACTCGGTATCTGGCGAAAGCTGGGCTTGGCTTTCGTCTTTTTATGGTTCTTCATAGGCGGGATTGCACATTTTGCCGCGACCGATCTGGAGATGCGCATTGTGCCGCCATGGCTGCCAGAACCCAGGCTTATGGTTCTGGTGAGCGGCGTATTCGAATTGCTCGGCGCGATCGGTGTGCTGATGCCGCGCACCCGACAGGTAGCCGGGTATGGGCTCATGCTGCTGACCATCGCGGTGACGCCCGCGAATATCTACATGTGGCAGCAAGCGAGCCAATTCCCGGCGATTCCCTACTGGGCGCTGACACTTCGTCTACCGCTTCAGGTCGCGCTGCTTGCCTGCATAGGGTGGTCGACACGTGACGTGCGGCGACGCCCGCCTGCGGGATCGCAACCAGGCCAGCGTTCAGCGAGAAGGAAACTGTAACCTGGTGAAAATGCTGGCGAGCTCCGGCATCGGAAACGCTACACTTCGCTCTCTCGTCCAGAGGAAAGTCACGCGTAACGATGTCGCTCCAATGTCCATCGCCGATCCGTTAAAACTATTGTCCAGTCGGCCTGACTTGAGGGTCATCGCCCGGCTTGCCTCCCTGCAGATGGTTTCGCTCGCGCTCGTTGCACTCACGGCGGGAACCGTCCTGTGCGCCTGGCTGGTGCCCGCTGTAGCGACGCTGCTTCCGCATGGCTGGTCGCTGATGAAGGTCAACACCGCGTTGTGCCTGCTGCTTGGAACGGGCAGTCTGGCGTTGTCCCGAAACAGGCAAACCGCCCGTCATCTGATGGTAAGCCGCGTTCTCGCCGGGGCGCTTCTGGTCATCGCCGGATCCGTGTTGCTTGAGCATTTGACCGGAACGGCGAGCGGTTTCGATATCCTGCTGGCCGCCGATGCGACATCGAGCCGGCCAGGACGCATGGCCCTGCAGACGTCGGTGTTTTTTCTCCTGCTTGGCCTGACATTGCTGTTTGTCCGCTCGCGCAAAAGCCCGATTTCAAACATGGCCGACGCGCTGACGCTGGCGATGGTGGTTCTGACGCTGGTGGTTCTCTCCGGGTATTGCTTTGGGGCAGCCAGGCTTTTTGGCGAATCCTCCGACACGCGAACTTCGCCCCATACGCTCGTTTGCATGGCGCTACTGGTTTTCGTGAAAATCGGCCGCCGAGCCGAGAGCGGCCATTTTTCCGTTCTGCTGGGAATTGGGATCGGCAGCCGTATTGCACGGAGCGTTCTGCCATTCGCGCTGCTCTTGCCGTTCCTGATGGTGAGCGGCAGCGCCTATACGACCCGACAGGGCTGGCTGTCCGCGTCGTACGCGGCGGCACTGAGCGCGTCAGTTATCTCGGTCGCGTTGTTCGGCCTGGTCATTCTGATGGCCGGGCGGATCAATGAGCTCGAACGGGATCTTCGCGACATGTCGCTCACTGACGATCTGACTGGAATATTGAACCGCCGTGGATTCAATCTGCTCGGCGAGCAAGCGGTGCTGCAGGCGCGACGGGACCAGTCTCCTCTGACGGTTCTGTTCTTCGACCTCGACGGCTTGAAGCAGGTCAATGACAGTTTTGGTCACGAAGCAGGATCGCAATTCCTCGTGGATGTCGCGACGTTGCTTCGCAATACATTTCGAGGTTCCGATATCGTCGCGCGGATCGGTGGGGACGAATTCGCGGTCGTGGTACACGACGGTGGCGCAAAAGCAAAAGTTGCGATGGCGCGTATGGACGAGAGTGCCGCGGCCATGAACCGAAATGGTAGCAGGGGTTACCCGATCAGCTATAGCGTCGGAGAAGCGAGTCGCGAATTGACCGGGGACGATTCATTTGAGCAACTGGTCTCACGAGCCGACGCCATGATGTATGAGCAAAAGCAGTCGAAGCGTCGTCTCGGCAGACAACGTGGAACCGTTGGGGTGATCGGGGTTTGATTGAAGGTTCGGTGCGATAGGTGGAGCAGGTGCGACCCGTGTGGCTTTGGGCAGGCAACGCAAATCGTTAAACAACACACTCCCAGGATATGTTCTCTCTATTTCCCGATCCCTGGCTAGACCGATGGCTAACTTTGATCAGGGCGCGAGCTGGTGAACGACCCGTGCTTGAGATTGGCTGTGGTTACGGGGACGACACGGCCACTTTGGCTAAAGCCGGTCTGCGCGTGATCGGCTTTGACCTCTCACGTGCAGCCGTAGCGTCGACGAAAATAAGAGTACCCACTGCGAACATCGAGCGACGAGACGTTCGTGATCCGCTTCCTGAGGAAGCGACGAACTTGGGTGTCGTATTGGCGAGCCTGTCGCTTCACTACTTTTCCTGGAACGAAACCGTGTCGATCGCAGATCGAGTGAGATTGGCACTGCGACCAGGCGGGGTGCTGCTATGTCGATTGAACTCCACCCAGGATAGAAATTTTGGTGCGCATGGGTGCGAGGAAATCGAGCCGAACTATTTTCTGGTAGATGGACAGCCAAAGCGCTTCTTTGACGAGGACGCAGTGTGTCGGCTTTTTTCCGATGGCTGGAACACGATCGCGTTAGAGCACGTCACAACCGATAAATACCGCAAGCCAAAAACGGCGTGGGAAGTCGTTCTGGAACGGGCGCAGTGACTTGTTGATGGAGTTCTCTCGGCTCGCCTGAGTCGTTCCTGTGAGCTTCGATGGCAAACGGATGGCAAGTATCTCGCGTGACGAAGTAGGCGAGTGTTCGCCGCAGTTCCCGAATGACCGCTATCGAGAAACCTATCGGTCTGCTGTGGGGTCGACCTGAGACGGTCGTCATCCGTCCCCTCGGCAATGGAGTGTCATTCGGTCGCGGCGTAGTTCGGACACTCGGGCGTCTGCTTTGCCTACGAAAGCGGCCTGTGAACTGAGCTTGTCGCCCGGTGTGAACTGACGACCCGTCGACCGGGAGCGCTCTGCGAATGAGGTAGTCTCGCAGCGCTCACCGACACCTGAAGCGACAAAAACGAACATCATGGCCTGATGGCAAACTCATCTTTCGTTTATGTATATCCTTCAGTTTCATTGACGGGAAAGAGTGCCTATAGAAGAAGCTCCATGACAGCCCTGTTTGCCTTCGGCACGGCGTTGGTAGCCAAGAGCGGTATATTCATCCCCTCAACGCGAACAGCCTGCACATCCACGATGCCAATGAAGCCAAGGATTTGGTGGAGATAAGGCTCGACAAAATCCCAGGAGCGCCACGGGCCTTCGGTGAAAACGCCCCCTGAAGCCAGAACCAGAATGGCTCTCTTGCCTTTTGCCAGACCGAGGACGCCACCATCCGAGTATTGGAAGGTTCTGCCCGGCCGAACGACCAAATCGATCCATGCTTTGAGGGCGGAGGGAATACCGAAATTCCACATCGGCGTTGCGATAACCAGTAGGTCGGATTCCAGAAGCTCGTCGGTTAGCTTATCCGACTGGCAGGCCGCATCCTTCAGTCTATCCGCCTCGGCCGGGTCCTTCGTCGAGATAGCTGGAAGCGTGATTTCGTCCAGATGAGGGAGATGCTCGGCGGCCAAGTCGCGGCGTATGAGCTTTGCCGATGGATAGAGGTCGATGAGCCGCGAGGCGAGCGTATCGGCGACCAGTCGACTCGCGGAGTCCTTCCCTCTCGGGCTCACCTCAATCATCAAAATCTGCTTCATATTGTTCGCTCCGATTTCTTCCCGGTCATTGCGCTCCAGGCTGCATGGGAGTCCATGTAGTCTCTCCAGTGTGTGATCTTGCGGTTTTCGACCTTGATGATTGAGCAGAACCGGTTGTTGTATTTCACGCCTGTCGCGAGGATGGCTCCATGAACCTCGTATTCGATGACGCAGCCTGTGTCTGTCTTGTGGGTAATCAACTTGTCGGCAGATTGAAGCGCGATGTTGTCGACGTAGCCTCTGAACGCAGCCATCAGGTCGATTCGTCCTTCGATAACGCGGGGCCAACCCAGGTCGTAGAGAACCTCGTAAATGACATCGTCGGAGACGATGTCGAAGAAGTGCTCTCCATCGACAAGGTCGCCGAGCGCCACTCGAACCAGATTGAAGTACGGGTCAGCAGCCTCGTAGGCAGCGTATTTCGGTTTCGACATTCCAGACTCCTTGCTCACTTCGGTATATTACTTACAGAATGAGAGTTGAATATAAATCGGAAGCTAGCCTCAAGGAAGAAGGCACTTTAGATTCAGTCACTAACATTGAGGTAAGTTATGAAGAAACCGAGCAAAGCCAGCCAACTGGATCCTGCAGCAATCTGCAAGAGCTCCGACCCGATGGTGGTCCGGGAACTGCTAACGAAGATTGGCGACAAGTGGACGATCTTCGTCGTGCTTTCGCTCGACCTTCTCGGCGGGCGCGCTCGATTCTCCGTACTCGAACGTGCGGTTCCGGGGATTTCGCAACGGATGCTCTCTTCGACTCTGAAGAATCTCGAACGTGACGGCATGGTAATTCGTGAGCTGTTTCCTGAGGTGCCCCCCCGCGTCGAGTATGAGATGACGGATCTCGGAAAGAGCCTACTGACCCCTACTCAAGGGCTGGTCGATTGGGCCAAGGAAAACTGGGAGCAAGTCAGGGATGCGCAATGTAAATTCGACGCGAGATAGCGTCTGGCATGGCATCAGCCACCGAGTCGACGTATTCTCGTTGGCTATCGCCTTTCTGACCGACAACTAGGCGAATGTGCATATCGTCCTGGATAGCGGTGCAAGCGTCCATGTTGGCACGCAATATCAGAGTGCGGCAATATCCACACAAGCGTGTCTTTACTGGATCGCTTGCGCTTGCCCGTTGAACGACCGCTTCACTTTTGAGAGCTGCCGATGTTCCCACAGCGCTCTGAATGACGGCAACGGGTCGATGGACGGTCCGTCGCCACAGGCGTCGTTTGGCTTATCAAGGAGGTGGCCCGTGGGACCATGTCCGGCCACAGCGCGGCGCTCGACTGTGTCCTCGGCTGGACGTTCACACATCAACTCAGCTTCGCAACCGGACATCCGCGCATCAAGATGTACGCTCCTTCACCGACCATATCCGACAAGCGTGAATGAGTCTTCGCGGCCGAGGCTGTGTGAAAACGACCTTATCGCCTAAACTGAATTAACGCGTTGAGACCGGGTGACTCATGAAGCGATTCGTTGAAGGCGATGACCGCAAGCAGGTCGCATTACTTCCCGAATGCGTCGATGACTACATCGAACAGGACAACCCGGTCAGGATCATAGACGTCTTCGTCGATGAACTGGATCTTGCGGAACTCGGCTTCAACGGCGCCACGCCGGCCACCACAGGTCGCCCCTCGTATCATCCGGGCGTGATGCTCAAGCTCTACATCTACGGCTATCTGAACCGTGTACCTTCAAGCCGGCGTCTTGAGCGCGAATGTCAGCGCAATGTCGAGATGATGTGGTTGACAGGTCGGCTGGCACCTGACTTCAAGACGATTGCCGACTTTCGCCGTGATAACGGTGCGGCTATTCGCAACGTCTGCAAGCGCTTCGTCGAATTGTGTCGCGGGATGAAGTTGCTGACCAGTGACACCGTGGCCATCGACGGCAGCAAGTTCAAGGCAGTGAACAGTCGGGACAGGAATTACACGGCGGGCAAGATCGATAAGCGCCAGCAGCAGATCGAGGAAAGCGTACAGCGATATCTCGACGCGATTGAAACCGCGGACCGGATCAATCCGACGGGCTTCGATGTGAAGACCGTAGACCTGTACGGGAAGATCGCCCGTTTGCGTCAGCAGATGCGCGAACTCGAACAGATCAGAAAGGAGTTGAAGAAGCAGCCGGACCAGCAACTGTCGCTCACAGATCCGGATTCCCGCTCCATGACCAGTAGTGGCAAAGGGACCGGAACGGTGGGCTACAACGTGCAGGCGGCTGTAGACACAAAGCATCACCTGATCGTTGAACACGAGGTGACGAATGTCGGAAACGATCGCGGACAACTCAGCAGGATGGGCGTGTCGGCCAGCAAGGCGATGGGCAGGACGGGACTGAAGGTGCTAGCCGATCGGGGCTACTACAGCGGTCCTGAGATTCGTGCGTGCGAGCAGGCTGGCATTACCGCCTATGTGCCCAAACCGCTCACCTCGGGCTCACGGAAGAAAGGTCTCTTTACGAAGCGCGACTTCATCTACGCCAAAAAGGACGATGAGTACCGGTGCCCGGCAGGCGAGCGCGCCATTCGACGGTTCACGACAGTTGAGCACGGTATGAATCTGCAGGTGTACTGGCCCAGTGCCTGCCCGGAATGCCATCTGAAGGAGCGATGTTCTACCAGCGCCTATCGCCGCATCCGACGTTGGGAGCATGAACATGTACTGGAAGCCATGCAGCGTCGGCTGGAACGCAAGTCTGATGCAATGACCATCCGCAGAAGCACCGTCGAACATGTCTTCGGCACGCTCAAACACTGGATGGGGTCCACACACTTCCTCACGCGCACGCTGGCGCGGGTGAGTACCGAAATGAGCCTTCAGGTATTGGCGTACAACATCAGGCGCGCCATCAACATACTCGGTGTTGAACGAACGATGAAAGCCATGAAGATAGCTGGAAGCTGACGCCCCGAGGGGCTTATTTGCGCCTGCGATGTTCGATTAGCCTGAACCCGATGCATTAAACTTGATCGACCTGGCTGGCAACCTTGCCATCTGCGGCAAAAGTTGAGTTTCCACACAGCCTCGGCCCGTTGCAGCCATTGAAGATTCCAGAAGGCAGACTGCTGTTGATCTACGTTGCGGACATCCGTCGAGGAACGGCAGGCCGCACCGGCTATCACTCACTCATGCCACGCCTTCACGCTTTTTTCCCTTTGCGCGAGACAACGCGCTTGCCGGCACCCTTTGCGAAGCGATGGCGATTGCCAAGAAGCTCGACCAGCCGCGTCTCGCATTCGGAAAACGCGTACCCGCGCCGCTGCGAGATCATGAACGTGAGGGCACGCATGTGCCATGCGCGCCGTTGGAGTTCGACAAGTGTTCCGTTCGCGAGGTCTTCCGCGACCACATGATGCGGCATGTGCCCCCAGCATAAACTCCCCCTGAGCAAATCGTGCTTCGCGCCGAGGTCATTCACCAGCCACTGGCGCTCACCGGCGACCCCCTGTTGTGTCTTTTCCGCATCGGGCTGATTGTCGGTTACGACAAGCTGGATGTGCCGGCCGAATTCCTCCCGCGGGATCGGCCCCGCGATGGCGGCCAGCGGATGCGATGGCGCACAGACGGTCACCATTTGCGCTTCACATAAATGCTGCCTTTCGATGGTGCCCGGGCTCAGCTCCGGCACGTCGGCGATCGTCACCGCCAATGCGCACGTGCCGTCGAGAACCAAACGCTCGCCGCCTTGCATGGTCGTCATGCGCAGATTGATTGCAACGGTTGGAAAGTCCGACTGCAGACTGCGCAGGCATTCGATCAGGTGCGCGCGCGGAAAATAGGTATCCACTGCAATCGAGACCTGCGGTACCCCGGCTTCAGCAATCGCAACCGCGCGCATCTTCATTTCCTCGGTGCGTGAGATCACCCCACGAGCATCCGGCAGGAGGCTGCGGCCCGCGGCCGTCAGCGTCGCTTTGCGAGCGTTGCGCTCGAACAGCACCACATCGAAGGCACTCTCGAGCGCGCTGATCGCGTGACTGATCGCTGACTGTGCACGCCTCAGCTCTCGTGCAGCCCCGGAAAAGCTGCCCTGGTCACACACGGCAACGAAGGCTCGAAGTTGATTGATGGTGACGTTATCGAGCATACGTATCCAAAGAGTAGATGGGAATTATAGATATTTAGTCAATTGGCTGCATGAATCAAGACCTTCAGAATCGTGTTTGTCGCTTTTGTTTCGGCACTCACAGTTAAGGGGTTCGGGTTCTACGTGTTCATGTGGTTGATGAATACAGTTCCCTGCTTCCGAACAACTCCAATGAAGGATGCATGACATGAACAGACTGAATGGAAAGACCGCCGTGATTACCGGTGGCGCTACCGGCATCGGCCGCGCCGCGGCAAAGCGTTTCATCGGGGAGGGCGCCTTCGTCTTCATCTTCGGCCGGCGGCAGGACGCGCTCGATGACGCCGTGGCCGACCTCGGACCCAATGCCCGCGCGGTGAAGGGTTCGGTCTCGGAGCTGGCCGACCTCGACCGACTCTACGCGGCGGTGAAGGCCGAGCGCGGAACCCTCGACATCGTCTTCGCCAATGCCGGGGCGGGAAGCCAGCTTGCGCTCGGCAAGATCACCGCCGAGCACATCGACGAAACCTTCGACACCAATGTGAAGGGCACGATCTTCACGGTCCAGAAGGCGTTGCCGCTGATGGGCAAGGGCGGTTCGATCATCCTGACCGGATCGAGCGCCGGCACCACGGGCGCCCCGGCAATGAGCGTCTACAGCGCGAGCAAAGCGGCAGTGCGCAATCTCGCGCGGAGCTGGGCGGAGGACCTGAAGGGCACCGGCATCCGGGTCAACGTGCTGTCGCCCGGGGCGACGGCGACCGAACTCGCGAAGGAAGCGCTAGGCGAGGAGGGCCAGAAGGTCTTCGCCTCGATGACTCCGCTCCAGCGCATGGCCGATCCGGCCGAGATCGCAGCGGCGGCCGCCTTTCTCGCGTCGCCGGACAGCAGCTTCATGACCGCCAGCGAGCTCGCCGTCGACGGTGGCCTGGCGCAACTCTGACGTGCCACGCCCGGCCGGTCACTCCATCCGATATTCGGAGCCCGTAGGGCGTGCTAAACCAAAGGAAAACAGATGAACTACGCAATTATTGGCTTCGGCAAGATCGGCCAGGCGCTTGCCGCGGCGTTTGCCCGAAGCGGCATCGAAGTAGCTGTTGCAACCACTCGCGACCCGGCAAGCTTTGCATCCGCGGCGGCCGCGATTGGACCCGGGATCATTCCCAAAAAATTGGCGGAAGCGGTCAAGGCGGACATCGTTTTTCTGGCTGTCGGTTTCGCGTCGCACCGGGATGTCGCGAAGGCACTGCCCACCTGGAAGGGCAAGACCATCGTCGATGTGACCAATGCCTACGGCGTGCCCCCTGAGGAACTGGGGGGACAACCTTCTTCCAGGGCAGTCGCGCAGGCCTTCACTGGCTTTCTCGCCGATCAAACTCGGCGGGCTTTCGGAAGGTGGACTGCTTGTGCAGGGGCGTGGAAATAGCTGGGGCCACCTGATCTTTAAGGACCTGGTCAAGTTCGACTGATGAATCGCGATCGCAAGTTTCGATGCGATCCTGCCTCGTGGACAAAGGGCAGTCACAACCGGGTTTCGCATGCGAAAGTCATATACTGGTTTGGTCTGCCTGCTGTCTATCGCGCAGCATTGGTATGCGTTCGCATAACTATTTGATCGGTATTGATGCACTCGGCGCGGGGAGACTAACGGCGTTGTGTTCGCCTCCATGTTCACCGAGCTTCACCTAAATTGCCTGTTTGGACGAATCCATGCTGACAATCGACGACATCCGGGCAATTCCGCTGTTCTCCACACTCCCTAACGACGAACTGGAACATCTCGCGCACACCTGCGCAGACCTGCATCTGTGCGCGGGTGAGTTCGCGGTCCATGAAGGGGGAGAGCGCGCACTGTACGCCGTCGTGTCCGGCAAGATGGAAGTCGTCAAGACGTTCGACGGTGTCGAGCGCACGTTGGGTTGGCGCCTGCCCGGAACCGTCTTTGGCGAAGTGCCGCTCGCGTTGAGTTCGCCGTTTCCCGGTGCCTATCGGGCCGCGGAGCCGTCGCGTGTCATGCGCGTGGATGCTCAGCGTTACTACGTACTTGCTGCGGCGTCGCCGGAAATCGCGTTCAAAATGGGCGCCCTGGCGCGTGAGCGGATTGGCGGACTGCAGGGCCTCTCCGCCGAGCCGCCCAAGGCCCGCGTGACCATGATTGGAAGTCGCTGGGACACCGCTTGTACCGCGTTGCGCCAGTTCCTCGCCCGCAACCAGATCAGCTACGACTGGATGACACCGGATGCGCCCGAAGTGACGGCGCGCTGGCCTGGCACCTGTCCGCCAGAGCAGGATTGCCCTGCATTGCGACTGGTCGACGGGACGGTGCTGAGGCGACCTGAGACACGAGAGCTGGCGGAGTTGCTGGGTCTGCAGACACAGCCTCGCTTCGCCGAATACGACACGATGATCATTGGTGGCGGGCCGGCCGGTCTCGCTGCGGCGGTGTACGGCGCGTCGGAAGGTTTGCGTACCGTGGTGCTGGAGCGCGAAGCGCCAGGCGGGCAGGCCGGGACCTCGTCGCGGATTGAGAATTACCTTGGCTTCCCCAACGGCGTGTCGGGCGACGAACTGGCGAGCCGGGCACTACAGCAGGCCAGGCGGCTCGGTGCGGAGATTCTGGTGACACGGTCTGTCGTTCGAATCGACGTGGCTGACCGTAGCGTTCACCTCGACGGCGGTGGCGTCATCCGGGCACGAACGATCATTCTCGCGACCGGCGTCACGTGGCGCCGCCTCGCGATCGACGGCTTCGACCGGTTTATCGGCAAAGGCATTTACTACGGCGCGTCACGCAGCGAAGCGAACGCGACGCATGGCCTCGACGTCTATCTGATCGGTGGCGGAAACTCGGCCGGCCAGGCCGCGTTGTACTTCGCCAATCATGCACGCAGCGTTACGCTTGTCCTGCGAGGCGATTCGCTGGAGAAGAGCATGTCTCGCTATCTCGTCGAGCAGCTTCGTGGGAAGTCGAACGTCGGGGTGCAACTGCGATCGGAAGTAGTCGGTGCGCACGGCGATACCCATCTGACAGCGATCGAGGTACGCGATGGATTGAGCGCAGAGGTGCATCGACACGACTGCGGTGGATTGTTCGTGTTCATCGGCGCCGATGCAGAGACCGAGTGGTTGCCGGAGGAAATCGCCCGCGATGCGCGCGGATATGTTCTCACCGGCGACGACGTCGTCAAGGCGGGACGCTGGTCCCATAGCCGGGATCCCTATCTCCTCGAATCGAGTGTTCCCGGCGTGTTTGCGTGTGGCGATGTGAGATTGAGCCCGGTCAAGCGCGTCGCTTCAGCGGTCGGCGAGGGCAGCATGGCGATCGCGTTCGCCCACACATATTTGCAGCACGACGCCAGATAGCATTGGGTGCCCCCTGTCATGACGCTGTCTCTGTCGGGTCTGGATTTTCCGCGGCTTCCAGCGCCGCGACCATCTCACTGGCGGCCAGCCGCAGCTCCGGTACATAGCGACGTGTGGCTTCCGCCAGCGTGACCGCGCGAGACAGAAAGACGACGTTCAAGCTCGCGAGCACGCGCTCGCGCGATACGATCGCGACCGCAACGGCGCCGATCTTGCTCTGAGCCGCCCAATCACCGTGATTCGCGCCGAAGCCATCGACACGCACGCGTCGAATGAGGTTGCTAACGAGTGCATCGCTGGACGCCAGCGCCTTCTGTTCATCGCCTCCCGCACCCGAGCGCAGCAAGTCGAGAATGTCCTGCCGCTCGCCGTCGGGACACGTCGCGAAATAGGCGCGGCCTGCCGCCGTCAACAGAATCGGCAGGCGCCGGCCCACCATTGACCGATGAAACGATAGCTGGCTGAACCGATGCGTCGTCTCGCGGATGATCATCGCGTCGCCGTCGGGCGTCGTCAGATCGGATGGCCACGCCACGCGCTGAAGCATCCGTCCCATGATCGACGGGGCGACGGTCGCGATCCGTTCGTCGTCCGTGAAGCCTTCGCTCAGTGAACGGACGTCGAGCGTCAGACGAAAACTGTCGTCCGACGCACTACGCCGCACGAACCCTTCTTCGACCAGCGTCTCCAGCAATCGCCGCACGGTGGTGCGATGCAACCCTGTTGCGTCGCTGATCTGCTGGCTCGTGGCGCGTCCGCTTTCCATCGCATTGAGCGCCCGCAGGACCTGCAGGCCGCGCGCCAGACCTCGAACATTCGTATAGGTCGTCACCGAAAAATCCCTGTTAAATCAACTATGTGCATTCTATGCACATTTATCAGATTTTGTTGAGTGGGCGGGTGACGCTCCCTAGACTTGCATCAAAACCAAGTATTCAACAGGAGACGCGGCGGGTGACCGACGTCACGCATGCGTCTCCTGAATCGGACTGCACCAACCCGTATCGGACGCGACCACGGACCTCATCCGGGCGCGATCAAGGAGACAGACATGGAACCCGCCGTCGACACGGTGGCCGATAGCGGCCGCCCCGAGATTGTGTCAACCGACATCGCCATCATCGGCGCCGGCCCGGTCGGCCTGATGATCGCCAACTATCTGGGCCTGCAAGGCGTGCGCGTCATGCTGCTCGAAAAGCTCGATCAGATCATCGACTATCCGCGCGCTATCGGCCTCGACGATGAAGCCTTGCGCGTGTTCCAGTCCGTCGGGCTCGCCGAGGAACTGCTGCCGCACACCACGCCGGAACACTGGATGCGTTTCGTCACGCGCACCGGCCACTGCTTTGCTTCGATCGAGCCGCGCACCGACGAATTCGGTTGGTCGCGCCGCAACGCATTTATTCAGCCGCTTGCCGATCGCATCCTGTTTCAGGGATTGCAGCGGTTTGCGCAGGTGCAGGTGCGGTTCGGACACACGGTCGCCGGCTTCACGCAGGACGACACCGGCGTGACGATCGACGCGCACGATGCCAACGGCGCGCGCCAATCGATCCGTGCGGCCTACCTGATCGGCGCGGACGGCGGCAACAGCTTCGTGCGCCGCGCGCTCGACGTGCCGTTCGAAGGACGCACCAAGGCGAATCAGTGGATTGTCGTCGACGTACGCAATGACCCGATAGGTTCGCCGCACGTCTATATGCATTGCGATCCGGCGCGGCCTTATGTGTCGGCGGCGTTGCCGCACGGTATCCGGCGCTTCGAATTCATGGTGATGCCGGGCGAGACGGAAGAAGAACTCTCGACGCCGGAGAACATGGCGGCGCTGATCCGCAAGGTGGTCGCCGACCCGGACCAGGTCGACTACATCAGAAAGCGCGTGTACACCCACAATGCGCGCCTGGCGAGCACGTTCCGCGTGAAGCGCGTGCTGCTCGCGGGCGACGCCGCGCACATCATGCCCGTGTGGCAAGGGCAGGGTTACAACAGCGGTATCCGCGACGCGAACAATCTTGGCTGGAAGCTTGCCATGGTGGTCAAGGGTCTTGCGGGCGACAGTCTGCTCGACACCTACACGACGGAGCGCCGCGCCCATGCGCGCTCGATGATCCATCTGTCGGAAGTTGCCGGCGACATCTTTGCGCCGACGAGTCGGCTCGGCACGACGTTCCGCGACGGCTTCGTGCGCGCGCTCGCCGTGCTGCCGTCGCTCAAGCGCTACTTCGTCGAAATGCGTTTCAAGCCGATGCCGCGCTACGAGTCGGGCGTGGTGCTGCTGCCTGAGCGTGAGCGTCGCGACGGCCTTCTCGCCCGATTGCTGGAGCGCTCCGGGCATTCGGCGCTCGGTCGCATGCTTGGCCTGATGAGTGAGAAGCGCGAATCGCTGATCGGCCGTCTGGTGCACGGACGCGATCCGCGAAGCCAGACGCCCGTGGGCCGTCTATTCATTCAGCCCCGCGTTCGAACGGCGGACGGCGCAACGATGCGTCTCGACGATGCGATCGGCAATCGTTTCGCGATCATCGGCTGGGGTACGGAGCCTACCTTTGGACTGACACCGGAGGCACGCGAAACGTGGGAGCGAATCGGCGGCTGCTTCGTGATTGCCAAACCCGATACGCAACTGGCTTATCACGACGACGTGCCGGCAGACGTGATCGCCATCGGCGACGTAAGCGGGCGGCTGAAGGAGTGGTTCACGCGCGTGCCGGAGTCGGTCGTGCTGCTGCGTCCCGACCGCTTTGTTGCGGGCATCTGCACGCCTCAGCAGGTGTCGGCCAGCATCGCGGCCCTGGCGGCCAAGCTTGATTCGCGATCACTTGGCACGCCGGTCGTTCAGCACGCAGACAACGAAGCGGGCTGTGCATCGACCTATGAAGCAGGCCATGAAGCGCCCGTCGTGAACGAAGTGGGAGCCTGACATGCCGATCCTTCTCGAATGCCTGTCCCACACACCACTGCAAGGTTATTTCGACCCGGCGCCGGAGATCGTCGCCGAGGTCGAACGTGTGCAGCGCAAAGCCCGCGCGCGTGTTGAAGCGTTCGATCCTGAACTGGTCGTGGCCTTCGCGCCCGATCACTACAACGGTTTCTTCTACGACGTGATGCCGCAATTCTGTATCGGCATCGCGGCGACGGCGATCGGCGACTTCAACAGTCTCGCGGGGCCACTCGACGTGCCGCAGGACATCGCGCTGGCAATGGCGGAGAACGTGCTGGCCAATGAGGTCGATGTGTCGGTGTCGTATCGCATGCAGGTCGATCACGGATGCGCGCAGGCGTTGGAAGTGTTGACGGGCGGTCTCGATCGCTACCCGGTCGTGCCGGTCTTCATCAATTCGGTGGCATCGCCGATGGCCTCGTGCCGCCGTTCGCGCCTGCTCGGCGACGGCATTGGCCGCTTCCTCTCGCGTACGGACCAGCGTGTGCTCGTCATCGGCTCGGGCGGCATCTCGCACGAGCCGCCCGTGCCGGAAATCGCAGGCGCCAGCGCGGAGGTCGCCGAACGGCTGATCGCCGGACGCCATCCGTCGGCTGAATCGCGCGCGGCGCGGCAAGCACGCACGGTCGCCGCAGCGAAGTCGTTCACCGCAGGCGACAGCCATTTGCATCCTCTCAATCCCGACTGGGACCGCGCGTTTCTCGAGCTGCTCGCAGCGGGTGAAATCACCGCCGTCGACGGCATGACCAACGGCGCGATCAGTCGCGACGGCGGCAAGTCCGCTCATGAAATCCGCACCTGGATCGCGGCGTTCGGCGCGCTCTCGGCGTACGGTCCGTATCGCGCATCGATTGATTACTACCGTCCCATTCCCGAATGGATCGCGGGCTTCGGCGCGATGCACGCGCAACCAGAAACACAAGGAGACAGTCATGCCCAATGAGCCAATCGAACGAACACTGGCCGCCCGTCTGCGCGGTGCCGAACACGCAAGACGGCCCGTCGCGCCGGTGCGCGATGAGATGTCACCCGACGATGCCGCGCTCGCGTACGCCGTGCAGCGCGCCAACGTCGACGCGCGATGCGCCGCCGGCGAGCGCGTGGTCGGCCGCAAGATCGGTCTCACGTCGCCTGCCGTGCAGCGGCAACTCGGTGTCGATCAACCCGACTTCGGCACGCTGTTCGCATCGATGGCTTACGGCGACAACGCGCCGATGCCGCTATCGCGTCTGATCCAGCCGAAGGTGGAAGCGGAGATCGCGCTCGTGCTTCAGCGCGACCTCGTGCAGGACAGGCACACGTTCGCCGACCTGATCGGCGCGACCGCCTACGCGCTGGCCGCGATCGAGGTCGTCGACAGCCGGATTCAAAACTGGGACATCCGCTTCGTGGACACCGTCGCCGACAACGCATCGAGCGCGATGTTCGTACTCGGAAGCCGGCCGGTGCTGCTTTCCGCGATCGATCTCAGCGCCTGCGCGATGACGCTTTCGCAGGACCAGGAGGTGCTGTCGCGCGGCAACGGCCCGGCATGCCTCGGCAATCCGCTCAACGCCGCCGTCTGGCTTGCCGATCGCATGGTGCAGCTTGGCACGCCCCTTCGCGCCGGCGACATCGTGCTGACGGGCGCGCTCGGACCCATGGTCACCGTCACAAGTCCCGGCACGTTCACCGCGCAAATCGACGGACTCGGCAGCGTCCGCGCCACTTTCACCGACTGAGGCATTCACATGGCAACCGACAAACTCAAGGCCGCGATCATCGGCTCCGGCAATATCGGCACCGATCTGATGATCAAGATCCTGCGCCACGGCAAGCATCTGGAAGTGGCCGCGATGGTGGGTATCGACGCGGCGTCCGATGGTCTCGCGCGCGCCGCGCGGCTCGGGGTCGCGACGACGCACGAGGGGGTTCAGGGACTCACGCGCCTGCCGGTGTTCGACGACATCGACTTCGTGTTCGACGCGACGTCCGCTGGCGCGCACGTCAAGAACGATGCGTTTCTGCGCGCGCTCAAGCCCGGCATTCGCCTGATCGACCTCACGCCTGCGGCGATCGGCCCGTACTGCGTGCCGGTTGTGAATCTGGACGCGCATATCGACAGCCTCAACGTCAACATGGTGACCTGCGGCGGGCAAGCGACCATTCCGATGGTGGCCGCCGTGTCGCGTGTCGCCAGGGTTCACTATGCGGAGATCGTCGCGTCGATCAGCAGCAAGTCGGCCGGCCCCGGCACGCGCGCGAACATCGACGAGTTCACCGAAACCACGTCGAAGGCGATCGAAGCCGTAGGCGGCGCGCACAAGGGCAAGGCGATCATCGTGCTGAACCCGGCTGAACCGCCGCTGATGATGCGCGACACGGTCTATGTGCTCTCCGAGCTGGCCGACCTGGCAAAGATCGAAGCATCGATCGAAGCCATGGCCGTTGCCGTGCAGGCCTACGTGCCGGGCTACCGTCTCAAGCAAAAGGTGCAGTTCGACGAGATTCCCGCTTCGACGCCGCTCAACATCCCCGGCCTCGGCCGCTTCAGCGGATTGAAAACCTCCGTGTTCATCGAGGTGGAAGGCGCCGCGCACTATCTGCCTGCCTATGCCGGCAATCTCGACATCATGACGTCGGCCGCGCTCGCAACGGCCGAACGCATGGCTCAATCGCTCGCGAACGCTTAAAGGATCATCGACATGAGCAAGAAACTCTACATCTCCGACGTCACGCTGCGCGACGGCATGCATGCGATCCGTCATCAGTATTCGATCGAGAACGTGCAAGACATTGCCCGCGCATTGGACCGCGCGAAGGTCGACAGCATCGAAGTCGCGCACGGCGATGGCCTGCAGGGCTCCAGCTTCAACTACGGCTTTGGCGCGCACAGCGATCTGGAGTGGATCGAAGCGGCGGCGGATGTCGTGAGCTACGCCAGGATCGCGACGCTGCTCTTGCCCGGCATCGGCACGATTCACGATCTCAAGGCCGCCTACAACGCGGGCGCGCGCGTCGTGCGTGTGGCCACGCATTGCACTGAAGCGGATATCTCGAAGCAGCACATCGAATACGCGCGCGAACTCGGCATGGACACGGTGGGCTTCCTGATGATGAGCCACATGACGACGCCGGAAAATCTGGCCGCCGAAGCGAAGAAGATGGAGCGCTACGGCGCGACCTGCATCTACGTGGTGGACTCGGGCGGCGCGATGAACATGAACGATATTCGCGCGCGCTTCAAGGCCTTCAAGGACGTGCTCGACCCCGCCACGCAGACCGGCATGCACGCGCATCACAACCTGAGCCTCGGCGTGGCGAATTCGATCGTCGCGGTGGAGGAGGGCTGCGATCGCATCGATGCGAGCCTCGCCGGGATGGGCGCCGGGGCAGGCAACGCGCCGCTCGAAGTATTCATCGCGGCGGCGGAACGGCTCGGATGGCATCACGGCACCGACCTCTACACATTGCTCGACGCCGCCGACGACATCGTGAGGCCGCTGCAGGACCGGGCCGTGCGCGTGGATCGCGAGACGCTCGCGTTGGGTTATGCCGGTGTTTATTCGAGCTTCCTGCGTCACTCGGAAGTCGCGGCGCAGAAGTACGGCCTCAAGACCGTGGACATCCTCGTCGAACTTGGCCGGCGCCGCATGGTGGGCGGCCAGGAAGACATGATCGTCGATGTTGCGCTGGATCTGAAGCGCGAACTCAACGAAACCCGCTAGTTCGTCACGCCGGTTTGAACGGATGCAGTCATAGCCCGCAACGCTATCGCCGCCAAGAGCGATGCTGAACCTATATTGGAGACTTGGTATGAAAACCTCAACACCGGCCCGCGCAAGCGGCGCCATCACCGTCGGCTTGTGTCTCGTCGTCGCCCTGCTCGAAGGACTCGATCTGCAATCGACCGGCGTCGCGGCGCCGCGCATGGCGCGCGAATTTCATCTCGCCGTTGCGCAGATGGGCTGGGCCTTCAGCGTCGGCGCACTAGGCCTGCTACCCGGCGCGGCAATCGGCGGCCGACTCGCGGACCGGCTCGGCCGCAAGCGCGTGCTGATGCTTGCCGTGGCGCTGTTCGGCCTGTTCTCGCTCGCGACCACTCAGGTGTGGAACTTCGAGAGTCTGCTTGCCATGCGCTTCCTGACGGGTCTCGGACTCGGCGCCGCGATGCCGAATCTGATCGCGCTCTGTTCCGAAGCCGCGTCGCCGCATCAGCGCAATACGGCAGTGGGCGCGATGTACTGCGGCATGCCGTTCGGCGCTGCGATCGCCGCGGTGATCGGGATCGTCAGCCCGGGCGATGAAGGCTGGCGGCACATTTTCTATGTCGGCGGCGTTGGACCGTTGCTGATTCTGCCCCTGCTCGCGCTCTTCCTGAAGGAATCCGCTCACTTCATCGCGGCCAGATCGAACGAATCCGCCCATCATGAAGCCGCGCCCGGCATCGCTCAGGCACTCTGGAAAGAGGGCCGGGCCGGGACAACGCTGGCGCTGTGGATCAGCTTTCTCGGCACGCTGATCGTGCTGTACTTCCTGATCAACTGGTTGCCGTCGATGGTGCTGAGCCGGGGTCTCACGCGCGTGCAGTCGAGCGTCGTGCAGATGATGTTCAACATCGGCGGCGGCATCGGTGCAATCGTCATTGCGGGGCTGATGGACCGGATCGGCCGGCGGCCCACCGTCACCGGCATGTATGTCGGGATCGCCGTGGCGCTCGCCGTGCTCGCGAGTGCCGGCTCGAGCGTGGGCATGGCGCTCGGCGGTTTGCTGGCGGGCCTGTTTCTCGTCGGCGGACAGTCGGTGCTGTATGCGCTCGCCAGCAACATCTATCCGACCCAGGTTCGTGGCACGGGCGTTGGCGCTGCCGTCGCGGTGGGACGCATGGGCTCGATCCTCGGGCCCTTGATTGCCGGCCAGTTGCTGGCGATCGGGCAGAGCGCGTCGGTGCTGGTTGCAGCCAGTATTCCGCTGATCGCCGTGGCCGCCATCGCGGCGCTGGTCGTGGTCGCCAGGTTTCCGCGCGGCTCAACCATGGCGGTGGCGCACTAGCATCGCGCGCACTGAAATTCCGGATACGGCGGGCTTCTGCCCGCTCCGATACACACGCTGAAACGAGGTAACGTGAAATGACAGTAACGACGAAAGTTCAAAGCGAAACAGCCACCAGCCAATTCGTGAGCGTCAAGGAAGGCGACGCCGAATTGCGCCTGCACTACAACGATGCCGGCCAGGGTGACGAGACGGTCGTGATGCTGCACGGGTCCGGTCCCGGCGCGAGCGGTTGGGCCAACTTTAACCGCAATGTCGACGCATTCGTCGACGCCGGCTATCGCGTGATTCTGCTGGACTGCCCCGGGTGGGGAAAGTCCGATTCCATCGTCTGCCACGGCTCGCGTTCGGAACTGAATGCACGTGTCCTGAAAGGGCTGATGGATGCGATCGACATTGAACGCGTCCACATCGTCGGCAATTCGATGGGCGGTCACAGCGCGGTCGCGTTTGCTCTCGCGAATCCGCAACGCGTCGGCAAGCTGGTGCTGATGGGCGGCGGTACGGGCGGCCCCAGCCAGTTCGTGCCGATGCCCACGGAAGGCATCAAACTGCTTCAGGCGCTCTACCGTGAACCGACGCTCGACAACCTGAAACGGATGTTGAACGTCTTCGTGTTCGACACCAGCACGCTGACCGATGAGCTGATGCAAACGCGCCTGCAAAACATGCTCGCGCGGCGCGATCACCTCGAGAATTTCGTCAGGAGTCTCGCGGTCAATCCGAAGCAGTTCCCGGACGTAGGCTCGCGTCTGGGCGAGATTTCCGCGCCGGCGCTCGTCATCTGGGGACGCGACGACCGCTTCGTGCCCATGGATATCGGGCTGCGTCTCGTGTGGGGCATGCCGAACGCCGACCTGCATGTCTTCGGTCGATGCGGCCACTGGGCGCAGTGGGAGCACGCTGGGAAGTTTAATCAGATGGTGCTGGAATTCCTGGGGCGTTGAGGCGTTTTTCGACGGAAAGGCAACATAAGCCGCCGCGTTGCGCCGCCCGACGTGAAGTGTTCCAGCGACGACCCGCATAATGTCGTTCTGGTTCGCTCACCCAAGGCAGCCGAAGATGAACAAGCTTTCAATCATGAAATTCCGTCGCGCCACGATCAGAACGCGGGCCGCTGCTGTTGTGCTGGCAACGAGTGCGGTCTTGCCCGCGGGGCTCGCGTTCATGTCCACGTCCACGCCCGCATTCGCGCAAACGCAAAGTGCGAGCGCCTCGCAACCGGCGGCTTCGACGAATCCGCTCAACCCATCAAGGACCCCCATGGCCTCCGTGTTCGCGCCGCACGGCACGCTCCGCGCGTCGATCAACCTCGGCAATCCGGTGCTGGCCAGTCTCGATCCGGCCACCGGTCGACCGGTCGGCGTATCCGTCGATCTCGCCACCGAATTCGCCAAACGCCTCGGCGTGCCGCTGCAACTGGTGGCGGTCAAATCGGCGGGGCTGTCGGTCGACAACGTCAATCAGGACAAAGCCGACATCGGCTTCTTCGCCGTCGATCCGAAACGCGGCGAGGAGATCGCGTTCACGAAGCCTTACGTGCTGATTGAAGGCTTCTATCTGGTGCGCGATGCGTCGCCGATCACCCGCAACGCGCAGGTCGATCAAACCGGCGTGACCGTCGCGGTCGGCAAGGGCAGCGCCTACGATCTGTTTCTGACGCGCGAGCTTCAGCACGCCACGCTGGTGCGCATTCCGACTTCGCCGGCGGTCGTGCAGGGTTTTCTGGATCAGCATCTGGACGTGGCCGCGGGCGTCAAACAACAACTTCAGAAAGACGCTGGCCAGACAGGTGGATTACGCCTGCTCGATCAGCGCTTCATGGTGATCCGTCAGGCGATGGGTGTACCCAAGGCGAGAGGCGATGACGCGGCCGCTTATCTCGCGAGCTTCGTCGAGGAGATGAAGGCGTCGGGGTTCGTGAAGGCGTCGCTGGCGCGGCATCATATCGACGGCGCGGCCGTCGCGGGTGAGGGCGACTAGCAAGCACCGCTGTCCGGTCCTCGCCGGTGCGTAACAGACGGCGCGCATGAAGTTTTCACGCGCCGACTTCTTACGCAAACGTTTCCGCGTTTATGATTCAATCTTCATAACGATTCAAGATTCATAAACGCGGTGCGCGCCGCAGAACCCGGCAATCGAGCGTCGTTCATACACGTTCAATGCACCGCGCTTATCGCCCTCATCGCGCGTCAACTCATGTCCCGCGCATCAATTCCCATCGCCTCACCGGCCGATCAAGCAAAGGCGAAGCCCACTCGCCGCCAAACAGCAATTTTCAGATAGCACTGCGCAATTCCCCCTAAGAACTGACCAGCCAACCGTCGCTATGCTCCGGGCTCGGCTTTATCAAATCGTCGTGTCTTTTACGAGGAGATATATGGTTGTTCTATTCGAGCACGATGAGCTGGACGAGGTGCTTCAGCGTCACGATTACGCGCCGCAGGCATCGATGGGTCAGTGCCATGGAACGTTCGGCGAATTGATGCAGGGCGTATTGCCGGACGACCGGCATATTCTCGTCACGTTGCCGATCAACCTGAAGAGCGTGATCGAATTCAGCGCCGCGCGCACCGACCGGGTGGGCGCGGACGTCAGTCGCAAGACCAAGGCGTGTCGCGCCGTCGAAGACTACTTGCGCCTCGCCGACCTGCCGCCCGGCGGCCTGCTGAATTTCAGATCGACGTTCCCGGTCGGCAAGGGGTTGGCGAGTTCCTCCGCCGACATGGTCGCGGCAATCCGCGCGGCGGCCCGTCATTACGGCCAGACGCCCGCGCCGGAGACCATCGAATCGGTGCTGCGCTTTATCGAACCGACCGACGGCGTGATGTACGACGGCGTCGTGTCGTTCTATCACCGCGAAGTCAAACTCGACGAACAGCTCGGCGCCACGCCGGGCCTCGCGATCGTGTCCGCCGATCGCGGCGGCGAATGCGACACCGTCGAGTTCAACCGCCGCAAGCACGACATGCCCAGCGCGGTGCGCCATGAGTACCGCGACATGCTGGCCGGCATGAAAGAGGCAATCCGCGCGTCCGACCTGCGCACCATCGGCGCGATCGCGACGCGCAGTTGCGACCTGTCGCAAGCGTTCAATCCTCATCCGCACATCGACCTCATGCGCGAGTTGCGTGCCGGGACCGACGCGCTCGGCCTCGTGGCGACCCATTCCGGCACCTGCATCGGCCTGCTTTACGACGCTGGCGACCCTGAGCGTCACGCCAAAACGGCGCATGTTCAGGCGTCGCTGCGCGCGCTACAGATTGAATCGAGCCAATACACGACGGTATAGGAATCCAGATGCTCAGATATGAATCCTCGCTGGACGCGATGCGGGACGCCACGCTGTTTCCAATCGACGATGCACTGCACATGGTGTCGTTCAAGGCGATGAAAATCGTGCCCGCGAACTTCATCATCCAGAAGGCGATCGCGCGCGGCGATCTGAAGCCGGGCGGCACGGTCGTGGAAACGTCGAGCGGCAACTTCGCGCTCGGCATGGCGATCGTCTGCAATCGCCTGAAGCATCGTTTCGTCGCGATCGGCGATCCGGCTATCGAGCCGTCGTATAAGCGTCAGTTGGAAATGCTCGGCGGCCAGGTCGAAATCATCACCGACAAGAAGGGTAGCCAGGGTTATCAGAAAGCGCGCCTCGACCGCCTGCATGAAATTCTCGACGACGAACCCGGCTCGTTCTGGTGCCGACAATACGACAACGAGGACAACGCGAACGCGTATGCCGAGCTAGGTCGTGAGTTGCTCGCCGCCGTGGGTCAGAGGCTGGTGCTGGTCGCGCCGGTCGGCTCGGGCGGTTCAAGCTGCGGGATCGCCGGCGCATTGCGCGCGGCCGGCGCGGACTGCACGCTGGTGGGCGTGGATACGTTCAATAGCATTCTGTTCGGCCAGCCGGACGGGCCGCGCAAACTGCGCGGCCTCGGCAACACGGTAATGCCGAAGAACCTCAGGCAGACGCTGTTCGACGACGTGCACTGGGTCGGCTCGGACTTCGCCGAGCATTTCACGCGCAAGCTGTATTCGTCCACTGGACATTTTCGCGGGCCGACCACCGGTGCGGCGTTCGCGGTGGCGCGCTTCGTGCGCGAGCGCTATGCGCAGACGCCCGTGGTGTTCCTGAGCCCGGACGACGGCTCGCGCTACGCCGACACGACCTACGCCGCCGACCCGTCCAACACCGCCTACGACACGCTCGCACCGCAACAGATCACGCAACCGACCGCGTACGCGCCCGGCGCCGACTGGGCATGGATGAACTGGCAACGCGCCGATATTCAACAATACCGTTAAGCCATGGCGATCATTTACGTCGAATCGAACACCACGGGCTTTGGGCACCGCTTGCTGGAGGTGTCGTGTCTGTATGACAGGGTGGTTTTTTTCATTAGCGACCCGGCGCGCTATGCCTTTCTGGACCAGTTGCCGGCGGCGGTGAATGTCGTCCTCTGCGATACGCGTTCAGTCGACGCGCTTCGCGAGGCATGTGCCCAAATCGACGCGATCCGCTATGTCGTGTCGACGAGCGATGCCTTCATCGACATCGCCGCGCGGCTGTCCGGCGAACTCGGCTTGCCGACCAACTCCGCCGCGGCCATCGCGTTATGCCGCGACAAACTGCGCTTGCAGGACGTGCTGCGCGACAGCGGCGTCGCGTATCCCAACACCGCGACGATCCGCTCCGCCGATGCCGTCGCGCGCCTGAGCTTTCCGGTGATCGTCAAGCCGAGGCAAGGCACGGGCAGCATCGGCGTTCGGCTGGTTGAAAGCGCGCAGGACTTTCCGCGTCAATTCGACGACGATCTGATCTGCCAGCGCTTCATTCCGGGCACGGAGTTTTCGGTCGAGTCGTTCAGCGACGCCGACGGCCATCAAATTCTCGGTGTCACACGCAAGTTCGTCACCAAGCCGCCGCACTTCCTCGAACTGGCGCACGTGTTTCCGGCCGACCTCGACACCGCGATTCGCTCGCGGATCGTCGATACAGTGCGGCGCGCGCTCGACGCGGTCGGCTACAGCTTCGGCCCCGCGCATACCGAAGTGAAGGTGCACGACGGCGCGGTGTCGATCATCGAAATCAACGCACGGCTCGCCGGCGGCATGATTCCGACGCTGATGGAGCGCTCGTTCGGCTGGTCGATGGCGGAGCTTTATGTACGCAGCTATCTGGCCGGCCGCAGCCAGTTCGTGGTGCCGACGCCCGCGCTCTATAGCGCGGTCGCGTTCGTGGTGCCGGAGGTGGGGCGCCGCTATGTCGGGATCGACTTTCCGCGCGATTGCGTCGACGCAGGGCTGTTTCGCAGCGAAGGTGTCAACGCGGGCAGGTTCGACTTTTCCGACCGCGCGGGTTACGTGATTTCGGTTGGCCGTAGCGCGATGTCGGCGCTGCGGCAAAGCCTGTCGCTGCGCATGCGTTCTGCTGTGCTCTATGACGACCGGCGCGATCCGCCGCCCGACGCGCAGACGATTCACGAGATCGTCTACCGCAAAACCGGGCCGAGCTTCGGCGCCCTGACCGACACGCTGCTCGTGATCGAAAAGGCCCATCTGACGATGCTGCGTGAGCAAGGCATGCTCAGCGCCGCCCAGTTCGACGCGTTGAAACAGGCCGTGCTCGCGCTGGAAGCCGATCCGGGCCTGCTGCGCGATCACGTTTCCGGCCGCGGCGACTACTTCGATTACGAAAACTACGTGATCGACCGGTGCGGACGCGAAACGGGCGGCATGATCCAGGCGGCTCGCTCGCGCAACGACATCAACAGCACGCATCTGTCGCTGACTTTGCGCGAGGCGCTGTCGCGGGTGAGTTCACGCACCGTCGACCTGGCCGCCGTGCTGGCGCGCCGCGCCAATGAAACCACCGACGTGCTGTTGCCGATCTACAGCCAGTATCAAACGGCCATGCCGGGTTCGGCGGGTCATTACCTCGTCGCGCAAGGCCAGATCCTGCTCGATACCTTGGGTGCGTTATCGGCCTTGCATGACAGCCTGAGCGTTTCGCCACTCGGCGCCTGCGCCGGCGCGGGGACGACGTTCGTCACGGATACCCACAGCACAGCGGCCTTGCTCGGTTTCGCGAGCGGTCCGTCGAATTCGTTACGGGCGATCAGCGACAAGAATCATGCGCAGCGCGGCGTGTATCTGCTGACTGAACTGAGCGGCAACCTGAACCGGATCGCCAGCGACCTGCAACTGTGGACCATGCGCGAGCTGGCGCTCGTCGCGTTGCCGGACGCGATGTATGGCGGCTCGTCCAATATGCCGCAAAAGCGCAACCCGTATCTGCTCGAATGGCTGCGCCTGGGCCACGAACGCAACGCCGCCCGCTTGACGATGGCGGTGTCGTCGCTGTCGCATCTGCCGACCGGCAACTCCTATCAGGCGAGCCGCACGGCCATCGAGACGCTGGTCGAATCAACTGGGCAGATCGTGGATATGCTGACCGTGCTGACCTATGCGATCGACGGCGCGCGTTTCGATGCCGACGCCGCACGTCGCGCGCTTGAAGCGGGGAGCGGTTGCGCGACGCTCGCGGCGGAACTGCTGGTGCAGCAGCACGAGGCGTCGTTCCGCGATGCTCACTCGCTGGTGGGTCGAGCACTCGCGGTTGCTGTAACGACCAACGCGACAACAGCGACAACGGCGATCACGGTGGCCACCGAAGCCACACCCGCCGAAGCAACCGCCCGCGCGCTGCTCGCCAGCATGAACGGCGAACTGGCCGCCGGCCACGTATTCGAGCGGCTCAGCGGGGGCGGCGGCCCATCGGCGGATAACACGCGCGCGGCATGGAAAGCCCTCGACACGCAACTCCGCGACGCCCGCCGACATCATCTGGCGCGCGACGCGCGCGCCGCCGCACTCGCGCGTGAACTCGATCGCCGCTTCAGGAGAACCCTTTGAACAGCTTGACTCCATCGCCCCGATCCACCCCGTCGATGCCGGACATCACCTTGCTGTGCTCGGACGGACCGCATCATCTGTATCTGGCCGCCGAAATCCTGAAGACCTTCGGCAAGCTGCGCCTCATCGTCGAACCCGGCCACGCCCAGTCGTCCCGTTTGTGGCGTAACGGCCACTACCGCGCGTATGGCTGGACGCTTTATCACCAGTGGCGGCGCAGTCTGTTCGGCTATAACGCGTACCGCCAGCGCTATTTCACGCAAGGCGAAGCGCCGCTCAGCTGGGACGCGCTGCGTCACGACCCTCGCGTTCGCCTGATCGAAACACCGTGGATCAACGATCCCTGCGTCGTCGAAACATTGCGGGAAGAGGGCGCCGACGCGTATATCGTGATGGGCACCAAGAAGATCGGCGCGGCCGTGCTCGCGCAGATTCCGCCGGACCGCATTCTCAATCTGCACGGCGGCCATCTGCCTCACTACAAGGGCAATCACTGCTTCTTCTTCGCGCTGCATCACGGCGAATTCGACAAGCTGAGCACCACGCTGCACCGGGTGGCGTCCGGTCTCGATACCGGCGCGATCGTCTCGCACCACACGGTGCAATTTCAGCAAGGCGACAATTCGGAAACGCTCTATTCGCGCGCGGAAAAACGGGCCGTGGACAACCTGGTCGCCCGCCTCAAGATGGACCCGGATGTCACGCGCTGGGACAGCGAGCCGCAACCCAACGCGGGCGCGACTTACCGGATGCGCGATCGCGGCCCGCTGGTCGAAATCGCGCACCGCTTCGCGCTGTTGCGCCACCTCCACGCGGCGTCTGCCGTGCGCCGGAAAAGGAATCAGGCACGATGAACAGCGCCCTGATTGCCCAGCTTTTACAGGTCGCGCTGTTTTCGATTCCGTTGACCATTTCGCCGGGACCGAACAACCTGATGATGACCACCAATTGCGCGCAGTTCGGCTTCCGGCGCACGCTGCCTTCGCTGGTCGGCATTTCGCTCGGCGTGTTCGTGCTGTTCATGGTCGTGGCGCTTGGCCTCGGCGGCGTGCTGGCCCGCTATCCGCAACTGCATCTCGCCCTGAAAGTGGTGGGTTCCGCGTACATTCTGTATTTGTCGTATCTGCTGTTCACGTCGCATTCGTCGAGCGCGCAAAAGAAATCGGCCGAACGGCCGATCACCTTCGTTCAGGCGGCTTTGCTGCAGGTGTTGAATCCGAAGATCTGGCTGCTCGCGGCGACGGCCTGTTCCACGTTTCTCCCCCTGACCGGCAACGTGCACACCGACGCGATTCTGCTGTCGCTCACGCTCGGCGCGATCTTCTTTCCGTGCAATTCGATCTGGGCGCTGTTCGGACTCGTGATGCGCGGGGTGATGCGCGGTCGCGCGTTCTATCGGACCATGGGGTTGATGACCGCGTCGTCGGTCTTTTTCGTGCTGTTTTGAGTTGGCTAATTAGCCGCGACGTCACGGCTTGCGCGCATTTCTATCAAGGACAGCCATGAACCACATCGTGCTAGCTTTTTGCATCGACCCGGCAAAAGATCCTGTTTCGTCGCATGTGCTCGAGCGACTGCTGGCCTCGGGCGCTTTCACGCCGACCGACGGCAGCGTCGACGGCCACCCTGTGTTGCGTGCGCAACTGGGCAGCGTGCGCTGCGATCTGCTTCAACTCGACGACGTGCTGAGCCACGACTATCCCCGCTACGCGCCGATTCTCAACGACGCGTTCGGCAGCGCCGACGCGGTCATTATCGTCAACTGGCACGAAGGCAAGAACGCGCCCGATCCGATCTTCACGGTGCAAACCACCGGCGACATCGAAACCGGCACCTTCAGCCCGGTCGATCCGGCCGTGACGCGCACGCTGTTCCTCGCGGTGGAAGCGCAGCGGCAAAAGGCCGGCCTCGGGCAATTCTCGACGTGGATGGAGGCGACGCACTGGTCCGGGCCGATGTACGGCGCAGCGTCGGGCAAGCTGGTGAACCTCGTGAAGCCGTCGGTGATCGATCTGGAGATCGGCAGCACGCCGCGCGCGTGGTCGTATCCGGCCGCCGCCGAGGTGCTCGCGCGGGCGCTGCTCACGGCATTCGAGTCGCCGCGGCAACCGGCGATTTCGCTGCTGGGGATCGGCGGCACGCATTTCGAAGCAGGCTTCACGCAACTCCTGCGCGACTACGGCGAAACGCAAGGGCTCGCGTTTTCGCATCTGCTGCCGAATCACTGGCTGGTTGCGCATCGTTATGAATCGTCGGCGCGGCTGCCCGATCTGCTGGCCTGCGCCCGCTCGATCAAAGGTGGCGTCGACGCGATTGCATTCCACGACAATCTGAAAAGCAGCTACAAGCACCAGGTGCAATTGCTCGCCAGCGAGCTTGGCGTACCGGCGTTTTCGCACCGCAAACTGCGATCGGACGACATAGCCGGGTTGATCCGCGACGCCCGTGTCGAATCGTGATGCGTGAGGGACGTGATAGACGTGAGGGACGCGGCGGATCAGAGCCCGCGAAGCGCCCTTGGCGGATAGCCGAAATGCTTCTTGAACGCGGTCGTGAACTGACTATGCTGCGCGTAGCCGCATTCCAGCGCGATGGTGGTGATTTTCTGCGGACTGTTCTTGAGCAGGTTGTGCGCGCGGCCCATTCTCGCGTGGGTCAGAAACGCATGCGGCGAGTGGCCGAAGGTGGTTTTGAATTTGCGCAGAAAGTGATACCGGCTGAGACTCACCAGGCTCGCCAGATCTTCGAGCCGCACCGGTTCGCCGAGGTTGTCGCTCAGATAGTCGCGCAACAGCTTGGTCTGATGGGCCGAGAAGCGGCCGCGCGTATTCGGCGCGTCCAGATCCGTGGCGGCATACGAGCGGATCGTGTTGAGCAGAATCCAGCTCATCAGACCGTCCACGCCGAGCAGCAGCGATTTGTCGTCCCAATCGGCGAGCGCGATGCTCGCGGCCGCCGCGCTGATGACCGGCGACGCCTCCTGGAACACCTCGCGGAACGAATAACTCTCCGGCGGCTGGCGCAGCGACTGCAGCAGGCTTTCTTCGAAGTTGCGCGGATCGAAATACACGTGCAGGAAATTCAGCCGCTCGGTGATCTGCCACTGCGATTGGCCTTCGCCGATCGGGAACAGGCAGACCGCGTTCTTGAAGCCGCGCCGCAAAATCTGCCGGCCCAGCACCTGGTTGCAGTTTTCCCCGCCCGACAGATACACGCTCAGCACGTTTTCGTTCGAGCTCTGATACTCGGTGAGCGTATTGCGGCCGGTCCACTCCGACACCACGATGCCCGACGGCAAGTGCATGGACCGGACGAGCTCGGCACCCGCCGTTTTCAGCGCGCCTCTGACGTTAATCGAGTTTGAAGACCGCATCTTGCAAATGATCGCTTATCGGCTGGTGGTAGAGCGGGCGGCGGCGCGCCGTGCCATGGAAAGCAGCAGAAGCGGCCCGCCGGTCCGGAATGCGTGTGGCGAATGAGTGGCTATTGTGTCAGAAGATGAGGGTGGTGAGCGCGCGGCTGGGCGGGGTAGCCAGCGCGCATAAAACAGCGTGTTTTCAGCCGCTTTTATTCGCTGCTGGTCCACTCCACGTTCGCACCCACCGAACGCAAATTTTCAACGAAGCGCGGATGCGCGCGGCGGATCGGCAGCGCATTCATGATCTCGGAGCGTCCTTCAATACTGGCCGCGACCATCAGCAACGCAATCGCCACGCGGATGATGTACGGGCTTTCGACCCGCGCCGGGCTCAGCGTCAGGCCGCCGAACGTGATCAGCCGGTGCGGATCGGACAGGAACACGTGCGCGCCGAACTTGGACAGTTCGCTGGTCCATCCCATTGCGCCGTCGTAGACCTTGTTCCAGAACATCGCGCTGCCCTCGGCCTTCACGCCGAGCGCGACGAAGATCGGCAGCAGATCGACCGGCACATACGGCCACGGCGCGGCTTCGACCTTGGTGAGAATGTTCTGCGTGAACGGCCGGCGCACCTGCAGCGCGCCGTTGCCATGCGCGCGCGACCAGCCGTCGCGATGCACCACGTCGACGCCGAACTTCGCGAACGTGCGGTCGATCAGCGGGAACTGCTCGGGCGCCGAGTTCCTGACCGCGATGTCGCCGCCGGTGATCGCGCCCAGCGCGAGAAACGTGGCGATTTCGTGGAAGTCTTCGCTGAAACGGAACTCGCCGCCGCCCAGGCGCTTGCCGCCCGTCACGCTGAGCCGCGAGGTGCCGATGCCGTCGATGCCCACGCCGAGCATCGCGAGAAAGCGGCAGAACTCCTGCACGTGCGGCTCGGACGCCGCGTTGGTGAGCGTGGAGGTGCCTTCGGCAGCCGCCGCGCACAGCGCGAAGTTTTCAGTGGTGGTGACCGACGCGTAGTCGAGCCAGTGATCGTTGGCGGCCATGCGCCGTTCGGTGCGCACGATCAGCGACTCGTCGGTGCGGGTGACGCGAGCGCCGAAACGCTCGAACACCTCGACGTGCGGATCGATCTCGCGCACGCCGAGCGTGCAGCCTTTCACATCGCTTTCGAGTCGCGCCACGTTGAAACGCGCGAGCAGCGGCGGCACCAGCATGATCGACGAGCGCATCTCCTCGGGCAGCTTGTGCGTGGCCGGATCGAAGGTGGTGGCGTGGTGATGCAGATCGAGCAGCCCGGTCGAGAAATCCACCGACACATCGCTGCCCAGCGCGCGGAAGATGTCGAGGATTTTCTTGACGTCGGTGATCTCCGGCACGCCGATCAGGCGTACCGGTTGGTCGGTGAGGAGGGTAGCGCAGAGAATCGGCAGAACAGCGTTCTTGTTGGCGGACGGCGTGATTTCGCCGCGTAACGGCAGTCCGCCGTGGACGATCAGGTTGGACATGTTCGGAAAGCTTTGAAGAATGAAGACGCGAGGCCGTCATGATGCCATCGCCGGGGCGCGCCTGCTTCAACTATCCGCCGGGCCAGAGCATGACCCGGCGAATCGCGCGCCTGAGCGTTTAGCTTGAGTGCTTACACACCCGCCGCCACCGCCGACGAACGCACCTGCGCCGCAGGCAACGCGGCCTCCAGACGCAGAAACTCGATCAGCGGCTCGAGCAGCTTGTGCCGACGCTCCGGCGCCGTGCGCAGCACGAAGCACCACGACGCCGGTCGCGACAGGTCCGGAAAAAGCCGCATCAGACGGCCGCTGCGCAGATCCGCTTCGATCAGCGGCAAGCGTCCGAGCGCGATTCCGGCGCCGCCGATCGCCGCGCCGAGCACCTGGCTGAAGCCGCTATAGCGGACGATCTTGGTGTCGAAATCGCTGGGCAAGCCGAACTGCGCCTTCCAGTTGCGCCACTCGAATTCGGGCGCGTTCTCATGGGTTTCCTGCAGCAGACGGCAGCGGCACACCGCCTTCGACGCGAACGGATGCAGTTCCGGCGCGCAGACCGGGAAGACCTCCTCGCGAAACAGCACGAGATCGTCGGCGCGCACTTTGTCGACATGGATATGCACGATGGCGACATCGACCTCATGGCGGGCGAAGTCCGGATCGCCGTCCAGCGTGATGGCGTTCAGCGGCGTCTCCGGATAGCGTGCCGAAAATTCGGCGAGACGGCGCGCGAGCCACATCGACGAAAACGAGCCGTTGGCGGCCACGGTCAGTTTCTTCGGCACGCCCTTGACCTGCGAGCAGGCCTCTTCCAGCAGCGACAGCGCGTGGCTCACGGCCGGCAGCAGGCTGGCGCCCGCCTCGGTGAGGCCAATGCCGCCGAGGCCCGTGCTGCGTTCGAGCAGCCGTGCGCCGAGCAGATCTTCGAGGCCGCGGATCTGATGGCTGACCGCGCTGGTCGACACACTCAGCTCAGTCGCCGCGCGGGCGAAGCCACCGAGCCGCACGGTCGCCTCGAAAGCGCGCAGCGAGGCCAGCGGAGGGATATGCGACTTGGGAGACGTGGAGGACTTGAGGGTCATGCGGGGTATTGTAGGATACTCAACACCCGTTGAAAAACCATCTTTTGCCTCGCTTCGCGCGCGCCTGTAACGTCGCATCCATCCGATACGACAAGCAATCAAAGGGGGCAGGCATGTATTTCGACGGCAGATTATGGGCGATGCTGGCCGGGCTGAGACTACGCGTGGCAGCGGCAGTCGGGCTGGGTCTGATCGCCATGGTGTTCGGCGTGTTGCGCTTCGTGTTCCTCGGCCGGATGCTCGCGCTCGCGTTCCAGGGCGCGCCGGTGAGCCAGGTCGCGCTGACTGCTGCGGGCGTCGCGGTTTGCGTGCTGTTGCGCGCCGCGCTCGATCATCGTCGCGTGGTGGTTGCGCAGCACACGGCGGGGCGCGTGCAAGCGGTGCTGCGGGCGCGACTGTTCGACCGGATCGTTGACCTCGGGCCGGCATGGTTCGGCGCCGAGCGTACCGGCGGCGTGATGCTGGCTGTGATCGACGGTGTCGAGCAGTTGCAGACCTTCTTCGGCGCGTACGTGCCGCAGTTGATCATCGCCGCCTGCGCACCGCTGATGATCTTCGCGGTGCTGGCCTGGTGGGACGTGCCGACCGCCGCCGTGCTGCTGGTTGCCGCGCTGGCCACGCTCGGCCTGCCGATGCTGGTCCACAACGCCGACAAGCAGGCGGCCATCGCAAGGGCGCGCGCGTTCAAGGCGTTCGGCGAGGAGTTTCTCGACGCGGTCCAGGGCCTGCCCACGCTGAAGGCGTTCGGCCAGAGCGGCGCGTTCGCGCAGAAGCTCGCCGAGCGGGCGCGGGCGCTATCCAGCAGCACCTTCTGGGTGCTCGCGCTCGGCTTGCTGACGCGCTTCTTCACCGATCTCGGCACGGGACTCGGCGCGGCCGCGGCGATTGCCGTCGGCGCGTGGCGGGTGAGCCATGGCGAGATGAGTCTCGAAGCCTTGCTGATCGTTTTGATGGCGGGCACGGAGGTGTTCCGGCCGTTGCGCGATCTGCGCAACGTGCTGCATCAGGGGATGATCGGGCAATCGGCGGCCTCCGCCATTCATACGCTGCTGGAGGCCCGCAGCGACGCGCCCGCCACCGGCGCCGCGCAGGTGCCGGATCTCAGTCCGCGTATCACGTTCGAGCAGGTCGGCTTCAGCTATCCAGGACGTCGCGTGATCGCGCATACCGGTCTGAGCTTCGAGATCGCCGCGGGCGAAACCGTCGGCATCGTGGGGCCGAGCGGCGCGGGCAAGTCGACGATTCTGCGTCTGTTGTTGCGCCAGCACGATGCGCAGGCCGGCACGATCCGGATTGGCGGACAGGATATCCGCACGCTAGACCCCGACCAGATTCGCGGCATGATCGCGATCGTCGCGCAGGACACCACGCTGTTCGACGGCACCATCGCAGACAATCTGCGACTCGGGCGGCACGACGCCGCCGAAGCGGACATGATCGCTGCGGCCAAAGCCGCCAATATCCACGATTTCATCCAGGCGCTGCCCGACGGTTACGCCACCCGCATCGGCGAACGCGGAGCGACGCTGTCCGGCGGGCAACGCCAACGGATCGCGATTGCCCGTGCGCTGTTGCGCGACGCGCCGATTCTCGTGCTCGACGAAGCGCTGTCGGCCGTCGACGCCGAGAACGAAGCTGTGATCCAGCAGGCGCTAGACCGGCTGATGCGCGGCCGCACCACCTTGATTCTGGCACACCGTTTGTCGAGCGTGATCGGCGCCGATCGGATTCTGGTGCTGGACCAGGGGCGCGTGGTCGAAAGCGGCAAGCATGCCGAGTTGATCGAGCGTTCAGGTGTCTATCAGCAGTTGATGGGGCCGCAGGTCTCCGCGCCCGTCGAGCGCTCCACGCTAGCCGCGCCGGCCCGTGCCGCGTCGCGCGCGGCGGGGCCCGAGGAACGCGCGCTCGCCGTCGACGCCGCCGAGATCGGCTGGGTCGACACGCTGCGCAGCTTGCTGCGTTTCGTGCGGCCATGGCGAACCCAACTGACGCTGACGGTGCTGTGCGGCATCGGCCGGGTGCTGGCGTTTATCGGCGTCGGTGCGCTAGGCGCGCTGGTGGTCGCGGGCATCGCGTCGGGGCGGCCGGTCACGACGCTGACCATTGCGCTGCTGATCAGCGCGCCGGTCGCAGCAACGCTGCACTGGCTGGAGTCGTGGATGGCGCACGCCATGGCGTACCGTCTGCTGTCCGAGATGCGTATTGCGCTGTTCGCGAAGCTCGAACGGCTCGCGCCCGCGTATTTGTTGCGCCGCCGCTCCGGCGATCTGGTGGCGCTGGCCACCCAGGACGTCGAGACCGTCGAGTATTTCTACGCGCACACCGTGGCGCCGGCGTTCGTCGCGCTGCTAGTGCCCGCCGCCGTGCTGGCGCTGCTCGCTTGGACGGCGTGGCCGCTCGCGCTGGTGCTGCTGCCGTTTCTCGCGTCGGCCGGTTTAACGCCGATCCTCGCGCGCGGCAAGATCGACCGTCTGGGCGGTCTCGCGCGTGCCGCGTTGGGACAGGTTGGCGCGCATCTCACGGAGACGATCCAGGGGCTCGCCGAACTGATCGCGTTCCAGGCCACAGGGCGTCGCCGCGCGGTTTTCCTCGATGATCTCGCCACATACCAGGCGCAGCGTTCGGCGTTGCAAGACGATTTGTCGCGTCAGAGCGCCGCGTTGGAAGTGGCGACGGGCCTCGGCGGTCTCGCCGTGGCGTTGCTCGGCGCGGTGCTGGCCGCGCGCGGCTGGTTCGCGCATGAATGGCTGCCGTTGCTGGTGCTGGTTTCCGTGGCGGCCTTCATGCCGGTGGCGGAGATCGGTCAGGTGGCACGCCAGTTGGCCGATACGATTGCGTCGACACGCCGCCTGCATGTCGTGGAGTCCGAGCCCGAACCGATCGTGGATGGCGATCAGCCGGTGCCGGCGAACCCATCGGTGCGTTTCGACACGGTGAGCTTCGCCTATCCGGGACGTAGCGCAGCAGCGTTGGACGAGGTGAGCTTCGCGGTGCGTCCCGGTAGCACGGTGGCGCTGGTCGGCGCATCGGGCGCGGGGAAATCGACGGTCGCGAATCTGTTGCTGCGTTTCTGGGACCCGCAGCAAGGGCGCATCACGTTAGGCGGTGTCGATCTGCGTGAGCTGCACTCCGACGGCTTGCGCCGCCACATTGCGCTGGTCGCACAAGACACGTATCTGTTCAACGACACGCTGGAGGCCAACATCCGTCTCGCCGGCCGCGACGTGTCCGATGCCGACGTGCGCCGGGCGTTGCAGCGTGCCGCGTTGAGCGACTTTGTGGACAGTCTGCCGGAGGGTCTCGCCACACGCGTGGGCGAGCGTGGCGTGCAGTTGTCCGGTGGGCAACGTCAGCGGGTAGCGATCGCGCGCGCGTTTCTCAAGGACGCGCCGATCCTGATCATGGACGAAGCGACCTCGCATCTCGACACGATCAGCGAACAGCAGATTCGCGCTGCGTTGGAGGAATTGATGTCGCAACGGACGTCGATCATCATCGCGCATCGTCTGTCGACGATTCAGAACGCCGATACGATTCTCGTGATGGACGCGGGTCGTGTGGTCGAAGCGGGCAGTCACGAAGAACTGCTGGCCGCGCGCGGCGCGTATGCGCGGCTTGTCGCGAACCAGTCGTGGATGGTGACCGCGTAGCACGGCTTGAGGCGACCTCGGCGGCCTATCCGTTTTGCTAGTGTCCGATACGTGGCGTGGCACGTATCGTCACAGTCTTTGCCGGAATCGGCAAACTTCCGGTTGCTCTCGCCGCCGCCGTGGACTACAAATCTAAACCTGAGCGCGTGCACGACGTGGCGCGCACGGTCAAGATCATCCGGCATCCAACCTTCCGAATCAGACAGACAAGGAGACTCCCGTCATGGGTATGCGCCCCGATCCCACGTTCTACGCATCGCCGAAACTCGCGATGGAGGCGCCGCCGGAAGATTACGCGTACACGCTGCTGCTGAGCCCCGATTTCTCGCAACCCGACGCGCTCGCCGTGATCGACGTGAAACCCGGTTCACCCACCTACAGCCAGGTGGTGCATACGGTGACCATGCCGAACACCGGCGACGAATTTCATCACTTCGGCTGGAATGCGTGCTCGTCGTCGTTGTCGCCGCTAACCGGACATGCGTTTCTCGAACGGCGCTATCTGATCATTCCGGGGCTGCGTTCTTCGCGCATCTACATTGTGGACACCAAGCCGCATCCCACGCAGGCGCGCATTCACAAGATCATCGAACCCGAGGAAATTTTCCGCAAAACGGGTTACTCGCGTCCGCACACGGTGCATTGCGGACCCGAAGGGATTTACATCAGCACGCTGGGCGGCGCGGGCAAAGACGGCACCGACGGGCCGCCGGGCATTTTCATCATGGATTGCGAAACCTTCGAGGTGCTCGGCCGCTGGGAAATCGACCGCGGCATGCAGGCGAAGCACTACGACTTCTGGTGGAATCTGCCGCGCGACTACATGGTGTCGAGCGAGTGGGCGTTGCCGCCGCAGTTCGAGAATGGGATCGTCCCCGAAGATCTGCTTTCCAATCAATACGGGCACCGGGTTCACTTCTGGGATCTGCGCGCCCGGCGCAACGTGCAGACGCTCGACCTCGGCGCGAATCATCAGATGGCGCTCGAAGTGCGGCCCGCGCACGATCCCAGCCGCGAATACGGGTTCCTCGGCGTAGTGGTCGACACGACCAATCTGGAAGGGTCGATCTGGACCTGGTGGCGCGAAGGCGGGCAGTTCCACATTGAAAAGACCGCGACCATTCCGGCCGAACCTGCCGCCGCGGAATTGTTGCCGCCGCTGCTGCAAGGCTTCGGCGCGGTGCCGCCGCTCGTCACCGACATCGACCTGTCGATCGACGACAAATTCCTCTACGTCGCCTGCTGGGGCACCGGCGAATTGCGCCAGTACGATGTGACCGAACCGCGCAAGCCGAAGCTGACCGGCTCGGTGCATATCGGCGGCATCGTGCGGCGCACGCCGCATGCGAACGGCAAGACGTTCGGCGGCGGTCCGCAGATGATCGAGATCAGCCGCGACGGCAAGCGCGTCTACTGGACCAACTCGCTGTATTCGACGTGGGACGACCAGTTTTATCCCGAAGGCGTACCGGCCGCCAAGGTCATGGCGCATGCGGAGCCGGGCGGCGGCCTCACGCTGGACAAGGAGTTTTGGGTCACGTTTCCCGACGGCTACCGGTCGCATCAGATCCGGCTGGAAGGCGGCGACTGTTCGACCGATTCGTTCTGTTATCCGTCGGTGGGCAGTTGATCGGCGCAGGTTGGTCGCAGACCGGTCTGTGGCTGGCGGTTCTCGCGAGCGGCCTCTATCACGGGCTCAACCCGGCCATGGGATGGCCGCTCGCGGTGTCGAGCGGTTTGATGCAACGACGCGCGCGGGCACTCGCCGGCGCGCTGCTTTATCTGGCGGCGGGACACGTGCTGGCCATGCTCACGGTGATGATGCCGTTCGCGATGCTGGCGGTTCTGCTCGCGTGGCAGCGTGAGATCCAGGCCGGGGCGAGCGTGCTCGTGATCGGCTTCGGCGTGTGGCTGCTGATCCAGCGACGTCATCCGCGCTTACTCGCGCGGATTCCGCCGTCGCGGCTTGCGCTGTGGTCGTTCGCCGTGGCCATTGCGCACGGCGCGGGGCTGATGCTCGTGCCGGTTTACCTCGGACTGTGCCGCTCGTACGGCATGGATCACGCGCATCGGGCCGCGCAGACGCTGATCGATGCGAATCTGCAGATGGCGTTACTCGTTTCCGCCGTGCATGCCACCGCGATGATGGCGGCCGGTGGTCTGCTGGCGTGGTTGGTTTACCGCTACCTCGGCCTGAAATTCGTGTCGCGCAGCTGGTTCAATCTGGATACGGTCTGGGCCGTGAGCCTTGTGCTTGTCGGCATGCTTTCGCTGGCGCTGATCGCGGTCGACGGTTTCAGGCTGTGAGCGCTGCGGCTGCGACTGTGCTTGCGATTTCCGGCAGGGCCTGGAGATACAGCCAGGGAAAAATGCCGCGATCGTGGCCGTCGCTAAAGACCAGTTGCACGCCGTAACCCATCGGTTGGATTGTGGTTACAACCACATCTTTCGCGTGCGCGGTTTCACCGCCCGCGATACGCACACGACGGCATCCCGCGCACGGACATGCGTTGCGCAACGTGCGGTGTGCGATCCGCTGCGCGGCCCCGCCGGGCCAATGCAAAATCATGGCGTCGGCATTCAGTTCGACGCGGTTCGGTAGGTTCATCGGCTTGCGTCCTCGATCTGTTGAAGCGCGATTCGCACCGCTTTGCGCACATCGGGGTCCGCGTCGTTCAACGCATCGCGCAGGGCGGGCAGCGTCGCGGGTTCGCGCAATTCGCCCAGCGCCAGCGCGGCTTCCTTGCGCAGATTGCTGATCGGATTCGACAACAACGCTGCGATCGGCAACGCGGCGGCGCGTTCGCCCATTTGTCCCAGCGCACGGACGGCGCGCAGACGGACTTGCCAGTAGTCGTCAGCGAGTGCGGCGATCAGCGCGTCATGCACGTCATGCGCGGCGTTCGCGCGCAGTTTGCCGAGCGTCGTCGCGGTTTCTTCACGGACCTGCCAGATCGGATCGCCCAGTGCTTGCAGCAGCGCGGTCAGCGTCGCCGTGTGCGTGGCCGGCGCGAAGCCCAGCGCACCGACTGCCGCGCGACGGATATCCGCGTTGGTATCGCCGGTGACGGTCTCGGCAAGCGGCGCCAAAGCGCGTGCGTCTTTCAACCAGCCGAGCAGCACGACGGCTTCAGTGCGCACGCTGTCGTCGGTATGTTCGAGCGCTCGCAACGCGGGTTCCAGCGCGTCGGCATAACGCAGTTCGTGCAAGCCGCGCAACACGGCGGCCTGCACGAACGGCTCAGCGTGATCCGTCCAGCGGTGCAGTGCAGGACCGCACGCGTCGTCCTTCAATGCGGACAGACTCAGCGCGGCGGCCGCGCGTACGTCGTGGTCCGTGTCGAGCAACGCGTGGCAGAGCGCGTCGACGATCCACGCTTCTTCCCACGAACCCAGAACGCGGGCCGCTTCGCGCCTGACCTCGGCCGACACGTCATGGGCCAGCGCGTGCGCGATGAGCGGCAGCGTATCCGGTTCTTCGAGATCGGCGAGTTCGAGCAGCGCGATCCGGCGCACGACCGGATCGGTATCGGCGAGACGCGGCAGCCGCGCGGCGGCTTCGGGCGCCAGCGTGTCGGGATCGTGAGTCAGCAAAGTGGAATCGGTCATGAGCGGGGCGCCTAGCGAAGCAGATAAGGAATCTCGACCTTCACCGCGCCGGACGGGCAATCCTGCTCGCACGGCATGCAGTACCAGCATTCGTCGAACTGCATGTAGGCCTTGCCTTTGCTCACGTCGATCGCGAGCAGGTCGAGCGGGCAGACGTCGACGCATACCGTGCAGCCCTTGTCGGCAATGCATTTATTTTCATCTATCGTGACGGGCGCGCTACTGCGCTGGAAAATCTCGTGGGGCGTATAGGACATCGCGGGCCTTCCTTTCTTTCGTTCGTTCTTTCGTTCTGTCGTTCAGACAGTGGCGTCGGCGAGCGGGCGGCTCTCCGCGTCAGGGATGCGCAGCTTGCGATACGAGTCGACTTCGGTCTCGGCGAGCGCCACGACATACGGTTCGACCGCGCGCTTCTCGCTGACCATGCAGCCCGCGTCGTCCTTGCGCAGATGCGTGTGGCAGAACCAGTCGGCGTCGTTGCGCTGCGGATAGTCGACCCGATGGTGATACAGCCCCCAACGGCTCTCGGTACGAAACAGCGACGCGCGCGCGGCCATTTCGGCGCAGTCGCGAATTGCGCGGACTTCGGCGGCGCGCATCAGCTCGTGCGGATTGTTGGCCTTGATCTCGGCGATGTCGTCGGCGATTTCCGCGAAGCGCTGCAGGCCGATTTCCATCTTGCGCGTGACCTTGGGCGGTTGCAGATAGTCGTTGACCATGCGACGCAGCTTGTATTCCACCTGCGAAGGCGCGAGACCGTTGTCACGTTCGAGCGGCGCATAGATGCGCGCGCGTTCGGCGTCGATCTGTTCCTGATCGAGCGCGGCATGCTCACGGCCCGCCACATAAGCCGCCGCGTTCTGTCCCGCGAACCAGCCGTACGTGAAGGCGCCGAGCATGTAGTTGTGCGGCACGGCGGCCATATCGCCGGCAGCGTAAAGACCCGGCACGGTCGTCTCCGAGCGTGCGTTCACATACACGCCCGAGGCGCTGTGGCCGCTGCAGAAACCAATCTCCGAGATATGCATCTCGACCATCTGTTGACGATAATCCGTGCCGCGTCCCGCATGAAAACGTCCGCGACTCGGGCGCTCGTTCGTGTGCAGGATCTGCTCGATGGTCTGAATGGTTTCTTCGGCGAGGTGGTCGAGTTTCAGAAACACGGGGCCGTTGCCGCTTTGCAGTTCCTGGTAAAACTCCCACATCATCTGACCGCTCCAGTAGTCGCATTCGATGAAGCGTTCACCTTTGCCGTTCGCCGTGAACCCACCCAGCGGGCCGGTCACGTAAGCACACGCGGGACCGTTGTAGTCCTTGATCAGCGGGTTGATCTGGAAGCACTCGAGGTTCGCGAGCGCGGCGCCCGCGTGATAGGCCATCGCATAGCCGTCGCCGGCATTGGTGGGATTTTCATAGGTGCCCATCAGATAACCGGACGCGGGCAGGCCGAGTCGTCCGGCCGCGCCGCACGACAGGATCACCGCCTTGGCGCGCACCACGTAGAAATCCGCGGTACGGCAGTCGAAACCGAGCACGCCGCACACGTTGCCCTGCGCGTCCTTGAGCAGACGCGTGGCGACGATACGGTTCGTGATCGCCACCCGCGCGCGCTTCAACTGCCGGTACAACACCTTCTTGATGTCATGGCCTTCGGGCATGGGCAGCACGTACGATCCCATGTGATGCACTTTCTTCACCGCATAGTCGCCGGTGCCGTCCTTTTCGAACTTCACGCCCCAGCGATCCAGTTCCTCGATGGTCTTGAAGCTGTGTTTCGCGTACGCATAGACCGCTTCCTGATCGACGATACCGTCGTTGGCGATCGTGATCTCGCGCGTGTATTGCTCGGGCGTCGCGTGGCCGGGAATCACCGCGTTGTTCAGGCCGTCCATGCCCATCGAAATCGCGCCGCTGCGCTTGACGTGGGCCTTCTCCAGCAGCAGCACCTTGAGGCCGGGATTCGCTTCCTTCGCCTTGACAGCGGCCATCGGGCCCGCCGTGCCGCCGCCGACGATCACGATGTCGTAGTCGAGTACATGAGTGGTCATGGTGCTGTCCTTGTTGCGTTGCGGCTGGTTGCGTTGCGGCCGACGGCGTGTTTGACGGCGCGTTTGACCGTATCGCTGGCGCCGGCCGTCTTGTCCCGGTCGACGCGCAGCCGGTACTGGAACGCGTCGCCGCGAAAGTAGAGGTGTTCGTAGTCGATCGGCGCGCCGTCGGCGTCGTGGGTCAGACGGTCGATGCGCAACACGGGGCCGCCTGCCTCGACGCGCAACGCGTCGGCGATTTCGTCGTCGGCGAGCATCGCGTCGATCGCGATATCGGCGCGACCGAGCGGCACGCCGCAGTCGTTTTCGAGGATCAGGAAGATGTCGCGCGTGACCAGATCCGCATTTGCGAGGCGCTTGCCGAGTGCTTCAGGCAGCCACGTCAGTTCGAGCGACACCGGCTCCCGATCGAGCAAACGCACGCGATGAATTTCGACCACCGGCGCGCCTTCGTCGAGCTTCAGCCGCGCGGCGACCTGGCGATTGGCTTCGACCACACGAAAGCTGCGCAACTGGTTGACGATCTCATGGCCCATCGACGACATCGCCTCGGCAAAGCCTTGCAGCGAACTCACGTTCTGAAACGCCCTGGGCTTGGAGACGAAGGTGCCTTTGCCGTGCAGCTTGAACAGCAAGCCTTCCTTCTGCAGGTCGCCGAGCGCCTGGCGCACGGTGATGCGGCTCACGCCGAACATCGCGCAGAGCTCGTGTTCGGAGGGCATCTGGCTATGCGGCGCATAACTGCCGTCGAGGATGCGTGTACGCAGCGTCTCCTTGATCTGCGCGTAGAGCGGCAGAGGCGAGGGCGGAACTAATTGGGCGACCGGGTTCGACATGGTTCGACTTGTTATGACAAGATGAGTCGCAGTCTAGTGAGCGGGTTCGGCGGATCAAACCAACTATTTCTGCTATCGATCTGTGCAATCGTGGAAGCGGCGCGCGTTCCGCTGCGCTGCCGGGAATTCAAATGCCCAATGCTCGGTTCACGGATCGGCAGGATTCCGGTAACGTGTCCCACTCCCGGTCGTCCATGGAGACCCGATGACTACCCTGCACAACGAAATCGATCTGGATGCCGACGGACGTCACGTCGGCTATCTGCGCCTGCCGCATTCGGTGCACCGTTCCGCGTACGGCTGGATCCCGATTCCGATCGCCTCGGTGCGCAATGGCGAAGGCCCCGTCGTGCTGCTGATGGGCGGCAATCACGGCGACGAATACGAAGGCCAGGTACTCGTCTCCAGTCTGATCCGCGAAATCGAGCCGCAATGGGTGCGCGGCCAACTGATCTTCCTGCCGATGGCGAATTTCCCCGCCGCAGCGGCGGGTCTGAGAACATCGCCGCTCGACGGCGGCAACCTGAACCGCAGTTTTCCCGGCGATCCGCAAGGCTCGCCGACCGCCGCGATCGCCGACTACATCGAGAACACGCTGCTGACTCGCGCGCAATATCTGATCGACCTGCATTCGGGCGGCAGTTCGCTGCTCTACGACGGCGCCAACATGCTCGCCATCGAACCGCGTGACCCCGAAGAAGAGGAACGCCTCAAAGCCTTGCTCGCCGCGTTCGGACTGCCGCGGGCATTTCTGCATCGGCCGAATCCGGTGCATTCGGCCACAGCGGCGCGGCGCCAGGGCGCGCTGTCGATCCTCGCGGAACTCGGCGGCGGCGGCACCGTGCAGGCGAGTCTGTTGCGCGAAGCGCGGCAAGGGCTGCTGCATCTGCTCGGCTTTATCGGTCTGCTGAGCGGGCCGCTCGTACCGGATGCGCCGCCGTCGCAAACGCGCTTCTTCAGCGTGTCCGGATCGCGCCATTACGTGTACGCCTACGATCGCGGCGTCTATGAGCCGCTCGTCGAACTCGGCGATCAGGTCGTGGCAGGGCAGCCTGCTGCACGTATTCATTTCCCCGATACGCCGTTGCGCGAACCCGTTACTACGTTTTTTGCGGGAGCCGGACAGGTGGTCTGCAAACGCGTGCCCGCTGCGGTGGAGCGCGGCGATTGTCTGTTCCATCTCGCCGAACCGGTTTGACAGCGGCGCGGGTTTAATTCACCGACGTTATCCTGGCGGATCGCGCGTTTCATTTGCAATAACCCGCATCCGAACGCGCGATTCCCGAATCCCCATATTTCATGAATGGCTAAATCGCGCTGCTATAGCGCAAATAAAGATGCCAATAAAATCAATGAAAGCGCAATGAAATAAATCCGTTGCCGATATTGTAAAAATGGCGTTGCAGCGTCGGCATTAAAGCCCGCAAGGGCTTGGCGGCCATGCCGCGCAAATTAAATATCCGTTATTCATGGAATAACCATTCGCTAAATGTTTGGTTCATTCCGCATTGCCGGCCTGTTATCTTGTTTCTAGTTCGACAGCATTCGAAGTCGGACAGGCAAAAGATTCACCGGACAATCGACCGGCGTCAGCGCCATCCCCGAATCCATCATGACCTACGAGATTATCGATACCACACCGCTCGATCCCATCGCTCAACCGTTGTTGGCCGCGCTGGAGATTGAATACACGACGCGTTATCGCGAGTTCCGCAAGGACAGCGCCGCGTCGGTGAGCGAAGAGATGCTGCGTTATCCGGCCGAACTGTTCGCGCCGCCGGAGGGCGCTTTCATTGTGATCCAGCGCGACGGCAAGACGGTCGGTGGCGGTGCGTTCAAGCGCTATGACACGGCCACGGCGGAACTGAAACGCATCTGGACGCATGAGAGCGAACGCCGCCAGGGACTGGCTCGCCGCGTCGTCGAGGAACTCGAAGCGCGCGCGTTACGCCAGGGCTATCGCCGCGTGTATCTGACCACGGGTTTCAGGCAACCGGAAGCGGCCGGGCTCTATACGAGTACGGGCTACGAAGCGCTGTTCGATCGTTCGATCGCGCCGGAGATTCATTTCCGTCTGCCGTTCGGCAAGGATTTGCTGGAGCCGGGCCGCCTCGAATCGCTCAGCGATCTGCGCCGCGCCGAGCCGCTCGGGCAACGGTCGTAGCGCGAGACGACGCACTGCGGGCACATTTCGGCCGCAATGTAGCACCTCGACCATTCGTTCATTTCAACAAGGCAGAACCAGCGATGAAGCACAGCAAGGCAATCCGCTCGGCGTTCGCGGTGTGGACGTTGGGCATGGCGGTCGCCGCGTCGGCGGCCACGACGGGCACCCTCAATCTGAGCCCGGACCAGCCCAACCGGATTCGCACGGCACCCGACGCCGCGGCCATTCAGGCCGTGCCCGCTGCGTTCCCGTTCGCCAGCAAGGACGAACTGGTGATCGGCATGACTGTGGCATGGCCGCCGCTCAGCACTTACGCGACCGATGAGAAGACCGTCGTCGGCGCCGACCCGGATCTCGCGCAACTGGTCGCCGACGGTCTGGGACGCAAGCTGAAAATCGTGGTCCTCGCGTGGGAAGACTGGCCGCTCGCGGTGCAATCGGGCAAGGTCGACGCGGTGCTGTCGAACGTGACGGTGACCGAAGCGCGCAAGGAGAAATTCGATTTTTCGAGCTATCGGCGCGACGTGCTCGGTTTCTACGTGCGCAAGGCCAGTCCGATCAAGGCGATCCGCGAGCCGAAGGATATTGCCGGTCTGCGCGTCATCACGGACTCGGGCACGAACCAGGAAAAGATCCTGCTGGAGTGGGATAAGGAAAATGTCGCGCAGGGACTCAAGCCGGTGCAGATCCAGTATTACGGCGATCCTGCCGTGAGTTTCGTGGCGCTGCAGTCAGGGCGCGCCGATCTGATCCTCAGCGTGAATTCGGCGCTGGCGTACGAGGCCGCGCAGAAAGGAGATTTGCGTGCGGTCGGCGCGATCAGCGGCGGTTGGCCGATCACGGCGGATCTCGCGATCACCACGCGCAAGGGTAGCGGACTGGCCGCGCCGCTCACGCTGTTGCTGAACGATCTGATTCACAGCGGCAAATATACCCAGGTGCTCGACCGCTGGAACCTCGGTTCCGAAGCGGTGAACAAGGCCGTGACCAATCCTCCCGGCTTGCCCAAAAGCTAGGTCAGCAGTCGGATCACTAGCTGGACCGTGAGGGCAGCGCTCGCTGCCTGACCGGGATTCGCTTTCCATCGCTTTCATCACCACGTTACTGCCTTGCGCACGGCTGCGATCAGCCCGTGTGCCGGTGCCCTTCGTCCATACAAAACGGAACAGTCGATGCGCGGGACAAACATCAAGCAGCGGGCGACTCAGCCTGCTATAGAAGTTCGCAGGACCATGCTGTCGATGGCCGTGCTGGCGGTCGCATTCAACGGCGCGGCATGGGCGCAGAGTGCACCTGCGTCGGGCGCCGCGGCCAACACCGTCAACACCGTGCAGCAGGACACGGTTGTCGTCACCGGCACGCGCACCGATACCAAAGCGAGCCAAAGCCTGACGCCGGTCGACGTGATCAGCGGCGCGCAATTGCGTTCCACGGGCCAAAGCAATCTACGCGACGCGCTGGTCCAGTTGTCGCCGTCGATCTCGCGCGAAAGCTACGCAGGCGACGCCGCGTTGCTCACCGACGCGCTGACGCTGCACGGCCTGAGTCCCGACCACGTGCTCGTGCTGGTGAACGGCAAGCGCCGCCACACCACGGCGAACATCGCGCTCGACGGCGGGCTCAACCAGGGCTCGACCGGTGTCGATATCGACATGATTCCGGTCGGGCTGATCGATCACATCGAAGTGCTGCGCGACGGCGCCGCGGCGCAATACGGTTCGGACGCGATCGCGGGCGTCATCAACATCATCCTGAAGCGCAGTTCGCACGGCGGCGAGTTGCAGACCACCAACGGCCAGACCTACGCCGGCGACGGCTTTAAAAACGGCGAAACCGCCACCGTCGGCTTGAATCTCGGCGGTAACGGCTTTCTGGACTTGAGCGCGGACTACAACCGTCAGAACCACACGGTGCGTACCGGACCCGACGATTATTTCGGCTCGTTCAAGCCAGGTCACGGCTACTACAACCCGATCGAAGGCGACCCGGCCAGCACGCGCGAAGCGGTCGGCTACAACGCCGGCTACTACCTCGGCGACGACGTCGAGTTGTACGGCTTCGGCACCTATGCGCACCGCAACGCGCAGGCGTATCAGAACTACCGTCCGCCCGGCGTGCTGCCGCAAATCTATCCGAACGGTTTCGTGCCGACCGAGACGGTCAACGAAAACGACTTCTCGGTGACGACCGGCATCAAAGGTCAGAACCTGTTCGGCTGGTCGTGGGATCTGAGTTCGACCTACGGCGGCGACCACGATGTTATCGGCATGACGAACTCGGCGAACACGGGGCTGTTCGCAAGCCAGGGCTATACGCCGACCAGTTTTCATCTGGCGACGATCAGCAATACGCAGTTGACCAACAACCTCGATTTCTCGCGCGCCTTCCAGTTGCCGCTGCTGCCGGCGCCGGTGAACGTGTCGTGGGGCGTCGAGCAGCGTCGCGAGACCTATACGGTGGGGGCGGGCGATCCCGCTTCGTATCTCGACGGCGGCTCGCAGGCGTTGCCGGGTCTCGCGCCCGTCAGCGCGAGCGACAACTCGCGCAACGTGGTCGCCACGTATATCGATCTATCGACCCATCTGACGCCGAAATGGACCGTCGATCTGGCGGGACGCTTCGAGCATTACAGCGACGTGGGCAACACGACCAACGGCAAGTTCTCAACGCGCTACGACTTCACGCCGGCATTCGCCGTGCGCGGCAGCGTCAGCACGGGTTTTCGCGCGCCGTCGCTGGCCGAGGAGTACTACAGCAACATCAACGAATCGCCGGCCTCGGTCGAGGGCCTGCTGGCGGCCAACTCGGGCGCGGCCCGACTGATCGGCGCCGCGCCGCTCAAGTCGGAGAAGTCGACCAACTACAACCTCGGCTTCGTGCTGACGCCGGTCAAGGGCCTGCACCTGGCGCTCGACGCGTACCAGATCGATATCCGCAACCGCATCGTCGAAGGCGGTACCGCGTCGGGCGCGGCCGCGATCGCCGCGATGCAGGCCGCGGGTTTGTCGGTGCCGAGTTCGATTCCGGCTTCGGCCGTGTCGGCGAGCTACTTCACCAACGGCGCGAACACGCGCACGCGCGGGCTCGATCTGACGGGCACCTATCACACCGGCTTCGGCGCGTTCGGGCAGGTGGACTGGGATCTCGGCGTGAACATCAACACGACGTCGGTCACGCATATCGCCACGGGGGCGAACGGCGGGCCGGAACTCAACGCGCAGCAGATCGCGTGGTTGAGCACATCGACGCCGAAGAACAAGATCATCGTCGGCGGCACGTGGCATCTCGACAAGTGGGGCGTGAGCCTGCACGAGACCCGCTTCGGCTCGACGTCGAGCGAGGAAACCTACATTGTCGGGCCGAATGCATTTTCGACGACGCAGTTCCTTCACTTCGAGAATGCCGCCCGCTATATCACCGACGTCGAAGTCCGCTACGACGTGACGAAGAAATTCCAGATCGCGGTGGGCGCGAACAATCTGTTCGATGTGTATCCGAGCAAGCTGCCTTACGTCGCGCAGCTCGAAGGCGCGCAATACGATTCGTTCGCGTCGACCACCGGCGTGAACGGCGGCTTCTATTACGCGCGCGCCCGCTACCTGTTCTAACGATTTGCTCATATGCAAAGCAAAATTTGCTCGAACGGAATCGAGCGCGGATGACGATAATGGATCAACGGTTTCGTTCGCTGCGTTCGGCGTTTCGTGCAGCGTTTCGTTCGGCTTATTTCCCCTAACTCATCCCCATGTACCTGGCGGTACACCAGGAGGGCTCACTGTGTCCTATTCACTTTCGATTCTCGACAAGAGTCCCATCGCCGACGGCAAAACGGCCCACGACGCGCTGCGTTTCACGGTGCGTCTCGCGCAGCGCGCGGAGGCGTTGGGCTACAAACGTTACTGGATCGCGGAGCATCACGGCGCGCCGGGCTTGGCGAGTTCCGCACCGGAGATCGTCGTCTCGCATCTGCTCGCGCATACGTCGCGAATTCGGGTCGGCTCGGGCGGCGTGATGCTCCAGCATTACAGCCCGTTCAAGGTGGCCGAATCGTTTCGCGTACTCGCTTCGCTGGCGCCGGGGCGCGTTGATCTTGGCGTCGGCAAGGCGCCGGGCGGGCTGCCGCTGACCACTCGCGCGCTGCAGTGGTTTCACGACAAGGCGAAGAAACCCGACTTCGCACACCAGCTCGCCGAACTCGACGCGTTCCTGAAATGGGGCGTGGCCGAAGATCACCCGCTGGCCGGCGCGGTGGCGCTGCCCACGCCACCTGAACCGCCGCAGCGCGTGCTGCTGGGCGGCAGTCCCGAGAGCGCCGGGCTCGCCGCGCAGCACGACTGGCAGTACTGCTACGCCGGGCATTTCAATGGCGACGAGGCCAACATCGAGCGTTCGTTCGACGCCTATCGCAGCGTGACGGGCCGCACGCCGCTGCTCGCGGTCTATGCGTTCGCGGCGGAATCGAAGGCCGAGGCGCAGCGACAGGTCGGCGCGCTGCGGGTGTTCAAGGTGCGCCTCGCCGGCGGCCAGACCGTGAATCTGCCGAGCCCGGAAGCGGCGGCGGAATTCGCGCGGCAGATCGGCGTGACCGACTTCCGGCTCGACGAACTGCGACCGCATGTGATCACCGGCACGCCGGACGAAGTCCGCGGCGAACTCGACGCGCTGCACGAACGCTTCGGTATCGAGGAATTCGTGATCGACACCCCCGTGACGGATTACGCGTTGCGGCTCGCGTCGGTCGAAGCACTCGCCGGCACGCGGCAACCCGCAAGCGTTTGAGCGCATTCAACTTCTCCCCATTCCCCCTTTGACGGACCCGACCATGACTCAGCGAAACCTCACTTTCGGCATCATGCTGCATGGCGCAGGCGGCCACATGAATTCGTGGAAGCATCCCGCCGGTCCCGCGGACGCCAGCGTCAACCTCGACTTCATCACCGGTATCGCGCAGAAGGCCGAAGCCAACGGTGTGGCGTTCGCGTTCGTGGCCGACGGCCTCTATATCAACGAGAAGTCGATCCCGCATTTCCTGAACCGCTTCGAGCCGATCTCGGTCCTGTCGGCGCTCGCGACCGCGACGTCGAAGATCGGGCTGGCCGGCACGCTGTCGACGTCGTACAGCCATCCGTTTACGGTGGCGCGGCAATTCGCGTCGCTCGATCTGATCAGCGGCGGGCGGGCCGGATGGAATGTCGTGACGTCGCCGCTCGAAGGGTCGGCGAAGAACTACGGCGGCGAGCATCCCGATCACGAACTGCGCTACGAAATCGCCGACGAATATCTCGACGTCGTGCAGGGCCTGTGGGATAGCTGGGACGACGACGCGTTCGTGCGCGAGCGCGACAGCGGCCAATTCTTCGACCGCGACAAGCTGCATACGCTCGACCATAAGGGGCGTTTTTTTCAGGTCGCCGGACCGCTGAATATTCAGCGCTCGCCGCAAGGTCAGCCGGTGATTTTCCAGGCGGGCTCGTCGGATTCGGGCATCGCGCTAGCCGGTAAATACGCGGACGCGGTGTTTACGCATTCGCCGTCGCTGGAGGAAACCAAAGCTTTCGCGCAACAGGTACGGCAAAGCGCGGTCCTGCATGGCCGTGCGGCGGACGACGTGAAGATCTTTCCGGGCATCGGCCCGATCGTCGGCGCGACGGTGGAGGAGGCCGAGGCGAAGTATCGCGTGATCCGCGACCTGCTGACCGTGGACGATGCGCTCGCCTATCTGGGCCGCTTCTTCGAACACCACGACTTCACGCAATACGAGCTCGACGCGCCGTTCCCCGAACTGGGCGAACTCGGCACGAACAGTTTTCGTTCGACGACCGACCGCATCAAGACCGAAGCGAAGCGCAAGGGCTCGACGCTGCGCGAGGTCGCGCTCGAAGTCGCGACGCCGAAGTCGCAATTCATCGGCACCGGCGAGCAGATCGCCGACGAACTGATCCGCTGGTTCGACGCCGGTGCGGCCGACGGTTTCATTCTCGGCTTTCCGGTGCAGGCCGAAGGATTCGACGATTTCGTGCGCTACGTGATTCCGGCGCTGGAAGCACGCGGCCGCTACAGCCGCGCCCTGGCCGGCACGACGCTGCGCGATCACCTGGGTCTGCCGCGCCGCGAAAGCCGCTACGCAGCCGCGGAAACGGCATGAGCCACGACGGTTTGCAACGCAGGAGGGCAGCACCATGAGCGATACCACCACGCCGTTTGCCGGCTCCGTCCACTCGGGCCAGCTACCGGACACCACCGAGCGGCACGAGTACGCGCACTACCGGATCGTGCCCACGCGGCATCACGCGCGGACTGCCGGCACGGTGCTGGCCATCGTGCTGATCGGGCTCGTCCTGAACTCGGTGCTGGGCAATCCGCGCTGGGGTTGGGGCGTTTTCTCGGAGTGGTTTTTCGCGGAACCGGTGCTCTCGGGCCTCGGGCGAACGCTGGTGCTGACGGCGCTCGGCGCGCTGTTCGGTTTCGCTCTGGCGACGCCGCTCGCGCTCGCGCGTGTCTCGGGTTCGCCGTTGCTCGCCAGTTGCGCGTGGGCGTTTATCTGGCTGTTCCGCTCGATTCCGCTGATCGTGCTGCTGCTTCTGCTGAACAACCTGGGTTATCTGTACGAGACCATCTGGATCGGCGTGCCGTTCACGCATATCGCGCTGCTGAACGAATCGACCACGGATCTGATCAGTCCGTTCTTCGCGGCCGTGCTCGGACTCACGCTGAATCACGCGGCGTTCGCGGCCGAAGCGATTCGCGGCGGCCTGCTGTCGGTCGATCATGGGCAGCGTGAGGCGGCCGCCGCGCTCGGCTTGCCGGGTGGACGCCAGGTGCGGCGCATCGTGCTGCCGCAGGCCATGCGCGCGATTCTGCCGACCGCGTTCAACGATGTGATTGGTCTCGCGAAGGGCACGTCGGTTGTTTATATCCTTGCGATGCCGGACCTGTTCTACACCGTACAGATCATCTATCACCGCAATCTGGAAGTCATTCCGCTGCTGATGGTCGCCACCGTCTGGTATCTGATCATTCTGACCGTGTTGTCGGCGATTCAGGTGCATATCGAGCGGTACTTCGCGCGTGGCGCGACGCGCGAACAGGTGGCGGTGTCGCCGTTGAGCGCGCTGTTTGGGCGCTGGCTCGGTGCGCGCGTCGGAGCGCGGGCGGAACGCCTCGCTCAGACGGACGCGCAACCGCGTGCGGCCAACGTGGCCAATGTGGCAAACACGTCGAGCACGGCAAGCGCATCAAGCACGGCGGAAGTGGAAGCGGCGGGCTGGGCGCAGCGGCGAATCGGCGGCCGTGTCGGCATTCACAATCTGTCGAAGAGCTTCGGCGCGTTGAAGGTGCTCGACGACATCTCGCTGTCGTTCCCATCGGGAAGCGTCACGGTGATCCTCGGACAATCGGGCTCGGGCAAGTCGACGCTACTGCGCACGATCAACCATCTCGAACGCGTCGACGACGGGTTCATCGATATCGACGGCGAGCTCGTTGGATACCGGCGCGATGGCCGCACGCTCTACGAACTCAAGGAAAAAGACATCTTGCGACGACGTCGCGCTGACGTCGGGATGGTGTTCCAAAGCTTCAATCTGTTCCCGCATCTGAACGTGCTCGGCAACGTGATCGAAGCGCCGCTCGCGGCGGGCGTGCCGCGTGCGCAGGCCGAGGCGGAAGCGCGCGTGCTGCTCGCGCGCGTGGGACTGGCCGATAAGGCCGACGCGTGGCCGCGCCAGTTGTCCGGCGGTCAGCAGCAACGCGTGGCGATTGCCCGCGCGCTGGCGCTGAAACCGAAGGTGCTGCTGTTCGACGAGCCGACTTCTGCGCTCGATCCCGAACTCGTCAACGAGGTGCTCGACGTGATCCGCCAGCTCGCGCGCTCTGGCACGACGCTGATCATCGTCACGCACGAAATCGGCTTTGCGCGCGAGGTGGCCGACACGATCGTGTTCATGGATGGCGGACGTATCGTCGAATCCGGTCCGCCGTCGAACGTGCTGGGCGACCCGGCTCACCCGCGCACGCGCGAGTTTTTATCGAAGGTGCTCTGACCGTATGCGACGACGACAACGACAACTCGACACGCTGAATCCGAATCCATTGCACAGGCAACGTCGCGCCTTCCTGCTTGAGCTGGCCGCACTGGCCGTGATGCCGCTCGCGTGGCACGCCGGCATCGCGCAGGCCGCCGCGCAGACTTTCGACTTCAGTGCGGAGCAGAAAGGCCGCGTGCGCGCACCGAAAGACGCCGAAGCGCTACGCGCCGCCGCAAGCTACCGCTTCGTCACGCCCGGCGTGTTCACCGTGGCGGTTGCGCCAGCCGCGCCGCCCATTGCGACTTATGCGACCGATGCGCACAGCGTGGTGGGCGCCGATCCCGACTACGCGCAACTGCTGGCCGATGCGCTCGGTCTGCGGCTGCAGTTGGTGCCGGTCGCGTGGGCCGACTGGCCGCTCGGTCTGACGTCGGGCCGCTACGACGCGGTGATTTCGAACGTCGGCGTGACCGAGGGGCGCAAGAAGAAGTTCGACTTCACCACCTACCGGCTCGGGCTGCACGGCTTCTATGTGCGCAACGACAGCCCGATCAAAGCGATCCGCGAGCCGCGCGATATCGCGGGTTTGCGGATCGTCACCGGCTCGGGGACGATCCAGGAGCACATCCTGCTCGAATGGAACCGGCGCAACGTGGCACAAGGCCTGAAGGCGGCCACGCTGCAGTACTACGACGACGACCCTGCTTCGGGACGGCTCGCGTTGCTGTCGGGACGCGTGGACGCGATCTTCAATCCGGATGCGCAAATGGCCTACGAGGCCGCGACGCAAGGGCAGACCCGGCGCGTCGGCACGGTCAACGCGGGCTGGCCGCTCAAGGCCGACGTCGCGATCGCGACGCGCAAAGACAGCGGGCTTGCGCCGGCGCTGACGGCGGCGACCAATCAACTGATCCGCGGCGGCCAGTATCGCGCGGCGCTGACGCGCTGGGGCGTACAGGCGCAAGCTGTGGAGCATTCGGAAACCAATCCGCCCGGCTATCCGGATGCGTGAACCGGGGCGTGCGTTGCCCGATACCGCTCTACCGGCACCGGGCGTTTCAAGCACGGCATCGACGCAGTTTCAGAACAACAACGAGGTCCACTATGTGCGCGGTTCGCATCGATCATCTTGCTTTCCTGACGCCGGGTAATTATCCCGACGATGCGCCGCTCGCCGGTTTCGAGCGCACGCTCGACCAGTTTCGCGTCGGCGAGTCGCTCGGCTACGACAGCGCGTGGGTACGTCAGCGACATCTGGAGCGCGCGGTGTCGTCCGCCGCGACGTTTCTGGCGGCGGCGAGCCAGCGCACCACGCGTATCGGACTCGGCGCGGCGGTGATCCAGATGGGTTACGAGAATCCGTTCCGGCTGGCCGAAGATCTGGCCACCGTCGACGTGCTGTCGCACGGCCGCCTGAATTCGTCACGCGAGTCGCCCCTGAACTGGGCTGGCGGCCGGCCGACGCGCAGGGATCGCAACTCACCACACCTGCGGAACTGCCGGTTCGTTACGCGCAGGCAAGGAGATAAGGTATGTCAGCGGTGCTTCCCTCCGTCGCAACAGACGATCGGCTCGTCTACGTCTCGGTTCTCGATCCGTTGGCGCGTCCGTTGTTCGACGAACTGGCTCACGAATATGCCAGCCGTTACGTCGGCCTGGTCGACGAGCAGGAGCTTGCGCATGAAATGCAGCGCTATCCGGTCGAGGCGTTCGCCGCGCCGGAGGGCGCGTTCGTGCTGCTATTGCGCAATGGCGAGGCGATCGCGGGCGGTGCGTTCATGCGCCACACCGATCCCGGCACCGTCGAATTCAAACGCATCTGGGCAAGCAGCCGGCATCGCCGTCAGGGGCTCGCACGGCGTGTACTGGCCGAACTGGAAGCGCAGGCCGTACGGCTGGGTTACACGCGCGTGTTTCTCGGCACGGGGCCGCGTCAGCCTGAAGCGATCGCGCTTTATCGAAGCAACGGCTATACGCTGCTGTCGGCGCATGACTTCGGTGAGGATGAGCCGCCGGGGTATCTGTTCGAGAAGTATTTGCCCGCGTTGCAGGGCGAGTAGCGCAAGCGGCCGAGAGAAAGCTTTGGCCGCGGCCTAAGGTTGAACGCGGCGCACCTCCTCAGTTCGAAGGCGGTTGCCGCGGTTTCAGCACGCGCGCCCTTACATCTTTTTCGCCCGCACCGACGCCACCAGGTAATCCAATACCTGAATCGTGCCCGGCAAACTTTCCGTGCTGGCGGGGCCGGTTAAATACTTGCCCTGTACGGCTAACGTAGGCGTCGCATTGACCTGATAGTCCTTGATCAACCGTGTGTCACGCTGCAACGCGCTTTGCGTCGAGAACGAGTTATACGCCTGCAGGTATTTGGCTTTATCCACGCCCTGAGTGGCGAGGAAAGTCGCTTGCGAATCCGGCGTCAGCAAATAGTCTTTCTTCACGTAGATTTCGTTGAAGACCACCGGCGTCAGGCGCGATGCCAGGCCGAGCGCGTCGAGTGCATGAAACATCCGCGAATGCGGCACGAAATCGTCGCGGAAGGCGACCGGGACCCGCTGAAACACCACGTCCGGACCCTGCTTTTTGACCCATGCTTCCAGATACGGATCGAACTCGGCGCAGTGCGGGCAGCCGTACCACATGAACTCCGTGACGACGATTTTGCCGGGCGCATCCACCGGTTGCGGCGTGGAGAGAACGGTGTACTCCTTGCCGGCCACCGGCGCCGACGTCGATGCATGAGCAGTGGAAAGTGCGGCGGCAAACAGCGAAACGGCGACGATCGAGGCGCGGAAGAGGGTTTTCATGGTCGCAAAAGGGAGGGAACAGGCCCCGAGCAAAACATAGAAAAATTAAACGATGCTTAAGGGGGTTTTGCCGAGCGGCGGTACTGAATTCCGCACGGCAAAAAAACCGCCGTCCCAGGCCTCAGCGATTCACCAATCTTGCCGGAATAAACACCAGAATCAGCACCGCCGAGAGCGTCAGCGTACACGCCGTCAGCACCAGCCCGGACGCCAACGTATGCGTATATCCCTTGAGCCAGCCGATCACGGTCGGACTGATAAAACCCGCCAGATTGCCGGTGGAATTGATCAACGCAATGCCGGCCGCCGCGCCGCTGCCGCCGAGAAACGCAGTGGGCAGCGCCCAGAACATCGGCAGCGCGGTGACCACGCCGGAGACGGCCAGCGTGAGGCCGAGCATCGACAGCACGGAGCTATCGCCATTGGCCGCGCACAAGCTGAAACCGGACGCGGCCACCAGCGCCGGGACGACGATATGCCAGCGGCGTTCGCGCGTGCGGTCGGCATGGCGGCCTACCGTGAGCATCGAAACCAGCGCGACCGAATAAGGAATCATGGTCAGCAAGCCGATCATCAACGGATCGTCGATCCCCGTGCCGCGAATAATGGTCGGCTGCCAGAAGCCGATCGCATACGAGCCCATCACGATGCCGAACAGCACGAGACACAGCAGCCAGACCCGCGCCGAACCGAACACCGCGCGCACCGAACCGTGTGTGCGCACCACGGCGTCGGCATCGATTTCGCCTTGAATCACGCGCTTTTCCGCGTCGGTGAGCCAGGTGGCGTCGGCTACGCGATCGTCGAGACAGCGGTAGATCACCACGCCCAGCACGATGGACGGCAACGCCTCGACGATGAACAGCCACTGCCATCCTTCGAGTCCCCACGTGCCGTTGAACGCATGCATCAGGTAGCCGGACAACGGACCACCGAGCAAACCGGAGACGGGAATGCCGGCCATCAGCAGCGCGGTCATCTTGCCGCGCCGATGCGACGGAAACCAGTACGTGAGGTACAGGATCATGCCGGGGAAAAACCCGGCTTCGGCCACCCCTAGCAGAAAGCGCACGATGTAAAACATCAGCGGCGTGCTGACCCACGCGGTGACCATGGAAAGCAGCGCCCACGTCACCATGATGCGGGCGATCCAGCGTCGCGCGCCGAAGCGGTGCAGGAGCAGATTGCTCGGCACCTCGAACAGGAAATAGCCGATAAAGAAACAACCGGCGCCGAGGCCATACGCCGCTTCGCTGAAATGCAGACTGCTGAGCATCTGCAGTTTCGCGAAACCGACGTTGACGCGGTCCAGATAAGCGACCACGTAGCCGACGAACAGCAGCGGCATGAAGCGCCACGCGACGCGGCGGAATAGCTGGTCGGCGGACGTCGCGTCGAGCGCGGCGGGGTAGGACGTGTGACTGAGCAAAGCTTGTCTCCTGGCCCGCCGTACTGGTTATTTTGAGTGCGGTGGCGGGCGAACGATGTAAGAGTGTACGGGGCCGTGAGCCGTGCTTCCTGGGGCTGGCCCGCAAGGGTCAGGCGGCGCGGGTCTTCTGACGAGGCGGCTTGTGGTTTGCAAAGCCGTTCTGCTGCTGAAAACCCGCCGCAAGCCTCGCCGCGCCTTCCATTTCGAAGCCATCGCGCGTGAGCGCCTGTTGCAATTCGCGTTGCTGCGCGTCGTCGAGTTCGACAAGCGGCGCACGCATCGCGGTCCATTGCGCGTCGCCCGATTGCCAGGCGATCGCGGCCTTCATCGCGGCGATGATCGGGTAGCGCTGGAAAATCGCGCGCGTGTCGTTCAGGCGCTGTTGCCGCTCCGCCGCGTCGGCGTCGCGCCAATTCCGCGCGAGACGTACGATCGCCGCCGCGTTGACGTTGCCGGTCGCCGTAATGCAGCCGGCGCCGCCGTGTTGCAACGTGGGCAGCAAGGTCGTTTCTGTGCCGGCGAAGACGTCGAACTGTTCGCTCTGGAATGCCTCGATCAACGCGGCAGTGTGTTGCCAGTCGCCGCCGCTGTCCTTGATGCCCGCGACGACGCCCGGATACCGCTTGAGCAATCGCTCGATCAACCCAAAGCTGAGGCCCACCTGCGAAACCGGTGGGATGTGATACAGATAAAGACGCAGACGACTGTCGGCCACCGCGTCGATCACTTCGGCAAAGCCGCGAAACAATCCCTCGTCGCTCACGCCTTTGTAGAAAAACGGCGGCAGCATCAACACACCGGCGCAACCGCTGGCAACCGCATGGCGGGTCATGTCGATCGCGTCGGGCAGCGCGCAGGCGCCGGTGCCCGGCATCATGCGCTCAGGCGGCAGGTCGGCTTCCAGCAAGGCGTCAAGCAGCGCGCGCTTTTCGTCGACGGTGAGCGAGTTTGCTTCCGAGTTGGTGCCGAACACGGCGAGCCCGACGTCCTGGTCCAGCAGCCAGCGGCAGTGATTGACGAAGCGGACCGGCGAGGGCATGCCGTCCGCATTGAACGGCGTGAGGACCGGCGACAGGACGCCGCCTAAGCCACGTACGCCACGTAGGCCACGTGCGCCGGGTAAGCAGGACGAGGGCGTGCTCATGTTTTTGTCTCCTTCGGTGTTCAGAGTGGCCGCGTCCTTGAATGCCCGGTGACGGCATTCAGGCGCCGAAGCAGTATTGCGTGACCATGAACCGCGAAGAAGCGTGAGCCGCTTGCTTCAAACGTTAATTATTTTTGTGTCCCGGGTCGAAGCGGTTTCGTCGCGGGCATCGCGTCGAGCTCCTGCGCGGTCTTCAGAAACGCCTGCACCAGCCGCATACGCGCCGACGAACGGCCCCACAGCAGGCCCACCACGCGCTTCGGAAACGCATGCGGCAGCGGCCATCGGGCGAGCGCTAGCCCGGAGAAACGCGTCATCAGCCAGTCCGGTACCAGCGACACGCCCAGCCCCCGGTCCACCATCACCGCGATCGCATCGAGCCCGTCGAGTTCGCAGCGCTGATGCGGCTGGATGCCGTGTTGGCGCAAGTAACCGTCGGCAAGCTGGCCGCCGACGACATTGCGGTCGTAACGCACGAACGGTTCGCGCCGCAGCACCTCGTGCGGATCGCCGACCTGCATCGACGCGGGCGTCAGCAGCACCAGCGGTTCTTCGCGGAAGGTGTGCCAGTCGCAGCTTTTCGGCAGGTCGAAGAGCGGCTGCACCAGCATCGCCGCGTCCAGATCGCCGCTCACCACCTTGCGGTAAAGATCGACCGAATTGCCGGGCTCCAGATAGATATCGATCTGCGGATGCCGCGCGAGCAAGGCGGCCAGCACGTCCGGAATCACGCTCGTCATCATGGTCGGCGTGCCGCCCAGTCGCAGTTGACCCGCCAGCACGGACTCGTCGTTCAGATCGGCGGACAGGTCGCGAATGTCGTGCAGCACCGCGCGGGCGCGCGCCAGAATGCGCTCGCCGGCCTCGGTCGTGCCGACCGTGCGCCCGGAACGGCGCACCAGTTTCGCGCCGAGTTCCTGTTCGAGCATCTTCACCCGCTGCGCCACCGCGGCCGGCGTCAGATCGAGCCGGCGCGCGGCTTCGGCGATCGAGCCGAGTTCGACCACATAGACAAAGCTCTGCAGGTAGCGCGAGTCCATTGAATAGAATTTTTATCTTTTGAAGAAGCCAAAGGATACTGTTTTTGATGCCACGCGGCTATCACACTTCGATCTCACCGAACGCGCATCAGACGCGAACGGTCCGCAAAAATGGAGGAGTGTGGAAATGCCAAAGATTGAATCGGTGTCGGTTTGCGCGGCGGGTGTGCCGCTGGATCGTGTGACTTCGTTTGCCACGCGCACGGTGACGACACGTCACTACGGCCTGGTCAAAGTGCGTTCAACCGATGGCGTCGAAGGAATCGGTTTCTGTTATGTGGGCAGCGCGGGCGGTGAGCTGCTGCGCGTGGCCGTCGAGCAGTTGCTCGCGCCGGTGCTGATCGGCAAGGACTCGTACGCGGTGGAAGGCCTGTGGCAGGCGATGTATCAGGAAGCCTTGCTGCACGGCCGCGCCGGCACGGTAATGCGCGCGCTCAGTATTCTCGACACGGCGCTGTGGGACCTGAACGCGCGCAGCCACAACGTGCCGCTGCACAAGTATCTCGGCGCGGTGGAACTCGACACGGTGCCGGCGTATGCGAGCGGCGGCTATTACCTCGACGGGAAATCGGCGGGCATGCTCGGCGAGGAAATGGCGAGCTATGTCGAGATGGGTTTCAAGGCGGTGAAGATGAAGGGCGGCCGTCTTTCGCCGCGCGACGAAGAAGCGCGCGTGCGCGCCGCGCGCGAAGCGATCGGCCCCGACGTCGAACTGATGATCGACATCAACAACGGCTGGACCGACACGACTCAGGCGTTGCAGCATTTGCGGCGCATCGAGCAGTACGATCCGTACTTCGTCGAAGAGCCGTTCTCGCCGGACGATATCGACAATCACGCGCGTCTCGCCAAACTCACGCGCGTGCCGGTCGCCACCGGCGAGATCGGCTATGGCCGCTGGTATCACAAGGAACTGCTCGACAAGGGTGGCGCGGCGATTCTGCAAACGGACGCAGTGGTGTGCGGCGGTATCAGCGAATGGCGGCGCATTGCGGCGACCGCCGCGAGCTATGGCGTGGTGATGTGCCCGCACTGGTTTCACGACGTGCATGCACCGTTGGTTGCGGCCACACCGAATGCGCGCTATGTCGAGTACTTCTGGGACGATCAGGTGTTGAACTTCCGGCGCTTGATCGATCGGCAACTCGGCCATAAAAACGGCCGCATCGTGCTGCATCAGACGCCGGGGCTCGGCTTCAATTTCGACGAGCGGGAAGTCGCGAAAGTGGGGAAGTGGACGGTGATCGACTCTACCGGCGCCAGCAATCACTGATCGCCGCTCGGACCACTAGCCGCAGTCGTACGGTTTTGCCGAACCTCATGGGGCGTTTTACCCGTCCACCGTTTGAACGCATGCCGAAAACCCACGGCATCGCTAAACCCCAGCGTCAAAGCTATGTCTTCGGTGCCCAGCGTGGTGGTGGTCAGATAGTCGATGGCCAGCGCTTTACGCACGCTGGTCAACAGTTCGCTGTAAGACGTGCCTTCAGCGTCCAGCTTGCGACGCAGCGTGCGTGAGGTCATGCAAAGATTCCCGGCGATCTGATCGATCACCGGGAACTGGCCGGGCGTTCGAATCAGCTCCTGGTAGACGCGTCGGCTGACGCCCGCCTGCCAGCGGAAGGTTTCGAGCAAACGCGCGCACTCCGTCGACACCTGCGCGGCCGTGATGGGGTTGGCGAGTTGCGGCGCGCGCGACAACCACGCCGCCGGATAGCTGAGCGTGTTGCGCGGCTGGCCGAAGGCCAGCGGACATTCCAGCGCCTCGGCCAACGCGGCGGCGTGCGGTGGCTCCGCTTGCGTGAAGGCCGCATGCGCGGGCACACACCAGGTGCCCATCACATCTTTGGTGACCGTGGCGTGTACGGTGATTTGCAGGTCGATCAGGAAGCGATAGAGCTGATCGTCCACCTCGGGCAGCAGGACTTCTTCGCGCTGCGGAAAGAGCCACGACGCCACGCCTTCGTGCCCGACCCAGCACAGATCGAACACGCCATTGACCAGCTCGAAGTATTTGACCGCCGTGTCGAACATGTCGGCCATGGTGCCGGTGCAGAGCAGCGCGTAGCCATACATGCCGTAGCTGGACACATGCATCTGACGTCCGACCCGAACCCCCAGGTCCGACTCGCCGTACTGGCCGACCGCATTGCGCGCGGCGGTGAGAAACTGCAGCGGCGACGTCAGCGTGAAGGGATCGGCGATCGACTCGACGTCGAGACCGGTGCCGGCCAGCACCGCGCCGGCGTCCAGGCCGGCTTGCGAAGCGACCCCGATCAGCACCGCGAGCTTGGACGGCGAGAAGCGTTTTTCCCGCAGGACGACGGCCGACGACGCGTGTTTCCATCGATTGCTTTGACGTCGCGTTGCCGGCGCCGGAGTCGCCGCGCTGTGCTGCATGTGAGGCCTTATGTCCGAATCGATATCCCTTGTGGGTGTCAGATTTTGCGCTCGTCCGTGCTTCGATGCCATAGGGTTCACCCTGATTACCCCTACGGGGAAGCACTCATGTCGTCCCGCAACGAGGTTGCTCACGGCGCGCAAGGGTCGGGTTTGTCCATTTCAATCACGATTCTGGCCGCGTAGAGCATTTGCAGGTTGCGGACGGCGCGCCATAGTCGCACCATCAGCAGCTCTGCCTTTGCGCGAAAAACCAACATGAACAAGAGACACTGGCTCCAGTCGTATGGCTCGATCCCCGCCGAGATCGACGCCGACCGTTATCCGTCCGTGAATGCGCTACTGGACGGCGCGATGCGCGAGTTTGCCGGGAAACCCGCGTTCCACGCGTTTGGCCAGACACTGAGCTTCGCGGATGTCGACCGTGCCTCGCACGCGTTCGCTGCTTATCTCCAGCAAGTTGCGGGCGTCAGGAAGGCTGACCGGGTGGCCGTGATGCTGCCCAATCTGCTGGCGTTTCCAATCGCGTTCATTGCGATCGCAAAGATTGGTGCGGTCCAGGTCAACGTCAATCCGCTCTACACCGCGCGCGAACTCGAGCATCAACTCAACGACGCAGGCGCCGAAGTCGTCGTGGTGTACAACGGCTCGACACCGACGCTGGCCCAGGTGATCGGCAAGACGCGTATCAGGACCGTTATCACGGTCAGCCCAGGCGACTGGGGTAAAAGCGGTGGCAACAGCGGCGGCGCTGCGATTCCAGGACCCGCCGTCGATGCATCGTTGAGCGATGCCGTCACGTTCTCCGCCGCGATCGCTCAGGGTGAGAAGTTGCAACTGGAACCGGTGGAGGTGGGCGGCCACGACCTGCTGTTCCTGCAATACACGGGCGGCACGACCGGTCCGTCAAAGGGCGCTGCGTTGTCGCACCGCAATCTGGTCGCCAACATCGAGCAGTTCAAGGCCTTCATGCCCGACGTGCAGCGACCCGGCGAAGAGGTGGTCGTTACCGCGATTCCGCTGTATCACATCTTTGCGCTGATGGTGAATTTCCTCACCTTCTTCTCGGTCGGCGCGGCGAACTGGCTGGTGGCCAATCCACGCGACGGCGATGCCTTCATCGACGTGCTGAAGGCGGCGCGGCCGACCGTCTTCGCCGGCGTCAACACGCTCTACGCGAGCCTCGTGGCCCACCCGCGACTGACGGAGGTGGACTGGTCGCGCCTGAGGCTCGGCGCCGGCGGCGGCACCGCGGTGATCGACGTCGTCTCGGCGCGCTGGGAAAGCCTCACCGGCAGCTTTATCCGAGAGGGCTACGGCTTGTCGGAGACGTCGCCCATTGTCACGTTCAACCCACAGTCCATCGCCGCGTTCACGGGCACCGTCGGGTTCCCCGTGCCATCCACGGATGTGACGCTGCTGGACGAGCAGGACCGGGCGGTCGGCGTGGGGGAGGCCGGCGAGATCTGCGTCAAGGGGCCGCAAGTCATGCTGGGCTACTGGAATCAGCCGGAGGCGAATGCGAAGGCGTTTACCGACGAGGGTTATTTCCGCACCGGCGACATCGGCGTCTTCGACGCAGAGGGCTTCCTCAGGATTGTCGACCGCAAGAAAGACATGGTCATCGTGTCGGGCTTCAACGTGTATCCGAACGAAGTGGAAGCGGTCGCGACCGCGTTCCCCGGCATCGCCGAATGCGCCTGCATCGGCGTGCCGGACGAACGGACCGGCGAGGCGCTCAAGCTCTTCGTCGTCAAGACCTCCGAGGCCGACGTCACGGAGCAGGCGTTAATCGCCCACTGCCGCGCCAGCATGGCCGCTTATAAAGTGCCGAAGGTCGTCCGCTTCGTCGACGCGCTGCCGAAATCGCCAGTGGGCAAGATCCTGCGACGGGAGCTTCGTCAGGTGGAATGAGCGGCGTTCGGTGACACGCAGTCGACAGGGCGAAGCCCGATACCCGCCGCTATTTTGAGTTGCTATCCTGCGTCGGAACCCGTTCATCCCCGGCCGCCGCCTTGCCCAGCGGCTTGCGAATCAAGCGTCGTCCCGGCCGGCGAACGGTGTGACACCGGTTTCGTATCGCCCAGGAGTACCGCCATGCTGCGTTCGTTCGATCAACTCTGCCAGCCGGTCAACAAGGACCTGCTGGTCGCTGCCGACGACGGCCACGCAACGCTCACCGGCGGCGGCACCTATGCGATGCCGTGGCACTGGCACGACTGCCTGATGTTCATCCTGCCGAGCCACGGCGCGGTGGAGCTGCGGCATGAAGACCGTCGCGCGGGCACTTGGCTATCGCAGGACCGCTTCGCGGTGGTGCCGTCGGGCCGTGCCCATCAAACCCGCGCGGGCTGCGGCACGCACACGCACGTCGCCGTCTACGTGACCGGTGACGCGCTGCATAAGCTCGACGTCGGGGTCGGCTCGCTGGGCGAGTTCCGCCGCCGCACGCGCAACCCGATCCTCGTGCGCCGGACCGCCGCGATCCGCACCTTGCAGGAACTCTCGTTGCGCAACGACCGCGACGCCTACGGCAGCGCGGCGACCCGCCAGGCGCTCTCGTCGGCGCTATTGATGCAGTGCATCGGCGAGGTGATCGCGGGCAAAACGGAACCCGGAACCTCGCCGCGCGAGCACGGCATGGCGCTCGTGGCCGACCTCGAAGCCTTCCTGACCCGTCATGCCGACCAGGACATTCCGCTCGACACGCTGGAAGAGCGTTTCGGCATCTCGCGTCGCCACATGACGCGCCTGTTCCGCGAAAACACCGGGCGCTCCATCGGCGAATTCCAGCAACAGGTGCGTTACGAGAACGCTCGCCGTTTGCTCGCCGAAACGGACCTGCCGGTCGGCGAGGTGGCGTTCCGCGTCGGTTTCGAAAGCGGCGCAGCGCTCTCGCGCGCGATGCGTCGCATCGGCGGCCATTCGCCGTCCGAGTTGCGCGCCGGCGTGGCCCGTTCGGTCAAATCTTAGGGCCCGTTCGAACGCGCGGCGCGGCGGCGATCCCCGTAATCTGGGCGGATGGAAACACATCCCCCGGCCAGCGGGGCTCACGCCGCCATGTCTTTACGTCATACAGTCGAACTCGTTAGCGTGTTCGCCGCCGGTCCCGGCGGCGGCAACCCCGCACCGATCGTGGTCGACGCCGCCGGCCTATCCGACAGCGACATGCAGCAGGTCGCGCAGCATTACGGCCACGAAAGCGGCTTCGTGCTGCCGGCTCCGCCTGATTCCGATTGCGATTACGAGTTTCGCTTCTGGGTCCCGAACCACGAAATGCCGATGTGCGGTCACGCCACGGTCGGCGCGGTCTGGCTGCTGCATCGACACGGGCGCTTGCAGCGCGACCGGCTTACCGTCCAGACCCGCAGCGGCCGGGTCGGCGTGCGCATCACCGGCGCCACGCCGGAAGGCGCCGCAGTCGAAATCTCCCAACCCGTGGGCCGGATCGAAGCGTTGCCGCAAGCGCAACTCAGCCGCGACGAGATCCTCGACGCGCTCGGCATCAGCGCCGCGCAACTGGCGCCGCTGCCGATCCAGAACGCCTGCACCAGCCGGGTCAAAACGCTGATTCCACTGGCCAGTCCCGCCTGTCTCGACGCGCTCGCCCCGCGCTTCGAGAAAATCGAAGCCCTGTGCGAGCGCATCGGCTCCACCGGCCTCTATCCCTACGCGACCTTAGACGCCGGCCGGCAAATCTTCGACGCCCGACAGTTTCCGCGCGCCTCCGGTTATCCGGAAGACGCGGCCACGGGAATCGCGGCGTCCGCGCTGTCGTTCGGTTTGCTCGCCAATGGCATGGTGGAAGCGTCCACGCGAACCATCACGATCCGTCAGGGACGCGCGATGCAACGGCCGTCGCAGATCTCGGTGCGCTTCAGCTTCGAAGCCGGCGCCGAATCCGGCCGCCCTGACGGCTGCTGGCTCGGCGGTCCGGTTCGCCTCGAGGCACACAGCGGCGAGCCCAGCGGAGCGCCGTCATGACGATCGACATTCCAGCCCGGCTCGCGCAACTGGGCATGACGCTGCCGCCCGCGCCGGTGCCGCGCGGCGCCTATCAGGGCGTCGTGATTCACAACGGCATCGCCTATGTCAGCGGTCAGGTGAGCCGTACCGCCGACGGGATCATCGCCGGGCCGGTGGATCGCGACACGCCGTTGAGCGTCTTCCAGTACGCGGCGCAAACCTGCGTGCTGCGCGCGCTGAGCGCGCTCGTGGCCGCGCTGCCGGCGTCGAGCGCGGTCGAACGCGTCCTGTTCCTGCGCGGCTTCATCAATACCGTGCCCAGTTTCGTGAACCACAGCGCGGTGCTGGATGAAGCCTCGGCGGTGCTGCACGACGTGTTCGGCGATAACGGCCGGCATGCGAGATCGGCGCTGGGCGTCTCCAGTCTGCCGAGCTGCGGCCTGCTCGAAATCGAACTCACCGTGGCGCTGACGCACGAGCGGCATCCGCATTCCGCTGAAACGCCGCGGCAGCCGTAGCGACACCGACGCATGACACACCATCCGGCCGCGCTGAAAACGGCGCGCCGGGCACGATCACCTACCGTGGAGTAACAACCATGAATCGCCGTCAACTGCTGCAACTCGGCCTGGCTGCCGGGCCCGCCATTCTGCTGTCCCGCTCAGTGCTGGCCGCCGATGCCGAACTGGTGGTCGGTTCCAACGTGGGCGCTCCGCCGTTCGCGTTCAAGCAGGGCGACACCTATTCCGGCTTCGACGTCGAAGTCTGGGGCGAGGTCGCCAAAGGCCTGAATCGCAAATGGCGTTTGCAACCGATGGAGTTCGGTGCACTGATCCCGGCGCTGCAGACGCACAACCTCGACGTGATCGTCTCGCAGCTCTTTATCAAGCCGGAGCGCCAGCAGGTGATCGACTTCTCGACGCCGTACTACAAGAGCGGCCTGATCGCGCTGACCCGCATCGACAACACCAGCATCCATACGCCCGCCGATCTGGCCGGCAAACACATCGGCACCGAAACGGGCACGGTCGCGGTGGCCTACATCAAGGACCACGTCAAGGACGCCACGCTCGAACAACTGCCCAGCATCAACAACGCGCTGCTGGCGCTGGAAGCGGGTCGCACCGACGCGGTGGTCTACGACAAGCCGCAACTGCTGTATTACGCCAACACCGCCGGCAAGGGCAAGGTCCGGGTGGTGCAGCCGCCGCTGGAAGGACTCGATGTCGGCATGGGCTTCCAGAAAGGCAGTCCGCTGGTCGCCGCGGCCAACCTTCAGCTCGCCGCCATGCGGGCCGACGGACGGCTCCAGGCGCTCAATCGCAAATGGTTCGGCGAGGCGGCGTCATGAGCTTCGACTGGGCAGCAGTGCTTGCCGCGCTGCCGGACCTGCTGCAGGGTCTGCGGCTCACGCTCCTGATCGCGCTCGCCGGGCTCGGCGGGGGCATCGTGCTCGGCGTCCTCGCGGGCGTGGCGCTGACCTACGGCGGCCGGCTCGCCGTCATCCCGGCACAGGTCTACGTGGCCTTGATTCGCGGCACGCCGATCGTGGTGCAGGTGATGTTCGTCTACTTCGCGCTGCCGATCATGATGGATATCCGCATCAGCGCGACCAGCGCCGCGATCATCACGCTGATCGTTAATTCAGGGGCGTATAACGCGGAAATCATCCGCGGCGCGTTGGATGGTGTGCCGCTCGGACTGCGCGAGGCCGGACTCGCGATGGGCCTGCCGTTTCACAAGGTGCTGGCTCACGTCATCAGCCCGATCGCGTTTCGGCGCGCGCTGCCGGCAATGGGCAACCAGTTCGTCAATCTGGTCAAGGACACCTCGATCTTTCTCGTGATCGGCGTGGGTGAGTTGACCCGGCGCGGCCAGGAGATCATGGCCGAGAACTTTCGGGCGGTGGAAATCTGGACCGCCGTCGCAATCATCTATCTGCTCGTGATCAGCCTGCTCGCGCTGAGTCTGCGAGTGCTCGAACGGAGCGTGCGTTTGCCATGAGCATGATCGAATTCAAGCAAGTCTCGAAGCGCTTCGGCCACAACGTCGTGCTGCACCCGCTCGATCTCGCTATCGAACGCGGCGAGGTCGCCGTGATCGTCGGCCCGTCCGGCTCGGGCAAATCGACGCTGCTACGTTGCATCAACGGACTCGAAACCATCAGCGCCGGCGATCTGCGCGTGGACGACATCAGCGTGCTGGGCTCCGCGCGCGACGTCAGACGCATCCGGCTCGAAGCCGGCATGGTGTTCCAGCAGTTCAACCTGTTTCCGAACCTGACCGCGCTGCAGAACGTCATGTTCGGACCGATTCGCGCACGCGGCCAGACGAAGGCGGAAGCGCGCGAGATCGCCGGGGCGCTGTTGCACAAAGTCGGCCTGGCCGAGCGGATGCAGCACTATCCGTCGCAGCTTTCCGGCGGTCAGCAGCAACGCGTCGCGATCGCGCGAGCGCTGGCGGTCCAGCCGAAGCTGATGCTGTTCGACGAACCGACCTCGGCACTGGATCCCGAATTGCGCCAGGAAGTCCTCAAGGTCATGCAGACGCTCGCCGGCGAGGGCATGACGATGGTCGTCGTCACGCACGAAATGGGCTTCGCACAGCGCGTGGGTTCGCGCCTGCTGTTCATGGAAGCGGGCCGCGTGGTGCACGACGGCAAGCCCGCCGAGATGCTGTCGACGCCGCCTGGGGACCGCTTTCGCGAGTTCCTGCAGCACGTTCATTGATGCCCTCGCGTTTTCACGATCGACCGCCTCAGGAGACTGCAGTCAAGATGATTTCTTCAAGCTTCGAAAACGACTACGGTTTTCGCCGCGACAGTGTGCGGCATGGCAACTGGCGCGAAGCGCCCTGGAACGTCTGGGCGTTTCGCCACGTTCACGAACTGATCCCGACGGCGCGCATCGCGGCCACGCAAGGTCTTGCCGAAGAACCCAAGCTCGACGCCGACGCGCTCAACGCACACGAATTGACGCACGACGGCGAACGCCGCACGGTCGCCTCGATTCTGCGGCAGACCTCGACCGACGCGCTCACGGTAATGCGAGGCGGGCGGTTCGTCGCCGAGTTTCACGCCCCGCATTTCACGCTGCAAAGCCGCCATATTCTGTTTTCAGCCAGCAAGTCGGTGGCGGGGCTGCTCGCCGGCATGCTCGTCGGCGATGGGCTTCTGGACCCTGAAGCGCCCGTCGCGCACTACGTGCCGGAGCTCGCGCGCTCGGCGTTCGGCGATGCCCGTGTCAGGCATGTGCTGGATATGCGCACGAGCCTTGAATTCGACGAAGACTACCTCAACGCGAACGGCATCTACGCGCGTTATCGCCGCGCCGGTCTGCTGGACCCGCGGCGCGACGGTGAGCCGGCCGAGACGGTGATCGAGCTGCTCGCGTTGCTGCGCAAAGGGGCAGGGGAGCACGGTGGCCCGTTTCATTACTGCTCCCCGAACTCGGACGTGCTCGGGCTTGTGATCGAGCGCGCGTCGGGCCAGCGCTATGCGGACTTCGCGTCGGCGCGTCTGTGGCAACCGTTGGGGCTGCGCCAGGACGGTTGCGTGACGGTGGACATCGCGGGCACCGCGCGCTCGGGCGGTGGCCTGTGCATGACGGTGCGCGATCTGGCGAGGATCGGCGAGCTGGTGCGTCTCGGTGGCGTGGTCGACGGACGCCGGCTGATCGCGGCGGACTGGATGAACGACACGCTGACGGGCGGCAGCGCCGAAGCGTGGCGCCGGGGCAGCTTTTCGGACTGGCTGCCGAACGGCAAGTATCGCAACAAGTGGTATCAGGTCGGCAACGCCAGCGGCGCGTGCTTCGCGATCGGCATTCATGGCCAGTGGCTGTACGTCGATCCGTTACGCGAGACGGTGATCGCCAAGTTCTCTTCGCAGCCGGACCCGACGAACAACGAAGTCAAGCGGCTGAATCTCGCGTTGTTCGAATCGATTGCGGCGGCGCGCTGAATTCGGTCCTCTGCTGACGGACTCCCACGCCCTGCGTGGGAAAACGTCGTTTGATGGGGGGCATCGTGAGTATGATGGCGGATCAAACCGCCCATTTCGATCACGAGAGCCTAGAGCATGACGACGCGCAGGAAACCTGCAGTTCCAGTAGGCATGCCGGCCAAAGAAGACCTTGAAGCGATGTCGCTGTTTCGCTATCAGTTGCGTCGATTTCTTCGCTTCTCGGAGGAAGTGACCCATGCCGAAGGTATTACGCCGCTGCAATATCAACTGATGCTGCACGTCCGCGGTTTCTCGGGCCGTGACTGGGCAACGGTCGGGGAACTGGCGGAGCGGCTTCAGGCGGCGCCGCACGGTACCGTTGCGCTGGTGTCGCGCTGCGAGGCAAACGGCCTTGTCTCGCGCCACGCAAGCCGGGCTGACGGGCGTCAGGTCGAAGTGCACCTGACACTCAAAGGGGAGCAGTGCCTCGCGCGACTCGCGTCGAAACACAAGCTGGAAATCGAGGCGTTCGGATGGGCGTTCGACCGCACGCCGTCTTGAGCATGAGGACGGGTAAATCCCGCCTTGCCCGCCTCGGTCCGGAAAGAAATTGGGAAACCCGGCTTCCTCACACTATGATAGATCACAGGGTGACATATACCGTCATGCCGCGTTCGGCGTTTGAGTAACGCGGCGTTCGCTGCCGGAGAACGGACTCGTCGGCGGCGAATCGAGGCGCTGGAGGTCGGCGCCGGCGGTTCGGCCCGCGAACCCGCAGTGCTCTGAGGACCTCATACGATGCCGGGCGACGCCGATCGGCCTGATCAGACAGAAAGAAGCGAATCGCGCCACGTCAAGGTGGCGCCGCTCCAACCGCGCGCGGTCAGCCATCAGGACGACGATGCCGTTGAGCCCCTTGCTCTGCGTTGGCTTTGTCTGCTCGCGTTTGTCGTCGGTATCGTCACGGGGTTCGGCGCGGTCGTATTTCGCGCCTTGATTGGGCTCGTGCACAACGCGTTCTTTCTCGGCCGTCTGTCGTTCGCCTATGACGCGAGTCATTTCACCGCGGCATCCCCGTGGGGTGCGTTCGTGATTCTCGTGCCTGTGCTGGGCGGCCTCGTGGTCACATGGATCGTCAGCACGTTTGCGCCGGAGGCCAAAGGTCACGGCGTGCCCGAGGTCATGGACGCGATCTATTACAAACGTGGTGTGATTCGCCCGGTCGTGGCGGTGGTGAAGTCGATTGCGTCTGCTTTCGCGATTGGTTCCGGCGCCGCGGTGGGCCGCGAAGGGCCGATTATCCAGATCGGCTCGGCACTCGGCTCGACGCTCGGACAGGTCGTACGGATGTCCGCAGGGCAACGCATCACGCTGGTGGCGGCAGGGGCAGGAGCCGGTATCGCCGCGACTTTCAACACGCCGATCGGCGGCGTGCTGTTCGCCACCGAACTGATGATGCCGGAGATCAGCGTCAACACGTTCTTACCGGTGGCGATCGCAACCGGCACGGCGACGTTTTTGGGGCGGCTATTCTTTGGTGACGCCCCGGCGTTCTTTGTCCCGGCGCAACTCGGCGCCATTCCGAATCAGCCAGGCAGCGCGTTGACGCTGATTCTCTATGCGCTGCTCGGCACCGTGACGGGCGCTGCGGCAGCGTTGCTGATCCGTGCGTTGCATTGGGCCGAGGACGCTTTTGACCTCATACCGGGGCGTTATCAGCGGCACGCCTGCGGGATGCTGCTGGTCGGCATGACGATGTATCTGCTGTTCCGCCTTGCGGGTCACTATTACGTGGAAGGCGTGGGCTATGCCACGATTCAGGCGACGCTCTACGGTCAGCTTCAGGGCGGTGCGTTTCTATTGATGCTCGCACTGTGCAAGACGCTGGCGACATCGGTCAGTCTGGGGTCGGGCTCATCGGGCGGCGTTTTCTCCCCGTCGCTCTTTATCGGCGCCACGCTTGGTGCCGCTTTTGCATCGCTGGTCGCGATGGTCATGCCCGGCGCGCCGGTTAGCGCGCCGGCTTTTGCGATGGTGGGCATGGGCGCAATGGTCGGCGGCGGCACCGGCGCCGCGATGACCGCGGTGGCGATGATCTTCGAAATGACGCGCGACTACGACATCGTGCTGCCGATGATTCTCGCGGTGGCGTTCAGCTTAGGCGCGCGCCGGCTGTTGTCGCCGGAAAGCATCTATACGCTCAAGCTGGTACGGCGCGGCCACCCGATTCCGAATGCGATGCACGCCAACATGTTTCTCGTGCAGAACGCGGCTCAGGTGATGGAAACCGACGTCTTCGTGCTCGACGCCCAGGTGCCGTTCCGTGACTTGCTGACCCGTTCGGAGGGCCCGGCATTCCGGCACGTAGTCGTCACGCGCGAGCACGAGATCTATGGCGTCTTACGTATCAACACGGGGCTGCGCCGGGCGGTGAGCGAAAGCGAATCGGATATTTCGCTTGGCGCGCTGGCGCAACGGAATTTCATCGTCGTGCGAGAAAACGACGTAGCTTTCGGTGTGATTACGCAGTTGTGGAAACAGCACGCCATGATGGCGGTCGTGGTGGGGCGGCACGAGGGACACGGTCCCGCGCGCGTGCTTGGGATCATCGCGAAAGAGCACATCGCCGACGCCGTGGCGAGCAGCATCAGGATATTTCCCGGCTAGGCGGCAGGAGCGAATAGCATGCTGTCGCGCGGGATCTGTCGCAAAGGAGCGAACCGTGAAACTGGTACATGAGTTGGATGCGGCATGCAAACGCATAAGCAAAGCGTTGCATTTCGACGCACTGAAAAACGTCTCAACTCAGAAGCAAACAGTAGAGAAGGCGCCCGCATGCGGATGGGTGATTGTTTACCGCACGGCGCAGGGATTTTGCTGCATGTACGATGGCGCGCCGGTTGAATTCGGCGAAATGCTCGACGTTCAGATCTGGTCCGAGGAAATGGATGTGCAGACGTATTTCATTGGCTTATGAAAGTCTTACGCTCGATCAGGACGCCGCACTCAACCGACGCACGTGACGTTCGTGTCGTGTCCTGGACATCGCAGTAGCGCCTCAGTGTTCATGCGTATTGCAGAACCGGCCGATCCTATGGGAGATTGCAAAACGTGTCTTGGCTACCGATGAACGATGAAGCCACGTCGTCTTCATTCAGCCGCCAGGGCCACTGCCGAAGGCGCTCATTTCATTGCGGTCCTTTCTAACAAGAAACAAGAGGCGACTATGTCCAACCAGCAGGCCGCTGAAATTGCCGCACGTCTCGACCGGCTTCCCCCTTCGCGCACTGTCTGGATCATGGTGATCCTGATCTCGCTCGGCGGCGTGTTCGAGTTCTACGATCTGTTCTTCACCGGCTATGTCGCCCCGGGAATGGTGCAGTCCGGGCTATTCAAGCCCGAATCGCTGGGCCCGTTCGCCGCGCTCGCGCCACTCGCCGTGGCGGGGTTCGGCACCTTTGTCTTTGCCACGTTCGCGGGCCTATGGGTCGGCGCGCTGACCTTGGGTTATGTGGCGGACCGCTTCGGGCGGCGCGTGATCTTCACCTGGTCGCTGGTCTGGTACATGGTCTGCACGATCATCATGGCGTTCCAGACGACCGGGTTCGCACTCAATATCTGGCGCTTCGTCGCGGGCATCGGCATTGGTGTCGAACTGGTGACGATCGACACTTATATTTCCGAACTGATTCCGAGCCGGGAGCGCGGTCGCGCGTATTCGGTCAATCAATTCATCACGTTCTCGGTCGTGCCGGTGGTCGCGTTTCTCGCGTACGCGTTGAACGGCACCAAACCGCTCGGCCTCGACTATTGGCGCGTGGTGATCCTGATCGGGTCGGTCGGCGCCGTCGCCGTCTGGTTCTTGCGGCGCAACATTCCGGAAAGCCCACGCTGGCTCGCACGGCATAACCGCTTCGACGAAGCCGAACGGATCGTCGCCGAGATCGAGCGACGCGTCTCGCTCGAGAAAGGCATCGCGTTGCCGCCGCCGCAAGCGGTGGAACCCGAGAAAGAGGGGCGCGGCGCGTTCAGGGAAATCTTCGCCCCCGGTTATCGGCGCAGGACGATCATTCTGTCGATCTTCAATATGGCGCAGGTGATCGGCTTCTACGGCTTTGCCGCGTGGGTGCCGACGTTGTTGATCCATCGGGGCATTCACGTCACGGCAAGCCTGGGTTATGCGTTCGTTATCGCGATCGCCAATCCTTTCGGTCCGCTCATCGGGACGTTGTTCGCCGACAAACTCGAACGCAAAACCCAGATCTGCGGCGGACTCATCACGATGGCCGTGGTGATCGCGGTCTTTTCGCAAGTGTCGACGCCCTGGATCCTGACCGTACTCGGCGTGCTCTTCACGCTGGCGGCGAACATCATGTCCTATGCGTATCACGGCTACCAGGCAGAGCTTTTCCCGACCCGGATACGCGCCCGGGCAATCGGCTTTGTCTATTCATGGAGCCGGATTTCCGCCGCCTTCGCCGGCCTCGCCATCGGCATTCTGTTACACGGCTACGGCGTGCCGGGGGTTGCGGCTTTTATCGGGGTTTCCATGCTGGTCGCCATCTGCATGATCCTGCTTGGGCCCGCTACGAAGGGACTGTCGCTCGAAACCATCAACCAGCATTGAAGCCCGTGCGGTGGTGCGCCTGCTCAGCGCCCCACCGTTTTGAACACGCGATTCTTGTCGAGCGTGACCGGGTCGAGCGGCTTACCGGCATCGGCTTCGGGCGGCGCCGCGCTCGCGTCTTCCAGCGCGCGTCCGGTGTAACGTCCGCGTGGCCGGATCACCTTGCCCACCCGCAGCTGCTCGATGCAATGCGCGAGCAAACCCACGCTGCGCGCCGTGGCGAACAGTGCGAACGACGCATCGCGAGGGAGCGCAAGTTGCGCCGCCAGGCTGGCAAGCGCGACGTCGATATTCGGTTTGAGCCCGGTCAGCGCTACCACCCGCGCGATGAACGACATAATCTCTGCGGGCGGATCCAGCACGTCGAGCAGGGCGGCCGCGCGCGTATCGCCGTCCGGATACAGATGATGTCCGAAGCCCGGAATGGGAATGGCCGAGCGTAAGTGATGGGCCACCACGTTTTCCGCACCGAGTCGCTCGACGTCGTCGAACACGGCTCGCACTCGACCTGATGCGTCGCCGTGGAGCGGGCCGGAGAAGGTGGCGAGCCCCGTGAGCAGGCAGCCCGGCAACGAGGCGCCGGTGGAGGCGGTAATCCGCGCGGCGAACGCCGAACTCGTCATCTCATGGTCGGCGACCAGCACCATCGCGCGGCGGATCAACTCGGCGCCGGCGCGGTCTTGGCTCCAGCCGAGCGCGAGCTGTTCATGGGTGTGTTGCCCGGGCGTGTCGCCGCGCGCGCCGAACGCTCGCGCGATCAGCGCCACGAGCCGGCCGGCCTCGACATGCAAGGCGCTGTCGGTGCGGCCTAGCGTGGAGTGCCCGCAAGCCGCGAGCGCCGCCAGCGAGGTGAACGCACATTGCCTGCCTCGCTCCTCGCCTTGTAGCGGCAAGTCGCCGGTATCGAAGGCAATCGGTGCGCGCGCATTCCAGAGAATGGCCGCGACCTCTTCGAGCGTGGCAGTTTCCGACAGCCGGATGCTGTCGCGTCCCCGGTAATACGGGCGATCTTTCGAGAAGGTGGTAATGCCGCTGTAAATGCAGGGCTCCGCACCGAATATCGTGCCGGCGGCGAGCGCCTCGCGTTTGCGTCCCACCTGCTTCTTGCGGCACAGCGCGGCGACGTCCTCGGCACGATAGAGGCTCTTGCGCGGATCGAGCGGATCCGGCATCACCGCGATATTGCCGCGGCTGACGTAGGCGTAGACGGTCTGCGCCTGCACGCCGAGTTGTCGAGCCGCTTCGGTTAGCGTGATCCAGTTTCGCATGGGATATCGGGCGCGGTGATACGAGAGAAAAGGGCCGCACGGAACGGTCGACACGGCTCGCGGATTGCCTGCACCCACGGCCGATGCTGGGTCGATTCTGGCCTTGTTTCAGGTAAAAGTCATCTCGGCGGGACGGCGCTCCAGAATCTCGATGAGGATGTCGCCCGGCGATCGCACGAAGCAGGCTCGGACTCCAGCGCGGACCTGTTTGACCGGTTCGACGATTTCCGCATCGCAGCGCACCAGGTGGTCGAACGCGGCGTCGAGGTCGTCCACGAGCACGCCGAAATGGTCGATACCCTGGGCTTTCTCGCCCTGAAGCGGCCGGCCGCCTGGCGCGCCAGGCAGCGGCGTGATGAACAGATTGATGCTGCCTAACCGCACATCCACTCGCCCAGGCCGACGCATGATCTCGGCGTTCAGGCAGCGTGCGAACCATGCGGCGGTGGCTTCGGCGTCCGCCGAGCACAGTTGCAGATGATCCCACTTGAATTCGATCATTCAGTTTCTCCGGATAGTCGAACGCATTACAGTTCGATGCGCGAAAGCTTCCCTAGCAGCACGGAGTACGAGAGCGTCCCGACCAGGCAGATGCCGCCCATCAGGTTGAGTGCCCAGTAGAAGTGGCCGGTATGCTGGGTGATGTAGCCGATCATCAGCGGCGTGGTGACCGCCGCGATATTGGCCGCGAGGCTGGTGATGCTGCTGGTCAGGCCCACGTATTGCCGTGGCGCGATTTCGGAGACGGCGGCCCACGACATCGAGCCGACGCCTTGCGCGAAGAACGCGATCGTCAGAATGGCGATCACCCCTTCATTCGATTCGACGAAATTCACCAGCATGATCGACGCGCCGAGCAGGGTGCCGATGATGAGCGGCGCTTTGCGTGCGGTGGACAGCGAGACGCCGCGCCGGATAAAAAAGTCCGACAGCAATCCGGCGATCAGAATGCCGAGTGTCGCGCCGATAAAAGGCAGCGCCTGGAAAATCCCTACCTTGATCATCGACATGTGCCGCGCTTCGATCAGATAGGTCATGAACCACGTGGTGAAGAACACCAGCAAGGTGTTGTTGCAGAACTTGCCGATGCAGATAGCGATCACCTGCCGGTAGCTGAGCAGCTTGAGCGCCAGGCGCCAGTTGAACTTTTCGCGCGGCTTGCGCGTGGCGGTAGCGCCTTCGTTGATGTAGTTCAGTTCGGCGGCATTCACGCTTGCATGATGCTGCGGATCGCGATAAATCCGATACCAGACAAAACTGAACAGAATGCCGAAGCCGCCCGTCACGAAAAATACCGCGCGCCAACCGTACGAAGCGGAGATCCACAGCAACAGGCCGGTGAACAACGGCGTCCCAATGTATTGCCCCATCACGTAGACGCTGGTCGCGAAGCCGCGCTCGCGGGCAGGAAACCATAACGTGACGGCGCGCGCGTTCGAAGGAAAGGCCGGCGCTTCAAGCGCGCCGATGGCGAGCCGCGAGCCGAGCAGCATGTGGTAACCGGTCGCGAGACCCTGCGTCAGCGTGGCGAACGACCAGCCGACCAGCGACAGTGCGTAGGCGAGGCGCGAACCGAGCACGTCGGTCAGCACGCCGCCCGGCACCAACGCAATGGAATAGGCGAGGCCGAATCCTGCAAACAGCTCGCCCATTTCCATCCGGTTGAGCGCCAGCCCTTTAGAAAGACCCGGTGCGACGATGCCCAGCGCCGAGCGATCCACGTAATTGAGGACGGTCGCCACGAGCAGCATCGAGAGCACGACGTAGCGGACTCTCGAGCGTTTCGTGGTGTCCGCGTAAGCCGGATTGCCAGCCGGCAAGCTGTGTTCCTCTGCGACTTTCATCGGTGTCTCCAAACAGGGGCCAGCTGGTTTTTTTATATCTGGCTGAATGACGATTTATCCGCGGCCCACGAACGGCATTGCGCTCGCCATGATGGTCATGTTCAGCACATTCGCTTCGAGCGGGAGGCTGGCCATGTGCACGACCGCGTTGGCCACGTGCGTCACGTCCATTCTCGCTTCGGGCGCCATGCGTCCATCCGCTTGCAGGACGCCCTTGTTCATCCGTTCCGTGAGCGAGGTCGCTGCGTTGCCGATATCGATCTGACCGCAAGCGATATTGAACGCGCGTCCGTCCAGCGAAATCGATTTGGTGATACCCGTCACCGCATGTTTGGTCGCCGTATAAGCGATGGTATGCGGCCTCGGCGCGTGCGCGGAGATCGAGCCGTTGTTGATGATGCGCCCGCCTTGCGGCGACTGCGCTTTCATCAAACGGTACGCGGCCCGTGCGCACAGAAACACGCCGGTCAGATTGGTGGCCACCACGTCGTTCCAGAAATCGGTGTCGTAGTCTTCGAGCGGAACGGCGCCGGCGTTTCGGCCCGCGTTATTGAAGAGCACGTCGAGCCGCCCGAATGCCGCGGCGATGTGCAAAAAAGCCTGGTCGACCGAGGCGGCGTTGCTGACGTCGGCCTGAAATACCTGCGCCTCGCCACCGGCCACGCCGATGACTTCTTTCGTTTCCAGCAGCGGCTCGGCTCGGCGCCCGATCAGCGCGACGGTGAACCCGGCTTCGGCGAGCGCCACGGCGGTGGCGCGGCCAATGCCGGAACCGGCGCCCGTCACCGCGGCGAATTGTTTCGATGCAGGCATTTCATTTCCTCCTGGGCATTCCATTGAACATGGGAAACAGAGTTGCATTCGCCCTCGTCGTTGAGCAAGCTTGATTGATTGAATCAACATCCAAGGGCTTGGCGGGCGGGAATGCCCCAGGGTTTTCCTGAGGCGATCGATTGCAGGGAGAGGGGCAGGACATCGGGCGGCGCGACGTGCGCCGTACCGGCACGAAAGAGGGGGCGCAGGAGTTGATTGATCGAATCAATATTGACGTCCGAGTCGGCGGTTTCGTAGGCTCTCGACGTCACTCCCTCGAAGGAAAAATCATGTCGCAAACTCACCGCACCCGTCTGTTGATTGCGCGAAAAGTCCCCGCCGCCGTGGCGAATCGCGCCGAGGCCGACTTCCACGCGTTCGTGACCGAGTCCGATATGGACTCGGCGTCGGTCGTCGACTTCTGCAACCGGCACGACGTGCCGGCCATCCTGATCGGCAAGAAGTCCGGCTTGCAGGCCGAGCACATTGCCGCGCTGCCGTCGACAGTCAGGATCATTGCCAACGCCAGCGCGGGCTTCGATCACATGGACGTCGCCGCCGCCCGTGAACGGGGCATCGCCGTCACGAACGCGCCTGACGCGTTGACCGAATGCACCGCCGACTTCACCCTGCTGCTGGTGCTGGCGGCGTGCCGCCGCGCGTCGGAATACGAACGGATCATGCGCAACGGCTGGGGTAAGTCGTTCGGTATGACCGACATGCTGGGCACGCGCGTGAACGGCAAGACGCTCGGTATCGTCGGATTTGGGCGCATTGGCCGTGCGGTCGCGAAGCGTGCGCAAGGTTTCGGCATGCGCGTGATCTACACCGACGTGCGGCGCGCGGATGCGGCGCTGGAGAATGGCGCGACGTTTTACGCCAGCCTCGACGACATGCTGCCGCAATGCCAGGTGCTCACGCTGCATGTGCCGGGTGGCGGTGTCCCGCTAATGGCGAAAAAAGAGTTCGGCTTACTGCGCAAGGGGGCGGTATTCATCAACGCGGCGCGTGGCGGTCTGGTCGACGAAGATGCGCTGTATGACGCGCTGACATCGGGACATCTGTTCGGCGCGGGTCTCGATGTCTACCAGCACGAACCCAACGTCGACCCGCGCTTCGCGGGACTCGATAACGTGTTCCTGACACCCCACATGGCGAGTGCCACGATCGAGACGCGCGACCAGATGGGTTTCACCGCATTGGACAACGTCGCCGCCGTGCTGGATGGGCGCGCTGCGTTGAACCCGGTCTGATGCGCGCTTGCCCGGCATCTGGGCGATCGATGGGTGAGTGGCCGGGGATGTCCCGGCCACTCGCCACGCGCAATAAAAATGCTTTGAACGTGTTGCGCCGCGTCTAGATACCGGCCAGCGCGGGCAACTCCATCTCAAACGAAAGCCGCTCGCTCCGGCTGATCGCCGCTTGCCGGGGCAGCGCGCGGTTCATCTGCGGCGCGCTCGCACCCTGAATCTGCAAGCACGCCGGATAACGCAGGCGCTTTTTCTCAAGAATCGCCTCGCTCAAAAACACCGCGCTATAGGCCTTCAGCAAGTGCGCATGGTGCGCTTCGATGTAGGCCTCGATCTGCTCCCGCTCGCCGTCTATCCCGGCCAGCGACGCGAGCGTGCGCACGTCCCAACGAAAACGCAGGCCGAGTTCGTCGAACGCGGCGTTGTACGCGCATAACTGCGCCTGGATTTCCGCGTCGAGCGCGGGATCGGATGCTTCGACTGGCGAGGCGTTCATGGTCAATCTCCTCATGGCAAGTGGCATGAACGGAGAGTAGAAGGGCGAATCGATAAACAACAGTCAAAGTTTTTTCTAAAAACCATAGCTCTTCGTTTATGCGTTGGTTTACCCGAACCCCCTCCGCAATGCGATCTCACTCGTCCCGGCAGCGAACACCATTACCCATCAACCGATGGAGCGGGGCGGCGACCGGTCTATTAGGCATACCTAATACAAACCATAAAATGTTTTAATTTTTACTTATCCATCTTCACGCGCAGCATCCACTCAGACACGCTACGACCCCAACCGCCTGCTACCGGCTGGTTGCACGTACAACGAGTTCCCTCTGGCCGACCATTGGCGCTTCATTGCACTCAGACCGGCAGCGAAGCGATTCGATCACGTAAGTCCCACGCGCCGTTCGAGCGCGACGGAACATGCAGGAGACGCAGACATGGAACATTCCAACGTCCCGGAGAGCGGCCGCACCGCCTTCTGGCATCACCGCTGGGCGCAACTCGCGATCGGCGTCGTGTGCATGGGGCTCGTGGCGAACCTGCAATATGCATGGACGCTGTTCGTCGTGCCGATGGACAACGCCCACCATTGGGGCCAGGCGGCGATCCAGACCGCGTTCACGATCTTTATCGTCACCGAAACCTGGCTCGTGCCTGTCGAAGGCTGGCTCGTCGATAAGTTCGGCCCGCGTCCCGTGGTGATCGGCGGCTCGCTGTGCGCGGCGCTCGGCTGGATCATCGACGCGCATGCAAGCAGCCTCGCCGCGCTGTACGTCGCGGCCGTCATTGCCGGTGTCGGCGCGGGCTGCGTGTACGGCACCTGCGTCGGCACGGCGCTCAAATGGTTTCCGGACAAGCGCGGCCTCGCCGCCGGTTTGACCGCGGCGGGCTTCGGCGCCGGCGCGGCCGTCACGGTGATTCCGATCGCCAACATGATCCAGCGCTCGGGCTACGAGCATACGTTCATGTTCTTCGGTATTTTTCAGGGCGTTTGCATTCTGCTGCTGGCCACGATGCTGGTGCGTCCCAAGCCACCTGTCGGCGCGATCGCGGCTAAACGTGTGGTCGCCAGCAAGATCGACTACACGCCCGGCGAGATGATCCGCTCGCCGCTGTTCTGGGTGCTCTATCTGATGTTCGTGTTCGTGGCCGCTGGCGGCATTATCGCGACCGCGCAGTTGGGGCCGATTGCGAAGGAATACGGCTTCGCGAAATTGCCGGTCAGCCTGATGGGCATCACGCTGCCGCTGCTCACGATGACGCTGTCGATCGACAATCTGTGTAACGGCTTCACCCGTCCGTTGTGCGGTTTTCTATCGGACCGCATCGGCCGCGAAAACACGATGTTCATGATCTTTCTCGGCGAAGGCGTCGCGTTGCTCGGGCTGATGCAGTTCGGCCACAACCCGTACGCCTTCATGTTCTTCGCCGCTGCCGTGTTCCTGTGCTGGGGCGAGATCTTTTCGATCTTCCCGGCCACCTGCGCGGATACGTTCGGCAGCAAATACGCCGCGGCGAACGCCGGGACGCTTTATACCGCGAAGGGCACCGCGTCGATGCTGGTGCCGCTCGCCTCGCTGCTCTCGGCGAACGGCGGATGGAGCACGGTGTTTATCTCGGCAGCGGTGATCTCGATCGCCGCCGCCGTCTCCGCGAAGTTTGTCCTCGCGCCGATGAGAAAGCGTTGGATCGACAACTCGGGCGCGCCGGCCGGCGCGGCAATCGCCGAAGCCCGACTGCAACCTTTGTCCAGCGGCTCGCGTGAATGATCGATAACACGACCGCGCCGCTTGAACCACACCTCATAACGACCCGCCACCCAGGAGAGAAGTCATGGCAGAAGCCGACCAGCCCGCAGCAGACGTTACGTCGAAACAGCAGGCCACTGAGACGACCGATGGATTCCATCTCGTCATCGATGCGCTGAAACTGAACGACATCGACACACTCTTTGGCCTGGTCGGTATTCCTATCACCGACCTGGCGCGGCTCGCGCAAGCGGAAGGAATGCGTTTCATCGGCTTTCGTCATGAGCAACACGCCGGCAACGCGGCGGCCATTTCCGGCTTTATTACCAAGAAGCCGGGCATTTGCCTGACGGTATCGGCGCCGGGTTTCCTGAACGGCCTGACGGCCCTCGCCAACGCGACCACCAATTGTTTCCCGATGATTTTGATCAGCGGGTCCAGCGAACGCGAGATCGTCGACTTGCAGCAGGGCGATTACGAGGAAATGGATCAGTTGAATGCGGCGAAACCGTACGCGAAAGCAGCGTATCGCGTGTTGCATGCGGAGGACATCGGCATTGGCGTGGCGCGGGCGATTCGTGCCGCGGTGTCGGGCCGGCCCGGTGGCGTGTATCTGGATCTACCGGCCAAACTGCTCGCGCAAACACTCGACGTCGTCAAGGCGCAGCAGTCGCTGGTGAAAGTGGTCGACGCCGCACCACGTCAGTTGCCGGCGCCGGAATCGGTCGAGCGCGCGCTCAACGTATTGAAGAACGCCAAACGTCCGCTGATTTTGCTCGGCAAGGGCGCGGCCTACGCGCAGGCCGATGCGGAAATTCGCGCGTTCGTCGAGCAAAGCGGCATTCCGTATCTGCCGATGTCGATGGCCAAAGGTCTGCTGCCCGATACGCACGAGCAATCGGCGTCCGCGGCGCGCTCGTTCGTGCTGGAGAACGCCGACGTCGTCGTGCTGATCGGCGCGCGTTTGAACTGGCTGCTGTCGCACGGTAAAGGCAAGACGTGGGGCGGGGCGCCGAAGCAGTTTGTTCAGGTGGATATTTCGCCGACCGAAATCGACAGCAACGTCGCGATTGCCGCGCCGGTGATCGGCGATATCGGCTCGTGCGTGGCGGCGCTGCGCGCCGGTGTCGATTCGAGCTTCATGAAGTCGAACACCGAATGGACCGCCGCGATCGCCGAACGCAAGAATAAAAATCTCGCGAAGATGGCCGCGACGCTCGACCAGAATCCGTCGCCGATGAATTTTCACAGTGCACTGCGGGCGATTCGCGATGTGCTGAAGACGCGCCCGGACATCAATGTCGTCAACGAAGGTGCGAATACGCTCGACTACGCGCGCAGCATCATCGACATGGCCGAGCCGCGCAAACGCTTCGACTCGGGCACGTGGGGAATCATGGGCATCGGCATGGGCTTCGCGATCGGTGCGGCGGTGACGACCGGCAAACCGGTCGTTGCGATAGAAGGCGACAGCGCGTTCGGTTTCAGCGGCATGGAACTCGAAACCATCTGCCGTTACGACCTGCCGGTTTGCACCATAGTATTCAACAACAACGGCGTGTATCGCGGCACCGATGTGAACCCGACCGGCGGCAAGGACGTCGCGCCGACCGTGTTCGTGAAGGGCGCGCGTTACGACAGGATGATCGAAGCCTTTGGCGGCGTCGGCCACCACGCGACGACGCCGGAAGAACTGACGAAGGCGCTGGTCGAGGCCATCGCATCGGGCAAGCCGACGTTGATCAACGCCGTGATCGACGAAGCGGCCGGCACCGAAAGCGGCCGCCTGACCAATCTGAATCCGCAAAGCGCGGCAATGAAAAAGTAATCCGGGCAACCCAGGAGCTATCACCATGACCAAACCTCTCGACGGCATCAAGATCATCGACTTCACGCACGTCCAGGCCGGCCCTGCGTGCACGCAGTTGCTCGCCTGGTTCGGCGCGGACGTCATCAAGGTCGAACGGCCGGGTTCCGGCGACGTGACGCGCAACCAGTTGCGCGACATACCCGATGCCGACGCGCTGTACTTCACGATGCTCAACAGCAACAAGAAGTCGCTGACGCTGGACACGAAAAAACCCGAAGGCAAGGAAGTCCTCGAGAAACTGATCCGCGAATCCGACGTGCTCGTCGAGAACTTCGGTCCCGGCGCATTGGACCGCATGGGCTTTTCGTGGGAACGTCTGAACGAATTGAATCCGAAGATGATCGTCGCTTCGGTGAAGGGCTTCAGCGACGGCCATCACTACGACGACCTGAAGGTCTATGAAAACGTCGCGCAATGCGCGGGTGGCGCGGCCTCCACCACCGGCTTCTGGGACGGTCCGCCGACCATTAGCGCCGCGGCGCTCGGCGACAGCAACACCGGCATGCATCTGGCAATCGGCATTCTGACCGCGCTGCTCGGGCGCGACAAAACCGGCAAAGGCCAGAAGGTCGCGGTGTCGATGCAGGACAGCGTGCTTAACCTGTGTCGGGTGAAACTGCGCGACCAGCAGCGGCTGGAACGGGTGGGGTATCTCGAGGAATATCCGCAGTACCCGCACGGCGAATTCGGCGACGTGGTGCCGCGCGGCGGCAACGCGGGCGGAGGCGGTCAGCCGGGGTGGGTGCTCAAATGCAAGGGCTGGGAAACGGATTCGAATGCGTACATCTACTTCACGATCCAGGGCCATGCGTGGGAGCCGATCTGCAAGGCGCTCGGCAAACCCGAGTGGATCGACGATCCGGCCTACAAGACCGCGGAAGCGCGCCAGCCGCATATCTTCGAGATCTTCAAGACGATCGAAGGGTGGCTGGCCGACAAGACCAAATTCGAAGCGGTGGACATCTTGCGCAAGTTCGACATTCCGTGTGCGCCGGTGCTGACCATGAAGGAACTGGCTAACGATCCGTCGTTGCGTGCCAGTGGCACGATCGTCGAGGTACCGCACAGTAAGCGCGGTTCGTATCTGACCGTGGGCAGCCCGATCAAGTTTTCGGATATGAAGCCGGAGGTGACGGCGTCACCATTGCTGGGAGAACACACCGACGAAGTACTCGCGAGCTTGGGCTATAGCAAGCAGGACATCTTCAATCTGCGGGAAGTCAAAGCGGTTTAATACGCTCAGCGGCAGTCATGTTGTTCAGGCTCGGCTGAATAGTCGGGCCTGCAACCGTGATGCCATGTTCTCGATTCAACTCTCTACTTTCAACTTCGGGGAAGCGCCGTGCAGAGTGTCATCGACTTCAAGCAACTGGCCAATGCAATCGGCGACGCGATCGTCATTTCCGATGCGCGCGGCAACATCGAATTCTGGAACCCGGCGGCCGAACGGATGTTCGGCTTTACTCAAGAAGAGGCGATCGGCCATTCTCTCGATCTGATCATTCCGGAACGATTGCGTGGCCGTCATTGGGACGGTTATCACAAGACCATGGCGAGTGGTGAAACGCGCTACGGCAATGACGTTTTGCGCGTTCCTGCCATGCACAAGGACGGGCGGGCATTGTCGATTGCTTTTACGGTCGCGTTGCTGCATTCGCCGCAAAATGAACTCAGCGGGATCGTGGCGGTGATTCGCGATGAGACCGCACGTTTCCGGGAAGATCGTTTGATGCGCAAGCGGCTCGCGGAACTGGAAGCGTCGGCGGGGGCGTGAATCACGCTTGCGCGGACGACGCGCCGGGGTTGATATCCGCGCAAACGTGTTCACGTTGGATGTGACATTTGTTGGCAAACGCCGCCCAGGCGTCAGGTTAAATTTGGCTCGACACGATCCAGCCCGCACTCTGCGCGCGTCGAAAGAGGTTGAAGCCAACGATGAAAACACCGAATCAGGTTCAAGTGACGTTTGCCTTTCACCCGGCAGACTACAGCGCGTTTCAAACGGCCGCCAGCATTGCCGGCCTCGATGAACAGTCATTTGGTGCTCTGGCGATCCATCGCGAGGCACAACGCGTGCTCGACGAAGCGGGGCGCCGTCAGCGAGCCGCTTCGGAAAATCTCGACGTGTTCAGTTAACGCCTGAATCGAGCCGACCGTGACGAATGAATCGTTGACGAAATCAATATCAGAACTCCATTTGCAACTCGCAACGATAGAAGCGCGAATCTCATCGAAGCCTGTCATTGTCACGGGCGTGCAGGGCGTACGGATCATGCGTCTGGTTGCCATGATCTCGGGCAATGCGTTCCGATATGCGCTCGTGAGGAAGAGGCCGGCGGGGCGTTGGTGCTAGGGATAGATCTGACTGGCACACCTTCTTTCGGTCGGAACTAAAAAAACATGCGAACACAAACGACTGTTCACGCGGGGCTGCGTGATGCGAAGGCAATGACGCGTCCGACGGGCGAGGAGACCAACACGTCCCGTCTTCGGCCGCGCTGGGTGGCGCTGCTTGCCATCACGGTGATTCCCCTATCGATGTTGTTCGTGTGGGGATTTCTTCATCTCATTCTCGTGCTGGTGTTTCCGAGGCCGGTCATTGCGCATTAATGAGCAAGACCGTGCCTCGCCACGAGCTCGGCAATTCGATCATGTGCGATTGGGGCGGAGATGTAATAGCCCTGACAATCGATGTGGCCAATTGTGCTGGCCCACGCGAACTGCGCTTCCGTTTCAATACCTTCTATAACGACTCGCTTGCCGAGACGCTGCCCGAGCTGCACGAGCGCTTCAACGATGACCTTTGAATCCGCATTCTCCTGAATGTCGGCCATGAAGCTGCGATCCAGCTTCAGCGTGTCGACCCCGAGCCGATGCAGAATGACGAGCGACCAGCACCCTGAGCCGAAGTCGTCGATTGCAACACTCACACCCGATTCTCTGAGGGATTCCACCGCCGAGGCGAGTACTTCGATCGAACCCGGATCGGTGGCCTCCGTGAGTTCGATCTGCAAACGGGAGGCATCGATCGAATTCCGGCCAAGCAGGCTGGACAGTTTGCCTGGCAAGTCAGGTCGGCGTACTTCGCTGGGGGGAAGGTTGACAGCTAATGACAGTGTGTCATACCCACGAACGGTCCAATCGGACAGCGTCCTGACCGCTTCCGCGACGACGAAGTCCGTGAAACGTCCTGTCAACGGGGAGTTTTCGACAAGGTCGATAAATGAGGCTGGCGAGAGCACGCCGCGTGACGGATGCCGCCATCGCAGAAGCGATTCGAAGCCGGATAGCCGTCCTTCCTGAAGCCGCAGTTTCGGCTGGTAGACGAAGAAGAATTCCCGTCTGGCCAGGCCGCGTTCCGCCTCGGCGATTGAACAGGACTTTAGAACGTTTGCGGTGAGGTGTGTCATGGAGATCGCTAGTGCGCGCCTGTTGCCGTGTGCGTTTCTTCGCAGTCGGGAATCTCACCTATAAAGGACTTTTGTGCCGATTATGGACGGTTCTTCGATAAGACAAGCGTATCGAACTGAATGGCGAGCGTTGTGAACAATTGAAACTTTGTGATGTCAATGATCGGGGTATGCCCTGTGTTTTCCCTGAAAATCCATCAGTTCACATTTTGTGACGTGCTGATTAACCATAACAACTACTATCGGCTCGATGATGAATAGCGAGCGGCTCAATGGTTGTACGAATGAGCCGCGGAAATCAGGAAATATCGTGGAATCACCGTATTCGGTCGACAGATTTTCAGCCGGCGTTCTACTCGGCGCTCTCGTCGGATGGCTTGCTTCCGCCGGCGTGGATTACCTGAAGCTGCACCTTTCGTTTGGGAAAGGTTTCGATTCGCGACTCGCAATAGAAGTGGTCGTCTCGGCGTGTCTGCTTTTGCCCAGGCCGTTACTGATGAAGACCGTCTTACGCTCGCGACGCAACCTGTTCATGCGGGACGCCGACGTGAATGCGATGCTGAAGGGGCGCGTAATGGGTATCGCCGGCGGGATCTGGCTGGGCGCGACGGTCAACAGTGTGCTCTTTTGAGCGGTCCTGTTAGGTGGTTGGGGATATCAATGCACGGGTGTTGCATCGGCGAGGGGACCCGTTAGGTCTGCGCCTCGGATCGACATTTTTACTTATTTCGCGGCGCGTAGTCGCGAACATTTGTGAACTCTAATGATCTTTCGCGGGGAGTTTGTCGGAAAGGTCAATTCTGCGCGATTGAAACGCTAAACGCGCCAACACTGTCGGGAACCAGGGATTGCGCGACGTTTCACAAATGTTCGCAACCTGGGTTCGGGTGGTCGATATTCTTGAGCCACATCGGCTTTCTCCCGACGCAGGATCGACGCAGGAAGGATGGGGATCGAATTCCGCGCGGCCTTTTTACCCGACTCTTCTCGTGTTTCGCGTGCTCACGTTATTGAGTCGAAGTTAGAAATTTATCAGATACGCCAATTGCGCAATCGACTGCGAATTTACGAACCAACGTTTTCCATCGATATATAAAGCGCCTCGGTGATTGCAGTGCTAATAGTGAGGTTTGTTAATAATGAATAAAACATATCGAAGCATCTGGAACGAGGCGCTGGGTGCATGGGTAGCTACGTCGGAGTTGACGCACGCGCGGGGTAAAGCTTCACGCAGCGTTTGCCGGGAAGAAGGTGGGGAGCCGGTTGGTCAGAGGACTGCCGGCGCGCAAGCAATGCCGCTCATGCGGAGTGTCTCGGGACTGCTGACGGTAACGGGCGTGCTGGCGTTGGGTGCGTTGCCGATTGATGCATGGGCGGGTTCCATTGGGAATTGCAATGGAACCACGGCGACGACGGGTATCACGGGGACTAACACCGGTTGGACAACAGGTTCCTGGAGCGGGTCTGAGGGAAACTGCGGAGGCGTCGCAGGCGACACCGGCGTCATTTTGACGGAGGCCACCAATGCTAACGGCGGCGTAACGGGCAACCTCGCCTACGAGTGGATCGGGGGCACGGGAAACAATGCCGTGGGTTCGATTACGCTGTACGGCCCGACCGGGATAACGCTGAACACCAAGAACAGCGCGCTCATCACGCTGAATTCGGTGACATCGCTTGGCGGAAACAAGATCACGAATCTGGCCGCGGGGACCAATCCGACCGATGCGGTGAATTTCTCCCAATTGACGTCGTTGTCCACGTCGGCCTCGACAGGGATTAGTTCGCTGTCTACCAGTTTGAGTACGACGAACAGCAATGTGACCTCGCTGTCGACTTCGGCGTCGACGGGGATTAGTACGGCGCAGAGTGGGGTGACGTCGCTGTCGACTGGCGTGGCTTCGCTTTCGACGGGCGTGAGTTCATTGTCGACGGGGCTGAGCACGACCAATAGCAATGTGACGTCGCTGTCGACTTCGGCCTCAACGGGTGTCAGTACTGCACAAAGCGGCGTGACTTCACTTTCGACGGGCGTGAGCTCACTGTCGACGGGTCTGAGCACGGTCAATAGCAACGTGGTATCGCTCTCGACGGGCCTGAATTCACTGTCGACCTCGACATCGACGGGCATCAGCACGGCGCAAAGTGGCGTGACCTCGCTGTCGACTGGCGTGAACTCGCTGTCCACAGGTCTGAGCACGACGAACAGCAACGTGACCTCGCTCTCGACCTCGACGTCGACGGGAATTGCGAACTCGGTTCAATACGATGACGCATCGCACGCGAAGGTCACGCTCGGTGGTGCTGGTTCGACCACGCCAGTCACGCTGACCAACGTTGCAGCCGGAGCAAACCCGACCGACGCGGTCAACTTCGGACAATTGACCTCGTTGTCCACGTCGACATCGACAGGCATCAGTACCGCGCAGAGCGGGGTGACCTCGTTATCGACGGGCGTGAGTTCGCTGTCGACGGGTCTGAGCACGACCAACAGCAATGTGGCGTCGCTGTCTGCCTCGACGTCGACGGGGCTGGCCTCGTTGTCCACCTCCGCTTCGACGGGCATTAGCACGGTACAGAGCGGCGTGAGCTCGCTCTCGACCTCGACCTCGACGGGCATCAGCACGGCGCAAAGCGGCGTGAATTCGTTGTCGACAGGCATGAGTTCACTGTCAACGGGTTTGAGCACGGCCAACAGCAACGTGACTTCGCTGTCGATCTCGACCTCGACGGGCATCAGCACGGCACAAAGTGGCGTGACTTCGTTGTCGACCGGCCTCACTTCACTGTCGACTTCAACGTCGACGGGCATCAGCACGGCACAAAGCGGTGTGACTTCGTTGTCGACAGGTGTGGCTTCGCTCTCGACAGGCGTGACGTCGCTGTCCACAGGCCTGAGCACGACGAACAGCAACGTGACCTCGCTGTCGACGTCCACCTCGACCGGCATCGCCTCGCTGTCGACAGGAATTGCAAACGCGGTTCAATACGATGACGCGTCGCATACGAAGGTCACGCTCGGCGGCGCAGGTTCGAGCACGCCAGTCACGCTGACCAACGTTGCGGCCGGAGCAAATCCGACCGATGCGGTCAATTTCGGACAGTTGACCTCGTTGTCGACTTCGACGTCGACGGGCATCAGCACAGCGCAAAGTGGTGTCACCTCACTGTCCACAGGCGTGAGTTCGCTGTCGACCGGCCTGAGCACGACCAACAGCAACGTGACTTCGCTGTCGGCGTCGACGTCGACGGGTATCAGCACGGCACAGAGCGGTGTGGCTTCGTTGTCGACGGGTGTGAGTTCACTGTCGACTTCGACGTCGACGGGCATCAGCACGGCGCAAAGCGGTGTGGCTTCGTTGTCCACAGGCGTGAGTTCGCTGTCGACCGGCCTGAGCACGACGAATAGCAATGTGACCTCGCTTTCGACTTCATCGTCGACGGGCATCAGCACGGCACAGAGCGGCGTGACGTCTTTGTCGACGGGCCTCAATTCGCTTTCCACCTCGACGTCGACGGGTATCAGCACCGCGCAAAGTGGGGTGAGTTCGCTGTCGACCGGTTTGAGCACGACTAACAGCAATGTGGCGTCGCTGTCGACCTCGACGTCGACTGGGTTGACCTCGCTTTCCACGGGCCTGAGCACGACAAATAGCAACGTGACCTTGCTGTCAACGTCGACCTCGACCGGCATCAGCACGGCGCAAAGCGGCGTGACTTCGTTGTCCACAGGCCTGAATACGACGAACAGCAGCGTGACCTCGTTGTCGACTTCCACCTCGACCGGCATCTCTTCGCTGTCGACGGGAATTGCGAACTCGGTTCAGTACGATGACCCGTCGCATACGAAGGTCACGCTCGGCGGCGCAGGTTCGACCACGCCAGTCACGCTGACCAACGTTGCTGCCGGAGCAAACCCGACCGATGCGGTCAATTTCGGACAGTTGACCTCGTTGTCGACCTCGACGTCGACGGGCATCAGTACAGCGCAAAGTGGTGTCAATTCGCTGTCGACGGGTGTGGGCTCACTGTCGACAGGTCTGAGCACGACGAACAGCAGCGTGACGTCGCTCTCGACCTCCAGTTCCACTGGCATCAGCACGGCGCAGAGCGGCGTGACTTCGTTGTCCACCGGTCTGAGCACGACCAACAGCAACGTGAGCTCGCTGTCGACCTCGACGTCGACCGGCATCAGCACGGCACAAAGCGGCGTGACCTCGTTGTCCACCGGCCTGAATACAACGAACAGCAACGTGACCTCGCTGTCGACTTCCACCTCGACGGGCATCGCCTCGCTGTCGACGGGAATTGCGAACTCGGTTCAGTACGATGACCCGTCGCATACGAAGGTCACGCTCGGCGGCGCAGGTTCGACCACGCCGGTCACGCTGACCAACGTTGCTGCCGGAGTAAATCCGACCGATGCGGTCAATTTCGGACAGTTGACCTCGTTGTCGACTTCGACGTCGACGGGCATCAGCACGGCACAGAGCGGCGTGACTTCGTTGTCGACGGGCCTCAATTCGCTTTCCACCTCGACGTCAACGGGTATCAGCACCGCGCAAAGTGGCGTGACCTCGTTGTCCACCGGCCTGAGCACGACCAACAGCAATGTGACGTCGCTGTCGACCTCGACGTCGACCGGCATCAGCACGGCACAAAGTGGCGTCGCCTCACTGTCCACCGGCGTGAGCTCACTGTCCACCGGCGTGAGCTCACTGTCGACAGGTCTGAGCACGACCAACAGCAGCGTGACGTCGCTCTCGACCTCCAGTTCCACTGGCATCAGCACGGCACAGAGCGGCGTGATCTCGCTGTCGACGGGCGTGAGTTCCCTGTCCACCGGCTTGAGCACCACCAACAGCAATGTGACCTCGCTCTCAACTTCGACGTCGACGGGCATCAGCACGGCGCAAAGCGGCGTGACCTCACTGTCCACAGGCCTGAGCACCACGAACAGCAATGTGACGTCGCTGTCGACTTCGGCCTCCACTGGCATCAGCACGGCACAGAGCGGTGTGGCCTCGTTGTCGACGGGTGTGAGTTCGCTGTCGACCGGTCTGAGCACGACCAACAGCAACGCGGCGTCGCTCTCAACTTCGACCTCGACGGGCATCAGCACAGCGCAAAGCGGCGTGACCTCGCTGTCGACGGGTGTGAGTTCCCTGTCGACCGGTTTGAGCACGACCAACAGCAATGTGACGTCGCTGTCGACCTCGACTTCGACGGGCATCAGCACGGCACAGAGCGGTGTGACGTCGTTGTCGACGGGTGTGAGTTCACTGTCGACGGGTCTGAGCACCACCGACAGCAACGTGGCGTCGCTCTCAACTTCGACCTCGACGGGCATCAGCACCGCGCAAAGCGGCGTGACCTCGCTGTCCACCGGCCTGAGCACCACGAACAGCAATGTGACGTCGCTGTCGACTTCGACGTCGACCGGCATCAGCACGGCACAAAGTGGCGTCGCCTCACTGTCCACCGGCGTGAGCTCACTGTCGACAGGTCTGAGCACGACCAACAGCAGCGTGACGTCGCTCTCGACCTCGACCTCGACGGGCATCAGCACGGCGCAGAGTGGCGTGACCTCGCTGTCAACGGGGCTGAATTCACTGTCGACCTCGACGTCGACCGGCATCAGCACGGCGCAAAGTGGCGTCGCCTCACTGTCCACAGGCGTGAGTTCGCTGTCCACCGGCTTGAGCACGACGAATAGCAATGTGACCTCGCTTTCGACTTCATCGTCGACGGGCATCAGCACCGCGCAAAGTGGGGTGAGTTCGCTGTCGACCGGTTTGAGCACGACCAACAGCAACGTGGCGTCGCTCTCAACGTCGACCTCGACGGGCATCAGCACCGCGCAAAGCGGCGTGACCTCGCTGTCGACGGGTGTGAGTTCCCTGTCAACCGGTTTGAGCACGACCAACAGCAACGTGGCGTCGCTGTCGACTTCGACTTCGACCGGCATCAGCACGGCACAAAGTGGCGTCGCCTCACTGTCCACCGGCGTGAGCTCACTGTCGACAGGTCTGAGCACGACCAACAGCAGCGTGACGTCGCTCTCGACCTCGACCTCGACGGGCATCAGCACGGCGCAGAGTGGCGTGACCTCGCTGTCAACGGGGCTGAATTCACTGTCGACCTCGACGTCGACCGGCATCAGCACGGCGCAAAGTGGCGTCGCCTCACTGTCCACAGGCGTGAGTTCGCTGTCCACCGGCTTGAGCACGACGAATAGCAATGTGACCTCGCTTTCGACTTCATCGTCGACGGGCATCAGCACCGCGCAAAGTGGGGTGAGTTCGCTGTCGACCGGTTTGAGCACGACCAACAGCAACGTGGCGTCGCTCTCAACGTCGACCTCGACGGGCATCAGCACCGCGCAAAGCGGCGTGACCTCGCTGTCGACGGGTGTGAGTTCCCTGTCAACCGGTTTGAGCACGACCAACAGCAACGTGGCGTCGCTGTCGACTTCGACTTCGACCGGCATCAGCACGGCACAAAGTGGCGTCGCCTCACTGTCCACCGGCGTGAGCTCACTGTCGACAGGTCTGAGCACGACCAACAGCAACGTGGCGTCGCTCTCAACGTCGACGTCGACCGGCATCAGCACCACACAAAGCGGCGTGATCTCGCTGTCGACGGGCGTGAGTTCCCTGTCCACCGGCTTGAGCACGACCAACAGCAACGTGGCGTCGCTCTCAACGTCGACGTCGACCGGCATCAGCACGGCACAGAGCGGCGTGACTTCGTTGTCGACGGGGCTGAATTCACTGTCGACCTCGACGTCGACCGGCATCAGCACGGCACAAAGCGGTGTCGCCTCACTGTCCACCGGCGTGAGCTCACTGTCAACCGGTTTGAGCACGACCAACAGCAACGTGACGTCGCTGTCGACTTCGGCCTCGACGGGCATCAGCACCGCGCAAAGCGGTGTGACCTCGCTGTCCACAGGTCTGAGCACCACGAACAGCAACGTGACGTCGCTGTCGACTTCGGCCTCCACTGGCATCAGCACGGCACAGAGCGGTGTGACGTCGTTGTCGACGGGTGTGAGTTCGCTGTCGACCGGCTTGAGTACGACCAACAGCAACGTGGCGTCGCTGTCGACCTCGACGTCGACCGGCATCAGCACGGTGCAGAGTGGTGTGACGTCGTTGTCGACGGGCGTGAGTTCACTGTCGACAGGTTTGAGCACGACCAACAGCAACGTGGCGTCGCTGTCGACCTCGACGTCGACTGGCATCAGCACCGCGCAAAGCGGTGTGACCTCGCTGTCGACTGGTGTGAGTTCACTGTCAACGGGTCTGAGCACGACCAACAGCAACGTGACCTCGCTCTCAACCTCGACCTCGACGGGCATCAGCACGGCGCAAAGCGGCGTGACCTCACTGTCCACAGGCCTGAGCACGACCAACAGCAATGTGACGTCGCTCTCAACCTCCACGTCGACGGGCATCAGCACAGCACAGAGCGGTGTGGCCTCACTGTCGACGGGTGTGAGTTCACTGTCCACCGGTTTGAGCACGACCAACAGCAACGTGACCTCGCTCTCAACCTCCGCCTCGACGGGCATCAGCACCGCGCAAAGCGGCGTGACCTCGCTGTCGACGGGCGTGAGTTCACTGTCGACAGGCCTGAGCACAACCAACAGCAACGTAACCTCGCTCTCAACCTCCACCTCGACCGGCATCGCTTCGCTGTCGACAGGAATTGCGAACTCGGTTCAATACGACGACGCGTCGCATACGAAAGTCACGCTCGGCGGCGCAGGTTCGACCACGCCGGTCACGCTGACCAACGTTGCTGCCGGCACGAACCCGACCGACGCGGTCAATTTCGGGCAATTGACCTCGTTGTCTACCTCCACCTCGGCAGGCATCAATTCGCTGTCCACGGGCCTGAGCACCACCAACAGCAGCGTGGTATCGCTGTCGACCTCAACCTCGACGGGCCTCAGCACGGCGCAAAGCGGCATGACGTCGCTGTCCACCGGCCTCAGCACCACCAACAGCAACCTGACCTCGCTGTCCACCTCGACCTCGACGGGCATCGCCACGGTGCAGAGCGGTGTGACGTCACTGTCCACCGGCCTGAGTACCACCAACAGCAACGTCGCATCGCTGTCGACCGGCCTCACCACCGCCGCCAGCGGCGTCAGCGCGCTGTCGACCGGCATCGCCAACGGCACAGTGGGTCTCGTGCAGCAGGTAGGCGGCGCACCGGGTAACGGTGTGCTCACGGTGGGCGCCAATACAGGCGGCACCAGCGTCGACTTCGCCGGGACTGCGGGTGCGCGTCAGCTCTCCGGTGTTGCTGCGGGCACGGCGCCGACGGATGCGGTGAACGTGAGCCAGTTGCAGGCGGTGGCCTCGGTGGCGAGCGACTCGGTGCTGTACGACAACGCCGCACACACGAGCGTGACGCTCGGCGGTGTAGGCGCAGGCTCAGCTGTCGCACTCACCAATGTCGCGGCCGGTGCGATCTCCTCGACCAGCACCGATGCCGTCAACGGCAGCCAGTTGTTCGCGCTCGAAACGCAGGTAAGTGCGCTCACCGGTTACTCGATCGGCAGCGGTTTGCTCGGTAGCCAGACTGCAACGGGGACGCAAACGGCGTCGGGATCGCCGTACGTCGCGGTGAATTCGACCGGCAGCGCCGCGAGCGCGACGGGCACGGAGTCGGTGGCGATCGGCGGCAATTCGACCGCGAGTTCGGGTAACAGCGTCGCGCTGGGCTCAGGCGCGAAATCGACCGCCTCGGGTTCGACCGCGATCGGCTCGAACGCCACGGCGTCCGCACCGAACTCGGTGGCGCTCGGGGCCGGCTCGATCGCCGACCAGCCGAACTCGGTGTCGGTCGGTTCGCCGGGCAACGAGCGGACCATCACGAATGTGGCACCGGGCGTGAATCCGACCGACGCGGTCAACATGCAGCAGTTGAACTCGGTTCAGCAAGGTGTGAACGCCGTGGCACGCCAGGCGTATTCCGGCATCGCAGGTGCAACCGCCTTGACGATGATTCCGGATGTCGATCCCGGCAAGACGCTGGCAGTCGGGATTGGCTCAGGCAACTACATGGGCTACTCGGCGGTGGCGATCGGATTCTCGGCACGCATTACCGACAATCTGAAGGTCAAGGGCGGTGTCAGTACCAGCGCCTCGGGTACGGTCTACGGCGCCGGTATCGGCTATCAGTGGTAACGCGAAATGCACCCGTGCGATGAAGGAGCGGCCATGAGTGTGCTGGATTACACCGATCGTTTTGTCACCAACTTACTGGTGGGGGCACTCGTGACGTGCTGGACGATGTCGGCGGTCAACTACTTCGACTGGTTCGACAATGGCGTCGCCGGCATCGAGCCTGAAGTCGTGCAGGTGTGTCTGGTCGCGGTGCTGGTGACGACGATTCTGTTCGTCTTGCCGTGGCTGTGGCATGCGCTGGCGCGCTCCCGGTGCACGCCTTTGGGCGTGACACAAGGGCGTGCCGGGGCGTGTCCGGGTCGGGTGACGGGCATGGCGTTCGGCCTGTTCGCCGCCGTGTCGATCCTCGCGCAGATGAGGTAGGCAGGGTGCTTTTGCAGCAAATAGCCTAGAGGTTGAATCGTGCGAATCGGAATTTCCGTCGTGACCCATGCCGGCCAGAATATCTGGCAGAACGGCCTCGGTCAGAACGTCATCTTTCTTGCTGAGTTGTTTCAGCGCCTGCCGTTCGTGCACTCGGTGGTGCTGATCGACGTCGGCGATCAGGGCGTCATGCCGGCCCAGGTCGATCTGCCCGCGCGCAACCTGCGCTTGATGAGGACGCACGAGGCGACCGACCAGATCGACGTGATCGTCGAAATGGGGGGCGCGCTCGATATCGAATGGCTCGACCTGATGCGCGCGCGCGGCAAGAAAGTCGCGTTCTACTGCTGCGGCCAGCCCTATGTGGGTCTCGCCGAGCCGGCCGTGTTCTCGAAACCGGCGCATGCATCCCGGCCCGATCGTTGCGACGAAGTCTGGTATTTGCCGAAAGACGCTGCGTTCGCGCCGATGATGCGCATGGTGCACCGCTGCGAGGTACATGAAGCGCCGTTCGTCTGGCATCCGCAGTTTATCCAGCAACGCATGCAGGAGGTCGAGGCGCTCGGCATGCGCTACGGCTACGAGGCGCGCGACACACGCGACCCAGCGAACGACATGACGACCGCCGGCGCGCGCCGCGGCCTGCGCGTGGCGATTTTCGAGCCGAACATTTCGGTCGTGAAGACCTCACTCATTCCGATGCTCGTCTGCGACGAGGCTTACCGTGCCGATCCCGGCACGGTGGAGGCCATGCACGTGCTGAACACCTTGCACCTGAAAGACCATCCCACCATGCTCTATCTGGCCAACTCGCTGGATCTCGTGCGTGAGCATAAAGCCACGTTTCATGGTCGGCACGACATTGTCGGCTTCATGGTGCAGCATGCCGATGCCATCGTGTCGCATCAATGGCAAAACGATCAGAACTATAGCTACCTCGATGCGCTGTACGGCAACTATCCACTGGTTCATAACTCGCCCTGGCTCAGGGAAGCGGGCTACTACTATCACGGCTTCGATGCGCGTGATGGCGCCGCGCAATTGCAGCGCGCGGCGGTTGGCCATGCGAACGGTCTCGACGATTACCGGGCCCGTTCACAACGTCTGTTCGCTGAGGTCGATCCGTTCAGCCAGCACAATCTCGACGCCTACGCGGGCCGGCTTCTGCATCTGTGCCGCGACGCGAAATTTGCCCATCGTGCGAGCCACTAATGAACGTTAAACCAAGCCCGCAATCCCAGCCCCGCAAACTGCGCGTGGGGGTGTCGATCTTCGTGCGCAAGGGCGAGCAATCGGTATGGGAAAACGGCATTTACCAGAACTGTATTTTTCTGGTGATGCTGCTGATGCGTTCGCCGCTGGTCGAAGCGACGTATCTGGTGGCGGGCGGCGGCGATGGCCGGCCCGAGGATGCGCGAAATTTTCTGGCGGATTCGCCGGTGCCGTTGATCGATATGGACGCGGCGGCAAACACGCTCGATGTGATGATAGAGATGAGCGCGCAGTTGGCGCGCGAGTGGGTGGTGGCGTTTCGCGAGCGCGGCGGCAAGATCGTGTCGATGCGGGTAGGCAACGATTATGTGATCGATATCGAGCGCATGATTTTCGATCAGCCGCATGGATTACTGGTCACTTCAGCGCCGTATCACGAGGTCTGGACGCTGCCCGAGTACGAAAACACCTGTGTGCCGTACTACGCCAGCACCGCCCGCTGCCCTGTGCGCATGATGCCGCATCTATGGAGTCCGGTGGTGCTGGAGCGCGAAGTGGCGCATCTGCCGGATGGGCTCAGCTTCGGCTACCGGCCGTGCCGCCGCCGTTGGCGGGCCGGCATCTTCGAGCCCAACATCTGCATGGTGAAGACGAGCTTTATTCCGCTGCTGACTTGCGAAGCGGCGCATCGCGCCGATCCGGACATGCTGGAGCATGTCTGGGCGTACAACACCTTCCATATGAAAGAGCACGTAAGTTTTAACGGCTTCGCTCGCAGTCTGGATATCGTCAAGCACGGTCTGAGTTCGTTCGAAGGGCGCTTTCCGCTTTGTCGCGTGGTGGCGGAGCAGGTCGATGTGGTCGTGAGCCATCATTGGGAAAACGCGCAGAACTATGTCTACTACGAGGCGCTGTACGGCGGCTACCCGCTGGTCCACAACTCGCACCTGATCGGCGAGTGTGGATATCGCTATCACGACTTCGATTGCGAGGAGGGCGGCAGGGCATTGCAGCGCGCGTACGCCGAACATGACACGCATCTCGACGCTTACCGGCGCACGGCCAATGACTTCCTGCACGGACTCCATCCCGAGAACGAGGACAACGTACGGATATACAGCGATGCGCTTGCAGCACTCTATGACCGGGACTAGGTGGGGGGCGATATGAACGGGCTACGCATCGGCATTACCATCGGATTGCATCGTGCGGATGAAACGTTGTGGAACAACGGCATCAAACAGAACGCCGTGTTCCTCGCGGAGGCGCTGCGGCATTGTCCGCAGGTGGCCAGCGCCGCGTTGGTCAATACGACGGCGGTACCGGTTACATCGGCGTTGCCTTGGGATCTCTCCCGCTATCCCACGATGAGCTTCGACACGGCGAAAGACGCCGTGGATGTGCTGATCGAACTCGGCGGCCAGATCGACGGCGCGCAGACCGATTACCTGAAACAGCGCGGCGTGCGGCTCGTGTCCTATTGCTGCGGGTTCGAGTACGTCCACGCGATGGAGTCCGTGCTGTTTCGCCGACCGCTATGGGGCGAGCATCTGTTCGTCAACCAGCGCTACGACGACCTCTGGGTCATCCCGCAGGTCGCCAACATCAGCCAGTCCTACTTCGAGGTTTTGCGGCGTCAGACCGCTCGCGTCGTCCCGTTCGTGTGGAGCCCGATGTTTTTCGACGAGCGCGTCGCAGCACTTCCGCACGCCGGCGAATACCAGCCTCGGCCCGGCGCGAAGCGGCTAACCGTGATGGAGCCGAACCTCAATATCGTGAAGTTCTGTCTGTACCCGGCGCTGATCGCGGAATTGGCCTACCGCGAGCGGCCGGGGAGCATCGCCATGCTGCAAGTGACCAATGCGGACACGATCGCGAGAGAAAGTCTTGAGTTCATCACATTGATGAACCAGCTGGATATCGTGAAGGAGCACAAGGCCGTGTTTCTCGGCCGTCGCGACACCCCGACATTCCTGGCCGAACAGACCGATATCGTCATTTCTCACCAGCTTGAAAATCCACTCAACTACTTCTATCTGGAAGTGAGCTGGCAGGGTTTTCCATTGGTCCACAACGCACCGCTTTGCAGCGATCTCGGCTACTACTATCGCGGCAACCACGCTGAAGACGGCGCGCGCCGCGTCATCGAAATCATCGACACACACGATGCGCGGGCTTCCACATATCGAGAGCGGCAGCGTGCGCTGATCGACCGGTACTTGCCGGATAACGAACACCTGGTGGGGACGTACGCGGCGCTACTCGACGAACTGATGGCCCGGCCCATTCGCTGAAAGAGCGCGGCTGGCCGGTCCGATCAAACCGCATTTCGATGCAGCCCTTTTATAGCGCGACGGGCGTGACGTGCCGGGTTCGTGCTACGGGACGGACGCCCCCCACCCAACCAAGCGGCAGCCCCCCAACCGGGGGGCTGCTTTGCCGCGCGACAGCGTTTATCGTTATTTCACAAAAGTTCACTAGAACCATGCGGGCCGGATACACCGAGCGCGCAAACCCGATCACTGCCGAATCCGAGCCTTGCAAGTAGCGTTCTCGCTTGCCTGGCTCGGCTATTCGCAGGGTCTAAATCTCCATCGTGCATTTCTTGCGCTCAGTCTGTCGGGCGTTGGATTCGCCGGTATGCAAGCTAGAAAGAAGAAGGTGAGACGTGAATATTCTCTTGGTGGAAGACGATCCGGCGCAGGCTGACGCAGTCGAACGGGTCATGCAGCAATCGGGGCACATCATCAACAAGATCGATCGTGGCGAGAGTGCAATACGCTTTCTCAAAGCGAACGAGGTCGATCTCGTGGTGCTTGACTGGCAGTTACCGGGAATGACCGGGTTCGACGTGCTGCAATGGATTCGCCGCAACCTGGGTCCCGATCCCGCCGTGCTGTTCGTTACGAGCAGAATGCTGGAGGTCGACATCGTGCAGGCGCTGGAGGCCGGCGCGGACGACTATGTCGTCAAGCCGTTCAGGACGATTGAACTGGTGGCCCGAATCGGCGCACTGCTGCGTCGCATCTCGCGTACCGAGAAGATCGACAACACCGTGACGGTGGGTCCCTATGTTCTCGATACCGAACGGCGAAGCCTCTCGCTTCACGGTAAAACGGTCGCGCTCACGGCCAAGGAATTCGATGTGGCTGCGTACCTCTTCACCAACGTCGGGCGCGTGGTGTCCAAACATCTTTTGACGAAGCTTGCGTGGGGGCGTGAACTGGACAGTGCTTCGCGCACGGTCGATACACATATCTACCGGCTGCGGCGAAAGCTCTGCCTGCGTCCGGAGAATGGCGTGCTCCTCAGTACGGTCTATACCCACGGATGGAGGTTGAACGAGGTGGCCGCGACTAACGCGCAAGGCGATTTGCCGAGCTATCCGGCGTCGGAAGATCGCATCGTGTAGCGTGCCCGGCTGATATCGACGGTATGGCGTGATAGGGCGTCACTCAATGGTGGCTCCTCCCGCGCAATGCCGTGCCCAAGAGCGGTCTGTACCGCTCTGTCACGTTACCGACTGCATGACGAGATATCGTCAATGACAGTCGTGCCTCAGAACACGGTGGACGGAGCTTGGGCAATGCCGGTGAAAGATGCCAGGCTTCAAATCGCGCGGCGAGCTGTCTGCGATACAGCGAGGCGCACAGCAGATGCCGCTTGAGCGCGAAGTGTTGCCGGATCGGACCGAAGCACGAGAGAAAGGCCTGCGTGCGCTCAGGCAGATGGAAACCTCGCATCCGGCGCTCGCGTTCACGCGTGGGCTGGTGTCTGTTTTCAGCGCGGTTGTTCACACGCGCGCAGGCCTTGACGAACACGTGCTTCACGTTTGCGAGTTCCGGGAGAGTTCAATGCCGTGCTCATCGATGGCACGCCATAGCAGCCAGGGCTCGCCGCGCAGCGTAACGAACATCTCGTCGAGGTGCCACGTCGATCCCGGCGTGCGGCGAGCCCCCTTGATGCGATGCGCGAAGCGGGCGCCGAATTTGTCCGTCCACCGACGGATCGATTCATGGCTGACGGTCACGCCTCGCTCGAACAGCAGCTTCTCTATATCGCGAAGGCTGAGTTGGAAGCGAAAATACCATCGAACAGCGTGGCTGATGATCGACGCTGGGAACCGATGGCCATGGTAAAGCGATCTCGTCTTCTTCATGACGTCATCTTGGCGGACCGCGACGCGAACGTGACAATGCCGCTGTTGCTGCTCCGACAGCGCTTCCGTCCAGCCGGCGAGGAGTGTCGTTTTGCCGAAACCCGCGGGCGCGGTCACGACGGTTACGCTGCGGGTCCGTTGCTGTCCGCTGAGCCGATCGAGCAGTGCGAGCCGTGGCACGCAGTTCTGTGGAAGGCGAGGGGGAACCATTTTGGTCTGGATCAGCGACACGCTCCATGTGCGCCCAAAATTGTCTGTTGATGCTTCCATGCTTGTCTCCACCCGCCCCTCGAACGAACGTCCACACGTTATCCGGTGTGAACGGTATGAGTTACTCACTATCTTAATCGCTGGAATTCGCAACCGGCTGCCGGGAACCGCGCCGCATGGCACAGATTGTTGCGCGTGCAACTACGTCGAGGATGCCGCGCCCGGCCAACCGCGTTGTTCTCATCGCGCCCGGCCTCACAGCCCACGCTTGCTGCGGCCAGCGGTCCGGTCGACACCACGCAGTTCAGCGTTGGCCGGATCGATTCGACCGGCCCATTACTGCGGTTGCGCCAGAACAAACGCGATACGGCGATTTGCAAAGCGCCCACTCGCCGTCGCGTTGCTCGCGATGGGGCTGGCCGCGCCAAAGCCTCTAGCCGTCAACAAATCCGCCTTCACGCCCGTCTCGATCATGAAGTCACGCACCGAGTCGGCCCGCTTTTGGGAAAGCGCCAGATTGGCCTGCCCGTCGCCGGCGTTGTCGGAAAACGCCTCGATATTCAACGGCACGGGATGGCCGCCGTCTGAACAGGCTTTGAGAAGTTGTGCCGTTTCGGCAAGGTTTTCCCGGGCGGAGGAGGGAATGTGTCCACTGGACTCCGCGAAATCCACGACCTGCAAATTCAGAACCTTGACGACATCCGCGCTAGCGCATCCACCGCCCGCATCGAGCATTTTCGCCATCGCGCTCAGGAATGACACGGTAGCTTGATCGACGGCCTGGTCGGGTTTGAACTGACCGATCACCCACGACTGACCGAATACGGTCTGCAGACGTTGTTGCCAGCCGAGCGCCAGTTTCGCCGCCGCGCCGCTTAGCTCGATGTGCGTTCCGTCTATCGCGACCTCCGCGTGAGGTACTGCCATCAAGCGCAAGAGTTCGTCGATATGCGACATCCAGTCGGCTTGTCGTGAACTCAAATCGACCTTCAGCTCAGCAGCGAAGCGTCCCGCGCCGAATTTTCGAGTCAATGCCTCGGCGAGTACGCTCCGCTCGGCGTCGCTGCTGAGGATTGCGGTCAAGGTAGGTAAGCCGGCCTGGTTCACTCTGAAGGCGAGTTGGCCGTTCCGGATGGGCATGTTCGACACGGGATCCGACGCCGACTGCGCGGCCGAGGCCGCGGTTGGCGTCGAGGCCGGCGTTGTCGCGCCTGCTGGCGTGGCCGCCGAAGCGGCGGAAGGAACCTGCGGCGAGGATGCGCCGATGGGCGGTTGGACGGGAACCGCAAGCGCGGCGGATGCGATCGCGGGCATAGCGGGCGTAGCGGGCCTAACGGACCCCTCGCTCGAATCATGCAACGACGTTATCCGTTCTACACCCAGCGGCTTCGCGTGAAAATAACCGTACGTGAAAAGCCCGAGCAGCACGGCTGACAGCGCCGCGAACAGTAACCAGACGAACCTGCGCGAAGACCGCGTACCCGCGGCAGGCGTAGCGGTTTCGTGCAAGGGGGAGGGGACTGCACGCTGGACGACATCGTCATGGGTCAAAACCGTCGAGACAGCCGGCAATTGAGCGCCGAGGAGTGCCGGTAGTTCACTCGACGTGCCTTGTTCGAGCAGCACGTGATGCTTCAACACCCCAAACAACACGGCGCCGACCAGGGCGGTCATGACATGCGCCGCCTGCGGGGGAATGCCGGTTTGATTCGCTATCGGGTCGCTGGCTACCGCAATACGTCGGCCAGTACCGCGCGCAATAAGTGACTCGCCCGCGACTTCAAGGTCTTTAATACCCGACATGGTGCTGCACAGCTGCGCAAGCTGCTCGCCGATACGAGCATTCGAGTCGGGTGACATAACAGCGGAAAATAGCCCCGTCACACCGCTGGGTGTGACTGCGCTAGCCATCAGAGATGCGGTCAGCGCAGGGCCGGCATGCTCGACGACCTTCATGAGCAATTCCGCCGGCAGACCAATTTTCTCCGAAAGACCGGGCCAGAGTGACGCCGAAAAAGCGGCGTTCACTGATTGGGAAAGATCAATGCTCTTCATCCTTGGCCTCTTCTCATTGCAGTGCTTCGAACGTGCCGTCGGCAATTCAATTGTCGAAAGGTTGGGCGAAAGCGGCGAACGACGTGGTGAGGAGGGACGCGATCACATGGTTCGCGATCGTTTTAGATTTCATGATGGTTGCTCGAAAGAAAATAGAGGGAATGGGGTCCTTTGCTGTCGCGCCTCGATCGGGTAAATAAAAAACGGTCTACTGCGGGATAGACCGTTAACGAGGTACTGCATACAGGCAATGCCGCTCGACAATCACAACCTCTCGACTGGGACGTGGGTTCTGCGACCCCGGCGACGCATCCACTTTAAACGCCGCGAAATTGATTGAATGTGAACTTTAGTGAGTTTCAATTAAACGACATCAAATGATGTCGCATATTGATTACAGGGCTTAAAAAGCGGATTGAACTGAACCGCGGACGTGATAACTTCCGCGCTGTCTTTGGGTTGGCATGCATTGCTACTCATTGGCGCATGCAAACAATCAAGCTTAAACACCCGATATGTACAACCTCCCACCCATCGCTGGGAACGTTGCAGTCAATGCACGACGATACAGCGACCAATGCGTGAACGTCATTCCTGTCAACCAGATCTTCACGACCGGGTGGTCGATGTGAACGTACGCGATGTTCTCAAAGGGGCGCTCTGGGTTCTTGGGCTAATACTGGTCTTGCTGATTCTGGTCTGGTGCGTTCCGCCCGTGTTCTCGCAGACCACGTTCAAGTGATCTCATTTCAAGTGGGAAAAGGCGGGCGTGGTTGTCGAGTCAACGGGCAGGTTGAAGCTCAATACGACGGGATGTTGTTGCCATCGGGCGGCCGCTAGTCGAGTCTGGCGGGCTCGTCGGCACTGCGCGAACGTCGTTGGGATGGCGGGCGTCGAATCGAGCGCGCGGCCGCGTCCATGAACCGGACGTGATCGTCGAACAGTTCCCACAGTACATTGCCGAGAAGGCCGCAGCGCAACCAGACTCCGAAGTGCCGATGGCAGGTCTTCGCGTTGGGAAATCGGTCCGGCAGATCGACCCACGGCCGGCCATGAGTGAGTTTCCAGAGAATACCGTTCAGGGTCGCGCGCCGGTCGGCTGCGGGACGTCCGCGCGTTTCGGTACGGGCGTAAAACCGTTTGAACAGCGGTTCGACATGGGTCCACTGACTGTCGGTCAGATCGCCATGTTCCACGACGCGAATCATGTCCGATACGTGCAAGGCGACCCGCAACGACCATGGGTTTACCGTTTCCTGCTTCATCATGCGTAGCGTCCGAAATATCTGTCCAGGACTGACTCCGTCAGTCCGCTGCGGATTCACTGTTTATCCGGCACGATCTCCACTCGCCGGTTTTGCGCACGCCCGCTCGGGGTGTCATCTGATGCAACAGGATTCGCGTTGCCATAGCCCGTAACAAGGAATTGCCGCGCCTGCAGGCCGTGATCCTTCAGGTAACGTGCGACGCTAAGCGCACGCCGTGTCGACAGCGCCTGATTGTAGGGAGCGCTTCCGGTCGAATCCGTGTAGCCGTTCACGGCAACCGTATTGAACGTCACGCCGACTGCGGCGTTGATCAGTGCATCGAGGCGGTTGCGCGCGTCCGTCGTCAACGTGGCCTTATCCAGATCGAAACTGGCGTTGCCATTCAACGAGACTTTTCGTGGCGCCGGCGCCGTAGGGGCAACCGACGGCGCGGCCGGTTGGACGACAGGCGCGGCTTGCACGACAGGTGTCGGAATGCACTGGAACATCAGGGTGTGCACGTCACGCTGACTGCCGGCACTCGCGAGTGGCGAAATCTCGCGGAACGGGTGCACGGGTTGATTACCGCAAATTTCACGCGCCTTCGAGTAGCAGGTGTTCGAACTATCGAAGAGCCCATTGCAATTGACCTGGAATGCTTTTTCGTTATTCGGCAGGGCAATCGCGTAAGCGCTAAATGTGGGCCCCGACGCGGCGGAACATCCCGCAAGCGTACCTGCGGCCAACAGCATCAATCCGAGTTTCCATGTCATCTCAAACCTGCTCGTTGTATTCAATTTCATCGCCATTTATCGTCTCTTCGAAAAGTCGCGCACGCATGCCGCCTTGCACGCTTTCCGGAATGCAAAGCCCATGCTGCAACGCAGAGTTGATGCTAGCGATTCCACGGCCGCCGAATGTCACAGAATGTCGACTGATGCGGCCATCGGACGTGCACCGACCGAAATAAATCTCAGGTAGGACATGCAGGCAACGAAGTGACATTTGTTCGCAACGTCGCGCCTCACCGGGTCGTATGATCGTTTTTGATGATGCCGTTCCTCGGCGGCAGCCATCGCTCAGGTTGGACGAAGTACTTCCGTCACGCGCGCCGATCCCTCTCTCCGTCGGCGCGCCTTTTTTTGTGCCTCCCTCCCGTAATCCAAAGACTTCACGTATCGTGGCCGCGACGCGTGTGCGTGCCCAGTTCGACTCCGTCGAATCGCAGGTCTTCACGCGAACGGAAGATTCGAGCGTAAAGTTGTCGCGGACGACGTCGGCAACGTCAATTGTGGACGGAACGTTTTCCTTGTTCTCGATGACGCCGATCGCCTGACTGCGAAACCCGTACTTGCGGTTGTGTCTCGTCTGTTGCGCTACGCCCCCGACAACATCTCAGGTGGGCGACGCGGCCAAAGTTGCCAGCAACCTTGCCGGAAGCGGCTCCGGAATCGATCGTTACCTGGAGCACCTCAAACGGGCAGGGTCAGGAGACCGCCTGCTCGGACATCCTTCGAGACAAGCCGATTGACGTGAATCAAAACCGCCGTCCAAGTTATGCTTGCAGACCATGGCGTAGCGAACCGCGCAGGGCAGGTGAGGCGCGAACTGACCGATCGGCTTGCGAGCACATCGCAAGACCTCTGCGTCCAATGAAGAGGAGTAGGTATGTCGATTGATTTTGCGGGCTTCACGCCCGGTGGGTCGCTGACCGGTGGCCTGGTGATTGGCGCCGCGGCTGCGGTGCTGGTTCTGTTCAACGGACGCATCGCCGGTATCAGTGGCATTCTCGGCGGCCTGCTGGGCCAGCAGCGGGCCGACGCGGGATGGCGGATCGCTTTTCTTGCGGGGCTGGTCAGTGCCTCTGCGCTCGCAAGCTGGTTCGGACGACCGCTTGCAGCGGACATTCAGGCCGGTTGGAGCGAGATACTGATCGCGGGTTTTCTGGTTGGTCTCGGTACGCGCTATGCGAGTGGTTGTACAAGCGGCCATGGCGTCTGCGGGATCTCGCGTGGTTCGATCCGTTCGCTCGTCGCCACGGCGACATTCATGGCAAGTGGTTTTTTGACCGTGTTCGTGATCCGACATCTACTGGGAGCCTGAGATGGTTTGGCTTACCGCATTGATTTCGGGGCTACTGTTTGGCGTCGGGCTGATTGTCTCGGGCATGGCCAATCCGGCGAAGGTGCTGGGGTTTCTCGACATCGCCGGACAGTGGGATCCGTCGCTTGCATTCGTGATGGCCGGTGCGATAGCCGTCGGCTCGATCGCGTTCGGACTTGCGAGGCGCCGTCGGAGATCGCTGCTGGACTTACCCATGCTGATCCCACCCGCTAGTGCCGTTACGGCAAGGCTGCTGCTGGGAAGCGCGGTGTTCGGCGTGGGCTGGGGCCTTGCCGGGTTTTGTCCCGGGCCTGCGCTGGTGGCGCTGGGCGCCGGTTTCCCCAAGGCGTGGGGATTCGTCGCGGCGATGCTCGCGGGCATGGCAGCGTTCGAGTTGCTCGAAAGCTTCAAACTACGCCGCAAGCAGGGTTGAGTGCGGTTTCGTATGTTTGCTGCGGATCAAGATGCAGGTGCTCACGCCGAATCGGAAAAAGCAGGAGGCGGAGTGTGCTTGATAGCGGCGTTATTTGACATAATATAAATTATCAACCATCTGTCTGTCTGTGGCGGCAATATGCGAATGTCGTGTTTCAGCAAGATACAGATGTCGTGTTTTGCAGCTGATGCCATGCTGGGCGTTTCCGGCGTGACGCTGGCTAAGGAAACCGTGTGGCGCTGGATGCGTGAGGCCGGGCTGTGGATTCCACGCCGCCACCGACCATAAGATGTCCAACCGCGGTATCAAGACCGTGCAAGGGCGGCAGCGTCGATGCGCACGTGGTACCGAGGCTCGATTAACCCGTGCTCTATCGAGCGATACAAAAGACGTGGCCGCAGCATGTACCTGCGGCCACGCCGGTATCCCGCAGCTTTGCTCACTTCCGGGACAGCGCAAGCATGGCCTGCTCCAGTGCGGCGAGCCGGGCATCGGCGAGCTCGGCATGAAGCTTTATCGCGCGAATCAGGAACTGAACGTTGGCGTCCTCGCTTTTCGAGGCGAGGTCGTCAAAATCAGAAAGCAGTTTGCTGACAGTATCGGCATTCATAGCTGTTCCTTGCAGGGTAAGTAGAGGGTTTGCGATTCGACTGGACTCCTGGCAAGGAGCGATACGTCTGGCGCCGCCCCGATGGATCCGGGGCAACCGCAAGCGCCTTAAAACGTTCATGTCGCCATAACCTTGCCAGCGCTGACTCGGGCGAGCCGACGCTCAGAGCATGGCTGGCTTGCCCGCAATTTCCGGTCGGGCACGCCATTACCCAACAGGACCCGGCACACGCCTTGGCGGCCGCGTGCCGATCACAACGCGATCGGCCTTGTGCCCGGAAACGGCATTGGCGAGGACCACCGCAACGTCTTCGCCATATGCGTTGATTTCAGTCACCAACCCGCGCAGGCGATGCGTACGCAAGACTGCGAAACCATGTAGACGACAACAGCGGCAAGCTTCACGTGTTTCACATGTACCTGCAGAGTCTGCCGGCGCCCGTCGAGGTCCGGACGGTCGATGGCCAATAAAGACGATGCAAGGCGCCCTTCTGCTGCGCCTGTTCGAGCCAGAAATGGGCTGGAAATGGCCGAAAGTCCGGATCGCTTTCCCGACGAACTCGGTCCAGCGTCCTCTTCACAGGTCGGGTGCCGCTTTCAGCAATTCGATCGCAGTCCGTGTGAACAGAATAGAGGTGTCCGTGGCACCCTTCATGATCCAGATCAAGCGCATGCCAGGCATGCAATCCGCCCGCCGTACGTCAATCATGAAGCGCGTTGCGAAACCGCTTCGCAAACCCGGCAAACCGTTCATCGCCCTGCTTTGCGGTGAACCATTGTTGGGAAGCAACCCCGTTGCTCCGCGATATCCGGGATGCGACGTCCTGTTCGCGGCCCGATGTCGTTTAGGAGAACACCGGCGCGCAAAGGCAGCCTAAAGGTGACCCACATGCGAAGCATGCCCGCCAGCGCCCGCGGTCGGCGAAGGCTGATCCAGATCAATCGTTCCGGGGAGTTGCTGTGACTTAATCCATGCGTCTCCAGACCCCAGAGGTCGTCATGAAAAATTTAGCAGATCACCTGACAGGCGCACCCGTCCCATCCTCCGCACAGGCGCCGATCGCGTCGAGCGCACCGAAGCAATTGAAGCTCGGCTTGCTGACCGCCCTGGTCATCGGTTCGATGATCGGCAGCGGGGTCTTCTCCCTTCCGCAGAACATGGCCTCCGGCGCCGGCGCCGGCGCGGTGCTGATCGGGTGGCTGATCACCGGCGTCGGCATGCTGATGCTGGCGCTCGTCTACCAGACCCTGACCACCCGCAAGCCGGATCTCGACAACGGCATCTACGCGTATGCGCGTGCAAGTGCCGGAGAGTTCGTCGGCTTCAATTCGGCGTGGGGATACTGGGTGAGCGCGTGGCTCGGCAATGTCGGCTATCTGGTGATCGTCTTCGGCACGCTCGGCTATTTCTTCCCGATTTTCGGCGACGGTAATACGCGCGCCGCGGTGCTCGGTGCATCGATCGTCCTTTGGGCCATGCACTTCGTGATCCTGCGCGGCGTTCGCGGCGCAGCGGTCCTCAATGCGATCACGACCGTCGCCAAGATCATCCCGCTGCTGCTCTTCATCGTGCTTGCCCTGGCCGCCTTCAGAAGTCATGTTTTCACGCAGGACTTCTGGGGCAATCCGAAACTCGGCACGGTGTTCACCCAGGTCAAGAGCACGATGCTAATCACCGTCTGGGTGTTCATTGGGATCGAAGGCGCGAATGTGTTTTCTGCGCGCGCACAACGTCGTGAAGACGTCGGCCGTGCCACGGTGGCCGGTTTCGCGGTCGTGCTGCTGTTGCTGATGGCCGTGTCGCTGCTGTCGCTCGGTATCGTGCCGCAGGGCGATCTCGCCGCGCTGAAGAATCCTTCGATGGCCGGCGTTCTGGACAAGGCCGTCGGCACCTGGGGCGCAGTGCTGATCAGTATCGGGCTGCTGGTTTCGGTCGGCGGCGCCCTGCTCGCCTGGACGCTGCTCGCGGCAGAAACCCTGTTCACGCCGGCGAATGGCGGCGTCATGCCGAAGTTCCTGGCGCGTGAGAACTCCCACGGCGTGCCCGCCAATGCCCTCTGGGTGACGAACGGGCTGGTTCAGCTTTTCCTGCTCATCACGCTGGTTTCCAATGCGACCTATCAGGCACTGATCTCGCTCGCGACGTCGATGATCCTGGTCCCGTACCTCTTTTCGGCGGTGTACGCGACCCGCATCGCCGTCGCCGGCGAAAACTATCCGGCGGGCGATTCGGCACGTGGGCGCGACATGCTGATCGGCGCGCTGGCCACGGTCTATTGCTGCTGGCTGCTGTACGCAGCGGGCCCCAAATATCTGCTGCTCTCCGCCCTGCTCTACGCGCCTGGCGTCGTCCTGTATGGCTGGGCCAAACGCGAACAGCATGCGCGTCTGTTCAAACCATTCGAAGCCGCCGTGCTGGTCGCGTTAGTCGTGCTGGCGGCGATTGCCGCGTGGCTGCTGTCGAGCGGTGCACTCGGTCTTTAACCGACAAGGAATCTATCATGGGATTCGGCGTTTTCTCCGAAGTCGGGACGCTGCGCAAGGTCATGGTGTGCAAGCCGGGCTTGGCCCAGGCACGCCTGACTCCGCTCAACTGCCGGGAACTGCTGTTCGACGACGTGTTGTGGGTCGCGCAGGCAAAAACCGACCACTATGCGTTCGTCAGTGCGATGCAGGACCATGGAATCGACGTCGTCGACACCCATGATCTGCTGGCGGAAATTCTCCGCGATCGGCAGGCGCGCGACTGGGTGCTCGATCGGAAACTATCGCCCGGCACCGTTGACGCGGAATTGTCCGCGCAATTGCGTCCCTGGCTCGACGAGATGAAGCCGCAAGAACTCGCCATGCGCCTGATCGGCGGCATTGTGCGCGGCGAGTTGCCGTTCGAGCCTGCCGGCCTGCTGGCGCGTTGCGTGGATCACGCGGGCTTTCTTTTGCCGCCGCTGCCCAACGCGCTCTTTACGCGGGACAACAGTTGCTGGATCAACGACGGCGCCGTGCTCGGCTCGATGTACTGGCCGGCCCGCCGCCAGGAGACGTTGCTGAGCGCCGCCATCTATCGCTTTCATCCGCTCTTCAATGACGGGGCACGCATCTGGTGGGGAGACCCCGACGTCGATCACGGCGGCGCGACGCTCGAGGGGGGCGACGTGATGCCACTGTCGCGCGATGTCGTTCTGATCGGCATGGGCGAGCGCAGTTCGCCGCAAGGGGTCGCTCAACTGGCGCGCGCGCTTTTCGCCCGCGAGTCGGTCAAGCACGTGATCGCCGCCCAGTTGCCCAGCTCCCGCGGCGCGATGCATCTCGACACCGTATTGACGTTCTGCGACCGCGACCTCGTCACGATTTTCCCGCAGGTGGTCGACCGTATTCGCTGCACCAGCCTGCGCCCCGGCGAACGACCCGGGCAACTCGACGTACGCGCGGAAACCGCCCCGTTCCTCGATGTCGTCGCGAACGCAATCGGCTTGAAAACGCTGCGCACCGTCGCCACTGGCGGCGACGAGTGGGAGGCCGAGCGCGAGCAATGGGACGACGGCAACAACGTCATCGCGCTCGCGCCCGGTCTCGTGGTCGCGTACAACCGTAACGTCTACACGAACACCTTGCTGCGCAAGGCCGGCGTCGAAGTGATCACGATTCCGAGCGGCGAACTGGGCCGCGGTCGCGGCGGCGGTCACTGCATGACGTGCCCGCTGGAACGCGACCCTGTCTGACTCCCCCCACACGCTGAGGATCATCTGCCATGGCATTCAATCTGCGCAACCGGAGCCTGCTCAACATGCAGGACTTCTCGCCCCGCGACATCCGCTTTCTCCTCGATCTGGCCGCCGAGCTGAAACGGGCGAAGTACGCGGGCAATGAGGTACCGAAACTGGCTGGAAAAAATATCGCACTGATCTTCGAGAAAACGTCGACCCGTACGCGTTGTGCGTTCGAGGTCGCGGTCCACGATCAGGGCGGGCATGTGACTTATATCGATTCGGCGAGCTCCCAACTCGGCCGTAAAGAGTCGCTCAAGGACACCGCGCGCGTGCTCGGACGCCTGTACGACGGAATCGAGTATCGCGGCTTCCATCAGACCGTGGTCGAAGATCTCGCCACCTACTCGCACGTGCCGGTCTGGAATGGCCTGACCGACGAATTCCACCCGACCCAGGTGCTCGCCGATCTGCTCACCATGCAGGAGTTCGGCGAGAAGCCCTTGCATGAACTGTCGTTCTGCTACCTCGGCGACGCGCGTTTCAACATGGGCAATTCCCTGTTGATAGGCGGCGTGCAGATGGGCATGGACGTGCGGATTGCCGCGCCGCGCGAACTGTGGCCCAACGACGACCTGATCGCACAGATGCGCAGCCTCGCCGAACGCACGGGTGCGCGCGTGACGATCGTCGAAGACCCGCAGGCAGGCGTCGACGGTGCCGACTTTCTCTATACCGACGTGTGGGTGTCGATGGGCGAGTCGATGGACGCCTGGGGCGCCCGTATCGAGCTGCTCAAGCCCTATCAGGTCAATGCCGCGTTGATGAAGGCCAGCGGCAAAGCCCGCACGCGCTTCATGCACTGCCTGCCTGCATACCACAACCTCGAAACCGAGACGGGCCGGCAAATTCACGAGCGGTTTGGTCTGGCAGAGCTGGAAGTCACCGACGAAGTCTTCGAATCGGACGCATCGATCGTCTTCTCGCAAGCTGAAAACCGCATGCATACGATCAAGGCGGTGCTCGTGGCGACCCTCGGATAGGAGAACACCTTGCGTATCCTGATCGCACTCGGCGGCAATGCGCTGCTGCGGCGCGGCGAGCCGATGACGGTGACCAACCAGATCGCCAACATTCGTCGAGCCGCGGCCCAGATTGCGCGTCTTGCTCCCGGCAATCAACTGATCGTCGCGCACGGCAATGGCCCGCAGGTCGGCCTGCTCGCGTTGCAGGCCGCGGCGGAGGACGCTCCCGGCGCCACGCCGCTCGACGTACTCGATGCCGAGTCCGAAGGCATGATCGGATACCTGCTCGAACAGGAGCTATCCAACGCCCTGCCAAAGGGCCGCGAGGTCGCCACCTTGCTCACACGCGTCGAAGTGCACGCCGACGATCCCGCGTTCGGCCATCCGACCAAGCCGATCGGTCCTGTCTATGCGAAAGAGGACGCCGAACGCCTTGCCGGGCGCTACGGTTGGACCATCGCAGCCGACGGCGCCGGCTATCGGCGCGTCGTCGCGTCGCCCAAGCCGCAACGCGTCGTGGAACTGCAGCCGATCCAATGGTTGCTGGAGCGCGATGCGGTGGTGATCGCAGCGGGAGGCGGCGGCATTCCCGTGACGGTCGCCGCCGACGGCAAGACACGCTCCGGCGTCGAAGCGGTGATCGACAAAGACTTGTGCTGCGCGCTGCTGGCCGCGAACGTTGGCGCGGATCTGCTGTTGATCGCCACCGACGTCGACGCGGTCTACGAGCACTGGCACACGTCTCAGGAACGCGCACTCGGTGAGATAACGGTAGCGGAGTTCCGGGCCATGTCCTTTCCCGCGGGCACGATGGGGCCCAAAGTCGAGGCCGCCTGCGAATTCGCGTCACGCACGGGACGACCGGCCGTCATCGGTTCGCTCGACCAGATCGAACAGCTCGCCCGCGGGACAGCCGGCACGCGCGTCACCGGTGGTAAGTAGTCGTGCTGCGATGCCGCTGGTTTCACCACACCAGGGACACGACAAGACGATGTTCGACAAACTGCACATGACGTTATCCACACGCCGCCTGCGCATCCTGCTCGCGTTAGCGCTGCTTGTCGCCACTATCGGCGCCTATGGCGCGTGGCGCTGGTCGACGCTGTTCGGCCCCTCCGCGGACACGAGTCACGTCATCGTGTCCGGCAACATCGAAGCCCACGAAAGCGTGCTGAGCGTCACGCAGGTGCAGGCGCAGATCGTCAATCTGCCGTTCGACGAAGGCGCTTACGTGCAACGCGGCACCGTGCTCGCGCGGCTCGACGATAGCCTGTACCGGCAGCAGACGGAAATCGATCGCACCGATCTGGATGTCGCCACCGCGCAGATCAGCGCGAACGAAAGCACCCTGGCCGCCGCCCGGAACAGCGTCGTCAGCGACCAGTTCGATCTGGCCGAAAAGCAGCTCGATCTCGCCCGCGACGAGACGCTCCTGAAAAGCAACGCGGTCGCCACGCAGGCACGCGACCTCGCCCTCACCGCCGCGCGGCAATCCGCCGCCACGCTGGCGCACGATCGCGCTTTGGTCGACGTCGCACGCAACAACATCGCCCTGGCGCGGGCCAATCAGGCGGCGGCCGACGCGAAGCTCAAGCTCGACCAGGTGATGTTGTCCTATACCGTGCTGCGTGCCCCGTTCGACGGCGTGATCGCCGTGCGAGAAGCCGAACTCGGCCAGCTTGCGGGGGCCGGCGTCGCGATTTTTACGCTCGACGAACTCGATCATGTCTGGCTGCGCGCCTACGTGAACGAACAGGATATCGGCAAGGTTCGTCTGCACGAGGCCGTCGACGTGACGACCGACACCTACCCCGGCAAGACCTATCGCGGCCGTATCAGCTTCATCTCTCCCCAGGCCGAGTTCACCCCCAAGACGGTCGAGACGCACGCGGAGCGGGTCACGCTGGTGTACCGGATTCGCGTCGATATCGACAACCCAACGCACGAACTGCTGCCGGGCATGCCCGCCGATGGATCGATCGCACTGCTGGCGCCCGGCCAATGAGCGCTGCGCCGTCGTCCGTCGCGATCCACGCGCATGCGCTGGTGCGCAGCTTCGGCGCCGTGCATGCCGTGCGCGGCGTCAGCGTCGACATCGCGCGAGGGGAAATCTTCGGACTGGTCGGGCCGGACGGCGCGGGCAAAACCACCATCATGCGCATGCTCGCGGGGGTGCTGCGCCCGGATTCCGGCGAGATCCGGCTGGACAATATCGACGTCGTGGCGCAGCCCGAACGCGCCAAGGCGGCACTCAGCTACATGCCGCAGCGATTCGGCCTGTATGAGGACCTGACGGTCGCCGAGAACATCGCGTTCTACGGCGAACTGTTCAGCGTGCCCCGCAAAACGCAGCGCGAGCGCAGCGGCCAGCTTCTCGAGGCCGCCGGCCTCGTCCCGTTCAGGCAGCGCCTGGCCGGCCAGTTATCCGGCGGCATGAAGCAGAAGCTCGGTCTCGTCTGCGCGTTGATCCACACCCCCCGCGTGCTCCTGCTCGACGAACCGACCACCGGCGTCGATCCGGTGTCGCGCCGCGATTTCTGGGAGATTCTGTACAACCTGCGTGAAAGCGGCGTCACGATCGTGCTGTCCACGGCGTATATGGACGAGGCTGAACGCTGCTCGCGCCTCGCCTTGCTGCATGCCGGCGAGATCCGCCAATGCGACACGCCGGCGCGGCTCAAGCAGGCCATGCCGGGCGCGTTGCTGGCTATCGCCGCGGCCGATCCGCGCGCGGTGCACGATGCGCTCGTCGATGCGCCAGGCGTGCTGGGCGCATTGCTGATGGGCGACCGCGTGCACGTGCGAGTCGACGACGCAGCGCGCCGCACGCCGGAGATAACTGCGCGGCTGGCCAGCCGAGCCATCGGACCCGCGACGATTACGCCCGTCGAGCCAGGCATCGAAGACGTCTTTGTCGCGCTCGTCGGGTCGGGCAGCGCGGCATGAGCGATCCCGGCGATCCGGTCGTCAAGGCGGCGGGCCTAACCAAACGCTTCGGCGCGTTCACCGCGGTCGATCGTCTCGACCTGTGCATCGGCAAAGGCGAAGTGGTCGGCTTCATCGGTCCCAATGGCGCGGGCAAATCGACAACCCTTCGCATGCTGTGCGGACTGCTCTCGCCAAGCGCCGGACAGGCCTCGGTGGCCGGCTTCGACGTGAGCACCCAGGCCGAGGCGCTGCGGGCGCACATCGGCTACATGTCGCAAAAGTTCTCTTTATATGGCGACCTGACCTGCCGTGAAAACCTGCGCTTTTTCTGCGGCATCTACCGCGTGCCCCGTGCGGAGATCGACGAACGGATCCGCCGCGCTATCGCGATGGCAGGACTGGATGGGCGCGAGGACACGCTCGTGCGAACGCTCGCCGGCGGCTGGAAACAGCGTCTCGCGCTCGGCTGCGCGATCCTGCATCGCCCGCCCGTGCTGTTTCTCGACGAACCGACCTCCGGGGTCGAGCCAGAAGCGCGCCGACGGTTCTGGGACCTGATTCACGAGCTGGCCGCGAGCGGCGTCACCGTGCTCGTGTCCACACACTACATGGAAGAAGCGGAATACTGCCACCGCATCGCGCTGATCGACGCGGGACGGCTGGTGGCGATCGGCAGTCCAGGCGACCTGCGCGCGCACAACCTCGGCGGCAATCTGTTCGAACTGGTCTGCGCGCCGCTTGGCGCCGCCCTTGCCGCCTTGCGCGAGATGCCGGAGGTGATCGACGCCGCGATCTTCGGCGACCGCTTGCATGTGCTGATGCGCAGCGGCGCCGCAGAAGCCGGTCTTCAGCTCCTGCTGGCGCAGCGCCATATCGATGCGACGGCGCCCCGACCGATTCGTCCCTCGCTCGAGGACGTGTTCGTGCAGATCGTCTCCCGCACGAACAAAGGAGACACTACGCCATGAACCTGCGACGCCTGCTGGCCATGGCGCATAAGGAAACGCTGCAGATCTGGCGCGACCCGCGCAGCCTTGCGATCGCACTGCTCATGCCCTTGCTGCAGATGGTGCTGCTGGGCTATGGCGTCAGTCTGGATATCAGGCGCATTCCGCTGTGCATCGACGATCAGGCGCATAGCCAGATCAGTCGCGAACTGGTGCAGAACTTCGTTGCGTCGGGTTGGTTTTCGGCCGTCCATCCGCTCGACAACGAACGCTCGCTGCGCGATGCGATGGACCGTGGCACGTGCGCCGGCGTGGTCACGATTCCGGTGGATTTTTCGCGCGCACTCACGACCACCGGCATCGCTTCGGTGCAAACCGTGTTCGACGCGACCGATGCGAATACCACCAATATCGCCATTGGCTATGCGCAGGGCGTGATCGCGCGGACCACCGCGGACTTTCAGTCCCGCTGGAACCAGGCGCATGGTCTGCGGCCACAGGCAGTCGGCGTAGTCGATCTGCAGGCGCGCGTCTGGTTCAACGAAGGGCTGGACAGCCGCAACTTCATCATCCCGGGGATCGTGGCGGTGATTCTCGCGCTGGTCGGCGCGCAGCTCACTTCGCTGACCGTCTCGCGCGAATGGGAGCGCGGCACGATGGAGCAGCTTATCTCCACCCCCGTCACCGCGCTCGAAGTCATGCTCGGCAAGCTGCTGCCGTACTTTGCGATCGGCCTCGCGAATGCGGCGTTCTGCCTGCTCAGCACCGTGTTCTGGTTTCACGTGCCGTTTCGCGGCAGCATCGTCACGCTGCTCGCCACCACCGCGCTCTTTACCCTGGTGGTGCTCGGCATCGGCTATCTGGTCTCGGTCCACATTCGCAGTCAGCTCGGCGCGAGCCAGGTTGCACTGTTGTTGACCATGCTGCCAACCAGCATGCTGTCCGGCTACACCTTTGCCATCGACCAGATGCCCGCGCCGATCCAGGCCGCGACGCTGCTGGTCTACGCACGCTACTACATCACCATCCTGCGCGCCCTGTTCCTGAAAGGCAGCACCCTGACCGAGCTCGCCGCGCCGATCCTCGCGCTGGCCGTCTATGCGCTCGCGATCATCTGGATGGCCGCGCGCGCCTTCCACAAACACCTGGATTAGCTCGTCATGTTCGACCGCCTGCAGGTCATGCTGATGAAGGAATTTCTCGAGCTCAAGCGCGATCGCTGGGCCATGTTCCGGCTGATCGTGCCCCTGCTTCTGCAAGTCGTCGTCTACGGTTACGCGGCAACGTTCACGGTCAATCACGTGAGTCTTGCCGTGCTCGATCTCGACCACAGTCAGGCGAGCCGCAACCTCGTCTCGCACTTCGCGGCGACCGGAAGGTTCCATGTCGTGGACCATGCCGGCTCCGAACGCGCGCTGACCCATGACATCGACAGCGGCGACGCCTCCGTGGCGATCGTGATTCACGCGGGGTTCTCACAGTATCTGTACAACGGCCGCAGCGCGCCGCTGCAGGTCATCGTGGACGGCACCAACTCCAACACGGCGCTCATCGCGCTCGGCTACATCAACCAGATCGTGGCGCAATTCCAGAGCGATCAGGTGAAGGACGCGTGGCCCGAGTCTGCCGGCGCCGCGCCGGCCGCCGTGACGGTCGCGCTGCGCGAGCGCCCCTGGTACAACGACACCATCGACGATCGCTGGTTTTTTATCCCCGGCGTGGTCGGTACGCTCACGCTGATGCAGGTGGTGAGCCTCACGGCGTTCGCGGTGGTCCGCGAGCGGGAAATCGGCACCCTGGAGCAGATCATGGTGAGCCCGATCAGACCGATCGAATTCATCCTCGGGAAGACCGTGCCGTTCTTCCTGATCGGGCTTGCCGACGTCGCGCTGGTCACGGCGGTCGGTGTCGGCTGGTTTCACGTTCCGTTCGTCGGCAACCCGCTCGTGATGCTGGCGGGCGCCTCGCTGTTCCTGTTGGCGGCGCTCGGCCTCGGCTTGCTGCTGTCGACGTTCTCGCGCACGCAGCAACAGGCGTTCGCGCTCAACTTCTTTCTGATCAACCCGCTTTTTATCCTGTCGGGATTCGCCTTCCCCATTGCGGCTATGCCCAAAATCATGCAGTGGATTACGCTGTTCAACCCGCTGCGCTATTTTCTAGTCGTGCTGCGCTCGGTGTTTCTCAAAGCGGTGGGCTTCGACGTGTTGTGGCCGCAATTCGCCGCGATGGGCTTGCTCGGCGCGATCATGCTGGGCATCAGCGTCCTGCGGTTTCGCAAATCGCTCGACTGAATCGGCCACCCTCCCCCATTCGATGATCCATGTCAAAGCGCCAGCAGGCAAATGCAGTGCAATGGGATGCATCCCCGCAATCGGCGGGTTCTGCGCGAGGGCATGATGAAGCTGACTTTTCTGGGTGCAGCCGAAACGGTCACCGGCTCGAAATATCTGCTCGAAGGAGCGGGCCTGCGCATTCTGATCGATTGCGGTCTGTTTCAGGGCACCAAAAACCTGCGCTTGCGCAACTGGAACCCGTTGCCCACGCCGGTCGATACGCTCGACGCCGTGATCCTCACCCACGCGCATCTGGATCACACCGGCTATCTGCCCGTGCTGGCGCGCAGCGGCTATCGCGGCCCCGTCTACTGCACGCCCGGCACGGCCGACCTGTGCGACATCATGCTGCGCGACAGCGCGCATTTGCAGGCAGAAGAAGCCGACTTCGCGAACCGTCATGGCTTCTCGAAGCACAAGCCGGCGCTGCCGCTCTACACGCTCGACGATGCACAGCACGCGCTGCGGCTGATGGTCCCGCGCGAGTTCGATGTGCCCACGCCGCTGAACGAGCAATTGAGCTTCCGCTTTCTGCCCGCCGGACACATCCTCGGCGCGGCCAGCGTCGTATTGTGCTGGCGCCATACGGTGCTTGCCTTTTCCGGCGATCTCGGACGGCCGGGCGACCCGATCATGCGCCCGCCCATGAAGCTTGCGCATGCCGACTATCTCGTCGTGGAGTCGACCTACGGCGACCGCCTGCATCCGGAAACCGATCCCGAGCAGGAGTTGGCCGCGCTATTCGAGAGAACGTTCGCGCGCGGCGGCGTGGTGGTCATGCCGTGCTTTGCGGTGGGCCGCGCTCAGGAAATTCTCTATTACATCGCGCACCTCAAGCAAGCCGGCCGCATGGCGAACGTGCCGGTGTATCTGGACAGCCCGATGGCCACCGGTGTGACGGATCTCTACAGGCACCACCTGAACGAGCATCGCTTAACCGCTTCGCAAACCGCCGTCATGGACCAGGCCGCGATCATGGTGCGCACGGTCGAGCAATCCAAGGCCATCGCAGCGCATCATGGCCCGATGGTCATCATCGCCGGCAGCGGCATGGCCACGGGCGGTCGCGTTCTTCATCATCTGAGCCTCTACGCGCCGGACCACCGCAACACGATCGCGCTGGTCGGCTACCAGGCCGCCGGCACGCGCGGCGCCGCCATTGCCGCACACGAGCCGACCATCAAGATTCACGGCGAATACGTGCCGATTCGCGCACAGGTCGAGTCGATCTCATCGCTATCGGCGCATGCGGACTATGCCGAGACACTGGAGTGGCTCACGGCGATGTCGCCGGCGCCCACGCAAACCTTCATTACGCACGGTGAGCCCGCCGCCGCGGATGCGCTGCGCCGCCGGATCAGCGACACGCTCGGCTGGCCGTGCACGGTGCCGGTCTACCTGCAAAGCGTCGAACTGGCCGAAAGAGCGGCGCTCGACTGTCGGCCCGCTGCCTCCGCTGCGGCAGGAGCGGCAGTTCCGTCGGCAAAGTCATGACGGGGGCGGCAGGAACGGGCGACATGGGGCACGGCATGATCATGGAAGCGTCGCCGGCGGGCACGGTCGGCCAGTTCCCGCTGGACCGCGGATACGTTTTCTCCAGCGAGGGCGTGGGTCGCGAAATCGACGCGGATACAGCGGCCGACTGGCTCAATCGACAGCATGACAAAGATGGCGAATTCATCTGGCTGCACTTCAACGATCTGCCTACCGTGCTGGAAGGTTGGCCGCTACCGCACGTTCAACTGCCGGACGCTTTCGCCGAGACGCTAAGAGAGGGCTCGCGCTCTACCCGGATCACGCATCACAACCAGAACCTCATTGCCGTGCTCAACGACGTCGACTATGACTTCGCGCGCAAGCAACCGCTCAACGTGGCGACGTTGTGGCTGACCGTCGGCGCTCGCCGCCTGATAAGCGTACGCAGCCTCCCTCTGCGGTCGGTGAGCCAATTGAGGCAGGTCGTCGACACGGGGACCCGCTTTCGCAGCCCCATGGCGCTGCTGATCCACCTGCTGCAGGGGGAGGCCGATGTGCTCGCGGACCTCGTCCGTACGGCGGCGCAGGCGGCCAATGAGGTGGACGACACGCTGGCTGCCGGGAAACTGCCGAAACGCCCTGTGCTGGGCGGGATTCGCCGCGATCTCGTGCGTTTGCGGCGGCTGCTGGCACCCGAGCCGGCAGCACTGTTCCGCCTCGTCAACCGGCCGCCGAATTGGGCGCATGAAGACGATGTGCAGTCGCTGAGACAATCAGCCGAGGAGTTTTCGGTGACGCTGCGCGACATGGCCGGGCTTCAGGAGCGAATCAAGCTGCTGGAAGGAGAAATCGCCGATCGGGTTGCCGAGCACACCAACCGCAGCGTGCTCATTCTGACCGCCGTCACGGTCATTGCATTGCCGATCAATCTGATCGCCGGCTTCCTCGGCATGAACGTGGGCGGCGTGCCGTTGAGGTACGACCCTCGTGGGTTCTGGATCGTCACGCTGATCGCCTTTGCGCTGACGAGTCTCGCCGCCTGGCTGATCTTTCGGCTCAGGAAAGACTGATGCAACGACTACGCGGTCGACTGACCGATATGACGTACAGCGTCTCTTTGCGCGTGACGCCCAACCAACCGGATTGATCCTATGTTCAAGTCATTTGCATGCGCCGCTTCGTTGGTCATCTGTATGGCCGGCTGTGCACACGCTCCCGCTATCCCGGCCGATACGCAAGCGCCGCAGTCGGCCTGTGTCGCTGGGCCGCCCATCGATCTGGCGCGCTACATGGGACGCTGGTACGTGATCGCGGACACGCCGTTTCTGAGTGAGCAGGATTATGTCGGCAGCTACGACGAATGGACGCAGCGCGGCGACGGCCGAATCGACGACCACTATCTCGGCCGGCGTCACGGCTTCGATCAGCCGGTCACGGGCAGTCATTTCGTGGCCAGGGTAATGCCGGACACCGGCAACACGAAATGGCGCGTGGAGCTGATCTGGCCGTTCGAAGTCGTGGTCGTCACCGCGTATGTGGACCCGGACTATCGTTACACGATCCGCTGCATGGCCGACGGCAACATGATGTGGCTGCTCTCGCGAACGCCCGCGATGGACGACCCCACCTATGCTGAGATGCGCGCCCGGATCGGCCGGATGGGTTTCCACCTCGACCGGGTGCAGCGCGTTCCGCAAAGTGCCGGGCAAATCGGTCAGCCGGGTTTTCAGTAAGCGCGGTCGCCGTGGGGGAGCGCTTCTGGCGCCGGGCCTTCGACGTCGAGTTCCTGGTCGACGAAGGCATGATCGCCGCGCACGATACGGACCTGTTCTGCTTTGCGGAAGCGGCTTCGCAGATCTGGCGAATCATGACCCATTGGTACGAACAGGCGAAGGTTCAGCAAGAGCGCTGCGGCGATTGACGCATCCAGCAACTGGTGAGATGACGGCCCGGAACCGGTCGAAGGATGCGCTTCGGCTGGCCGCGGGCGCGACATGGCCGCGACGTGCCGTCAGAGACCCGGCATCACAGGATAAGGCTCCGTATGGTCCTCGACCCGCTTCACGCCGGGGATCCCTTCGGCCGCGACGCGCACGGCCTCGATGGCGTCGAGCGAGTGGAACACGCCCCACAGATGAATGACCCCGTCGCTCACCACGACGTTGCGCCCGGCGAATCCCCAGTTGCGACCGGCCAACTCGCCCATCAGGACAGCGCGAATCTCGCCGTCGGACAACGTGGTGTCGGTGAGCGGATCATCCGGCACGCTGGCCAACGCCTGGACCAGATTGGCCCGACTGACAATGCCGACGAGCCTGCCTTCTTTCTTGACCGGCACGCGCTTGATGCGGCGTGTTTCCATGAGGTTGGCGATTTCGCCGAGCGTCGTTTCCTCGTTGACGGAAACGACGCGGGTCGACATGACGTCGGCCACTTTCAGCGCGTGGGCCTTGATGTAGTCTCGCGCGCTTTCGCCCGACGCGAACATCTCGAGCCATGACGAGCGCGGGCGTTGATCGGTGCCGAGCTCGACGCGGCGCAGCATATCGCCTTCGCTGATCATACCCACCAGATGGCCGGCGGCGTCCACCACCGGCGCACCACTGATCTTACGGTCGGCGAAGATACCGGCAACTTCACGCACGGTCATCTCGGGTGTCACCGATACGACCGGGCTGGTCATAACATCTGAGGCACGCATGGCAAGTCTCCTTTGATAGTTGTAGCCGGGTCAGCCGGCCACACATCAGTCAGACTATGTCCGCGAAGCTCGCGGACTTTTGACGTGCATCAGTGCTCCTCCCGATAGCGCGACGGTATGCCCTTCTTCGGCCATGGGGGCCGGCGGCGCAGTCTGCCGGGTTGGCGGCCAGGGGTCTCGCACAAACGGCACCGCAAGCAGCGTTGACTACCCCGGACTATCCGACGGTAGCGCATGTTTTCTCAACCACCTCTGCTGCGGGGTAAATGTTGCCGATTCTGGTCGAGGCACCCAGTTTTTTCTACGGTTACAAAGAAGGAAATCCTGGTGCGCACCCGGGGGCGCATCAAGAACGGGGCCTGGCTGTTTTTTCCATGAGCGTTCTCCATGACGAAGGTTGCAATTGCCGATGCACACGGCGTCATGCGAGACGGTCTTCGCGCCCTTCTCGCAAGCACGGGAGAGTTCGAAATCGTCGGCGAAGCGGTTGACGGCGCCGGTACGCTAGCCCTCGCGAAAACCACCGACGCAACCCTTCTTACGTTTGGGCTCGCCATGCCCGGTGTCCATGGCATCGAGCTGATTCCTCTGATCAAGCTCGAAAATCCGCTTCTGCGCATTCTGGTCGCGACGCGGTATCCCGAGCAGGCGCGTGCGATGCTGGTGTGCGCCGGACAATCTTCCTTCAAGATCCGCCGGTGCGACGCCGTTATACTGAAGTCACCCCGTAGTCAGCCCGGCCTCACGGTTTGCAGGGCGCTTTCCAGAAGCGGTTTCAATATGCGACTTGCAGGCTTTAGATTGAAGCGGCGGCGCGCAGCCGCGAGCAATGAACTCATCGGCGCGCAGTTCGACGCCTTTTCGCGGCAGGTGCCGCTGCTCTACTTCATACTTTTGATCAACACCGGAGCAGTTGCTTACACGCATCAGCCCCACTCGCCCGCATGGCTTTCGATCGACATACCCGTCGTGCTGGGTTTCATCGGCCTGGCGCGTCTTCTGGTGTGGCTCGGGAGGCGGGGCCAGCATCGTCGGCTAACCGACGGCGAGATGCGGCAACGGCTGTCCGCGGCGACCTGGTTTACGGCGGCGTTCGGCGTGGGCTTCACGGGTTGGGCGTTCGCACTCTATCCATACGGCGATGCCTATGCACGCGTGCAGATCGCGTTCTCGATGGCGATCACCGTCATCGGCTGCGTCTTTTGCCTGATGCATCTGCGCCGCGCCGCGCTGTTGCTGACGGCGATCGTGGTGCTTCCGTTCACGGTGTTCTTCGTGCGCACCCAGAATTCGATTCTGGAGGCTATCGCACTGAACATGTTCCTCGTCACCATCGCCATTATCGTGATGATGCTTACGCATTACCGCGACTTCGCGAACCTGATCGAATCCAGAAAAATCCTGCAAGATCTCAGCGACGCCAACTCGACGCTGGCGAACGAGGACACGCTGACCGGCTTGCCGAACCGCCGCTCGTTCCTGAAAAGGCTTGAGGGACTCTGCGCCGAGATGGCCGGCGGCGGCCGGACCTTCGCGGTCGGCGTGATCGATCTCGACGGCTTCAAACAGGTCAACGACCTTCATGGACATCAGACCGGCGATCAAGTCCTGGAGGAGGTCGGCAAACGGCTGAAGAAGCTGCAATCGAAGCTGCAATCCGCTGGGTGCACGTTCGCGCGTTTAGGTGGCGATGAATTCGGACTGCTGGTCGGGAACGAAACGGAAATCGACTGCCTGCAGGGGCTGGGCAAAACGATTGCCGCTGCGCTGGAAGCGCCCTATCGGTGCGCCGGTGCAAACATCAGGCTGTCCGCGTCGCTGGGTATCGCGCAATTTCCCGTTGCCGCGACGACGCCCGGCCAGTTGTTCGAGCGCGCGGATCACGCGCTCTATCATGCCAAGGAACACGGGCGCGGCGGCACCACGATCTTTTCCGGCGCGATTGAAAGCGCGATACGCCGCACGAACATGATCGAGCAATTGCTGCGTCAGGCCGACCTGAATCGGGAAATGAGCCTGCACTATCAACCCATTATCGACGTCACGGATCAACGCGTCGTGTCGTACGAGGCCCTGGCGCGCTGGCGCAATCTGACGCTGGGCGACGTGCCGCCTTCGGAATTCATCGCCGTCGCGGAGCGCAGCGATCTGGTCCGCGCGATCACGCTGGTGCTGTTCGGCAAGGTACTTGGCGCGTTGCAGGAAGCGGAACCCGCAGTTCGCGTGTCGTTCAATCTGTCGGCCCAGGACCTGAATTCGTCCGAGACGATTCCTGCCATCATCGACATGATCCGGCGTAGCGGCATTTCGCCCGAGCGCCTGACCATGGAGATTACCGAAACGGCCGTGATCCGGGATTTCGATCAGGCGCGGCACGCATTGACCGAACTCAAGAAGCTGGGCATGCACATCTCGCTCGACGACTTCGGAACCGGCTTTTCGAGCCTGCATTGCATTCACCGACTGCCGCTCGACAAGGTAAAGATCGATCGGAGTTTCGTGCGGGAAATCGACTTCGACGGCGGTGCGCAGGACATTGTCCGCAGCATCGTCGGTCTGTGCCGGAGTTTGAAACTGACGTGCGTGGTCGAAGGCGTGGAAACCGAGGCACAGGCAACAACGCTGCGCGGACTGGGTTGCAACGTCATGCAGGGCTATCTGTTCGGCCGGCCGGCCCCGGTGCTCAGTCACCCCGCCGGTGCCCGGCGCCCCCTCGCGACGCCTGCAGGTAGCGCGCCGCGCTAGCCTAACGTTGACCTGTATCAAGCGCGCCGCGGCGCAGTGCGTTTTGATGTGAAACGTACGGCCCGCTGCACGAGGCACACGTTGCACACAGGGCCGGGGCAACCGGGGGCGGTGTCATGTGGGATGCGATTGTGTTGGGTTCCGGCATCGGCGGTCTGGGCGCCGCGGCCGCGCTCGCGCGTCAGGGGCGGCGCGTGCTCGTGCTGGAGCAGCATGACGTGGCCGGAGGGCTCACCCAGACCTTCACGCGCGCGGACTGGACCTTCGCTACGGGCGTGCACTACATCGGCGGGGTGGGCGACATCACCGGATCGAGCGGACAGATCGGCAGGCTTCTCGCGTGGCTGACCGGGGGTGCGCTTCGCTTCGTCTCCTGCGGCAATCCTTACGACATCGTTCGTTTGCCCGATTTCGAGTTCGCCATCCCGTACCCGGAGGCGCGCTATCGCGAAGCGCTGCTGGCACGCTTTCCGCAGCAGAGCGAAGCCGTCGGGCGCTGGTTTGCCGCCTGCGAAGCCGCGCGGCACTCGGCCTTCGCGATGTTCGCGATGCGCGGCATGCCGCAGTGGCTCGCGTGGGGCATGCATCTGATTCAAGGCGACGAAGTCGAGCGCTGGGCGCAATGCACGCTCGCCAGCGCACTGGCCGACGTGCCCGACGCGCAATTGCGCGCAGTGCTCGGTGCCCGCTGGGGCGACTATGGTGCGCCGCCGGAGCGTGCCCCGATGCTCGAACATGCGCTCGTCACCAGTTCGTACAATGCCGGTGCGTACTATCCGGCAGGCGGCCCGGCGCGCTTCGCGAGCACGCTCGTTCCCGTCGTCGAGGCAGCGGGCGGCGAGGTGCAACTCGGCGCCTGCGTCGAACGCATCCTCGTGACCGGCGGCCATGTGGTCGGTGTGGCGTTCAACCAGGGCGGCACGCGCCGCACGGAGTTCACGAGCCGCGTCATCTCGGCGATGGGCATCGCCAACACCGTGTCCTGCCTGGATGCCGCGACGGCACCCGCGTGGCAGGACACGCTGCGCGGGCTGCGCCCGGGCCTTGCGCACCTGGCGCTTTACATCGGCTTCGATGGCGACATCGCCGCGGCGGGCGCCTCCGGCGCCAATATATGGATCTACGAAAGCGAGGAAATCGGCCGGGTGTGGCAGAACGTCGAGGAAGACGACCCGCCGGGGCTGTTCGTGTCGTTTCCCTCGATGAAAGACCGGACATGGGCGGGTAAGCCGACGGCCGAGGTGATTGCATTGTGCGACGCGCGAGCCTTCGCCTCCTGGCTGGATACACCGGACGGCCGACACAGTGCGCCGTACCAGGAACTGAAAGGACGAATCGAACAGCGATTGCTGGCACGGTTCCGCAGACACTTCCCTGCCCTCGCACCACTGATCCGCTTCCACGAACTGTCGACACCCGTCACGCAGCAACGCTACCTGCGCTCGCCGGGTGGCGCCATGTATGGACTCGATGTGACCGCAAGCCGTTTGACCAGCGCGGCGCTGCGCGTGCGCACACCGGTCCACGGCTTGCTGCTTGCCGGCCAGGACGTCACGGGGCCCGGCGTCGCGGGCGCTTTCATGGGCGGCCTGATGGCCGCGGCCGTCATCGAGCCGGCGATCCTCACGCGCTTTGCCAGCTAGCGCGATCGCGGCAGGGGCAACCGGATAGAGCGGCGACGCTTCATGTCTCAGCGGCCCGCGTTCGCCGGCGCATCACCCGGCGGATTCCTGATCCACGTCAATTTGCCCACCTGCGCCGCGCGGATACTGGGGCACCTCAGCCCCTCCCGGAGAATCCCATGGCTCAGTCGATGAAAGCCGCTGTCGTCCACGCATTCGGAGAACCGCTTCGCATCGAGGAAGTACCCGTGCCCACACCGGGCCCAGGACAGATCCTCGTCAATATCAAGGCAACGGGCGTCTGTCACACCGACTTGCACGCGGCCGACGGCGACTGGCCCGTGCGTCCCTCCCTGCCCTTCATTCCCGGTCACGAGGGGGTCGGCTTCGTCACGGCTGCAGGTTCGGGTGTCAAGGCGGTCAAGGAAGGCGACCGGGTGGGGGTGCCGTGGCTCTATACCGCCTGCGGTCACTGCGAGCACTGCCTCGGCGGCTGGGAAACGCTCTGTCATGAACAGCAGAATACCGGCTACTCGGTGAACGGCAGCTACGCGGAATACGTGCTGGCCGATCCGAACTACGTCGGACACCTGCCCGCGCAAGTCGGCTTCGAAGAGATCGCGCCGATCCTGTGCGCCGGCGTCACCGTCTACAAAGGCATTCGCATGACCGACACGCGGCCCGGCCAATGGCTCGCGATCTCGGGAATAGGCGGACTCGGCCATGTGGCGGTTCAATACGCGATCGCGATGGGCCTGCATGTCGTCGCCGTGGATATCGCGGAGGACAAGCTCGCCCTCGCGCGCGAACTGGGTGCGAAACTCACCATCAACGCGGCGACCGAGGATCCCGCCGCCGTGATTCAAAAGGAAATCGGCGGGGCGCACGGCGTGCTGGTCACCGCAGTATCGCGTAGTGCATTTGCGCAGGCGCTCGGCATGGTCCGGCGCGGCGGTACGGTTTCGCTCAACGGTTTGCCGCCCGGCGATTTTCCGTTGCCGATCTTTTCGACCGTGCTCAACGGCATCACCGTGCGCGGATCGATTGTCGGCACCCGGCAGGATTTGCAGGAGTCGCTCGAGTTCGCCGCGGAAGGACGGGTGCGGGCGCATATCCACCTCGACCGTCTGGAAAACATCAATACGGTGCTTGCCGATCTCAAGGGCGGCAAGGTCGACGGCCGCGTGGTACTGAAGCTCGATTGAACGGCGCCCCGTGTCGTGACTCACCACGACTCACGACACGGGGCGACCGCCTACGGCATGCTAGCCGACGGTCAGATTATCGACGACCGCATGGACACCCGGCGCCGACCATGCCGCTCCCCGCGCGGCCGATCGCTCCGCGTATGAACCCACGTTGCCCGTCAGCGTGACGATGCCCTCGTGCTCGGTGACCCGGATGTGATTCGCTTCGCGCTCGGCATGGCGTTGCAGGGCCTGGCCGATCTTCTTCCCGATGTCTTGCGCCGCCAGGCCGCCGCCCACCTCGATCAGATTGGAGACGCCCGTCACGCCGCGCATGTGGCGCACCGCGCGTGCGACCACCTGGCGCTGGTAAGCCCAGTCGACGTCCCCGCGCAAGGTTATCCAGCCCTTTTCGACTTGCACCTGAACCGAGCTCTCAGGCACGCCGACCGTCCATTTCAGGATCGAACGAATCGAGTTGGCGATGTCTTCGTCGGTTCTCACCGCGCCGTTCGGCAATCGAACGTTCATATCGACCACCACCGCCTTGACGCCGGCGACCCGTTGCGCGGCTTTTTCCGCTGCCAGCTTTTCCGCGTAGCTGGACGGATGCCCCGACAGCGTGACAATCCGCTCTTTCACTTCGACGCCGACGTCGGTCACCGTCACCGCGGGATCCCACGCAAGCTCCTCTTCCACATCGTGCTGCAACTGCTGGTCCGTTTTCATCGCATTCTCCTAAGGTGGCATCGACGTCCTGGAATTGGGTTGGTGCCGCAGCGCGCCTGTCATCCCCCGCTTGCGAGACGATGGCTGCCGGCCCGGTTGTGAGCGGCGCTCTGTCTTACCTTGTCGCCGACCTGTTTGATCGCAATCAACGGAATGTAGTCGTGGATCCGCGCGCCGGCCGACAAACGGCCGATCTCGTCGTCTACCATGCGGGCCAGATCGTCTTCGTTCAGATCGGTCCCTTGTGCGATATCGAGCAGTGGCACCCATAACGTGTTGCGAGGCATGACGAAACTCCCGGTGAGAAAAGGCACGATGCATGAATGCACACACCCTGCGCCTAATGTGATCTCAACGCGCCTGTCGCAGCTTGACCTGAGTCAAGGCTCCGATGCCGTATGCGGTGCCTGATAGAGATGCCGGCCAACATGCGTTTCCGGCAGGCATCCCAGCCGCGTTCGCAATCAGCGTCTGGCCGACCGCGTGACGATTGAAGTCGACGCGCGGCGCCCCCATACCGGGGTCCAACGGCAGCAATCTCGTCACCTCGAGCCACCATGCAACCCGCCTATATTTCGCACGATGATTGCGCTAGACACGAGATGGGAGCCGGACATCCCGAATCGCCGGACCGTATCGGCGCGATTCACGATATGTTGCTGATCAAGGGCCTGCTCGACTGCATGCAGACTTACGAGGCGCCGCTGGCAACGGAAGATCAACTGGCCGAGGCGCATTCGTTGTCGTATATCCGCTCCATCGCCGGGATGGTGCCGTTCGAAGGCTATGTGCGTGTCGACCCGGACACGAGCATGAACCCTCATACGTACCGGGCGGCGTTGCGCGCCGCCGGTGCCGCAGTACTGGCGACCGATCTGGTGCTGGCCGGCGAGGCCCAGTGCGCCTTCTGCAATATTCGGCCGCCTGGGCACCACGCGAAATACGCGGCGGCGGGCGGGTTCTGTTTTTTCAACAATGTCGCGGTCGGCATTCGCCATGCGCTAAACACGCATGGACTCACACGCGTCGCGCTGATCGATTTCGACGCCCATCACGGCGACGGCAGCGAAGACATTTTCCACGCCGATGCCCGTGTCCTGATGTGCTCGATCTTCGAGGACAAGCTGTACCCGTTCTGCGGCAACGAGCCGCGCGGTGAGAACATGGTCAACGTGCCGCTGCCGACGCGTTCGTACGGCGACGCGTTCCGGGCGGCGGTCACGCAGACATGGCTGCCGGCGCTCGAGGCGTTCAGGCCGGAGATGATTTTCATCTCGGCCGGCTTCGACGGTCATCGCGAAGACGACATGGGCAACCTCGGCCTCGTCGAAGCGGACTATGCGTGGGTCACCGGGCGGATGGTCGAGGTGGCCCGGCGCCACGCCAAGGGGCGTATCGTGTCCTGCCTCGAAGGCGGCTACGAACTGTCGTCGCTTGCACGGGCCGCCGCCGCGCACGTGCGCGCTCTCATCGACATGGATTGCTGAGCCCCGCTCATGGACAAACATTACCTGACACCGCTCTTCTCCCCGTCTTCCATCGTGGTGTTCGCCGGCAAGCCCGACGACCCCGGCAGCCAAAGCCACTACGGCCGTTGCGCGAGCGTGCTGATACGGGAAAGCGGCTTCGCCGGTCCGGTCACGTTCCTCGATGTGGGCATGAGCGGCACGCTCGCCGAACTGGCTCATTCGCGCGCCGACCTGGCCGTGATTGCCCTGCCGGACGACGAATTGCCCTCGGCCCTGGAAGTCGCCGGGCGGATCCAGTGTCAGGCCGCGCTGATCATTTCGTCGGGCGTCGATCAGACGCAGGCCCGAGCGCTGCATGCCATTGCGCGCAAACACGGTATTCATTTGCTAGGACCGAACTGTCTCGGTTACCAGCGCCCACGGCTGAAGATCAATGCCAGCGTCGCCGGCGGGCTGGCGCAGCAGGGCTCGCTCGCCCTCATCTCGCAATCGGGCGCCCTGACCTCGTCGATCCTCGACTGGGCCAACCGGAATGCGGTGGGTTTTTCGATCGTGGTGTCGCTCGGGCCGAACACGTCGGTCGACCTTGCGCAAACGCTCGATTTCCTGGCAACCGACCCGGCCACCCAAAGCATCGTCATCTACATGGAGGGCATCACCGACGCGCGCCGCTTCCTCAGCGCGCTGCGGGCCGCCGCGAACACCAAGCCGGTCGTCGTGCTCAAAGCCGGCCGCAAGGCCGCCGGCTCGCAAGCCGCGCTCACCCATTCGGGCAACATCGTCGGCAGCGACGAGGTATTCGATAGCGCCTTGCGTCGGGCCGGCGCGGTGCGCGTGCGCTCGTTTACCCAGCTATTCTCCGCGGTCAAATGTCTCGCCTCACGCTATCGTCCGGTGGGCTCGAGACTGGCGATCGTGACCAACGGCGGTGGACCGGGCGTGCTGGCCGTCGACTGGCTGATCGAGCTGGGCCTGGGACTCGCGCGGCTGTCACCCGAAGCCGCCGCCGCGCTGGCGCCGCACCTGCCGCCGGTCGCGACCCTCTCGAACCTGCTGGACCTGTCGGAAGAAGCGGGTCCCGACCACTACCGGGCGGCGATTGCCGCCTGTGCCGTGGATCCGGACGTCGACGGCATACTCGTGATCTATTCCCCCAAGCTGGAAATCGACCCGACTGCGGTAGCGAGGGCGCTGGTGCTCGCGAGCGTCGATATCGGCAAGCCGCTTCTGACGTGCTGGATGGGCGACGAGAAGGTCGCTGAAGCACGCGAAATCATCAATGGCGCGGGCATCGCAACGTTCCGCTCACCCGAGGCGGCGGTCGATGCGTTCGGCAACATCGCTTCGTTCTACCAGAACCAGCAACTGCTGCAGCAGACTCCTCCGCCGCTGTCGCAACTCGCCAAACCGGACCTGGCCGGCGCGCATATCCTGATCGAAAGCGTGCTCGCCGAACGACGCAAGGTCCTCACGGAGATGGAGTCGAAAGCGCTGTTGGCCGCGTTCCACATTCCGATCACGCAAACCATGCTGGCCCACAGCGCCAACGAGGCGATGCTGATTGCCAGTCAGCTCGGCTATCCGGTGGCACTGAAAATCGACTCGCCCGATATCCCGCATAAATCGGACGTTCAGGGCGTCGTGCTCAACGTGCTCAATGCCACCAGCGTGCGCGACATCTACAACGACATGATGGCGACCGTGCGCCGGCTCAAGCCGGCGGCGCAGATCAACGGCGTGACCATTCAGAAAATGTCCGGCATGAAACACGGGCGCGAACTCTATATCGGCATGGTCACCGATCAGCCGTTCGGCCCGGTTATCACATTCGGAGCGGGTGGCACCATGATCGAATTGATCGACGACCGGGCGGTCGAATTGCCTCCGCTCAACCAGTTCCTGGCGCAGCGCCTGATCATGCGGGTACGCTCCGCGCAAACGCTGGGCGAATGGCGCGGTGCGCCGGCCGCCCGCCTGGAAGCGATCGAACAGGTCCTGCTGCGCGTCTCGGAGATGGTGTGCGCGTTGCCGCAACTGCGTGAGATGGACATCAATCCGTTGATCGTCGACGAGTCGGGCGCGCTGGCGGTGGATGCCCGCGTCGTGATCGACAACGCCCAACCCTCACTGCACCGCTACGACCATCTGGCCATCCTGCCGTACCCGTCGAACTACACGCAGGAATGGCCGATGCCGGGCGGCGGCCAATACATGTTGCGGGCCGTGCGGCCCGACGACGCGCAGATGCTGCAGACCTTCGTGCGCAAGCTCTCGGACCAGTCGCGCTATTACCGCTTTGTCTCGTCGCTGCGGGAACTGTCGATACCCATGCTGGCGCGGTACACGCTGATCGACTACGACCGCGAAATGGCGCTCGTCGCGGTCTGTCGGGAACGCACGCCGGGCGAAGACGGCGAATTCAGCGAAACCGAACGCATGATCGGCGTTTCGCGCTACATCGCCAACCCCGATCTCACCAGTTGCGAGTTCTCGCTCGTGGTGGACGACGAGTTCAACGGCCAGGGGATCGGATCGCGCCTGATGCTGTCGATCATGGACGTGGCGCGTCACAAAGGTCTGAGCGAAATCGACGGCCTCGTGCTGGTCAAGAATGCCGGCATGCTGAAACTGATGAAGACGCTCGGCTTCCAGATCCAGACCTATGCGGAAGATCCCGACTTCAAACTCTGCAGCAAAACCCTGTAGCACGCGGCCGGCGTGAATCGTCGCGCGCCGCGTCGCGAACCTTATCCCCTGAAGATGTCGAACGGCTCGATCGTGAGCACCTTGCGCACGCCGATGTAGCTGGAGATGCCGGCAATCAGCACCACCATGCCGAACGCCAGCGCGAGGTTCCAGAAGGTGGTGATGGCGGCGTAGTTGGGCACGGTGGCTTTCGCGAGCGAAATCACGAGGGTGACCAGGCCGACTCCCAGGCCATAGCCCGTCAGCGCCGTGAAGGTCGCCATGAACAGGATCATGTACACCAGTTCGTGCCGCTTTGCCCCGATGGCCTTGAGCGCGCCGAACTTGTCGAGGTTTTCCAGAATGAAGGTGTAAAACGTCTGGCCTGAAATAGACAGCCCGACAATGAAACTGATCACGGTCATCAGCAGGATATTGGTGCCGATGCCGGTCTGGTACGTGTAGTAGTCGGCAATGCGCCGGTTGAACTCGTCACGGGTCAGCGCAAGATAACCGAGCCTGGCGACCTGCTGCTTGATGCCGGCAATCGCCGCATCGTTTTTTGCCTGCACGAGGATATAGGAGATCGTGAAGCGCGTGCCGGGAATGTACTGGATCGCGCGGTTGTAGGTGGTATAGAGCGTGGGCACGCCGTTGAGGCCGTTCGCGGCGACCTCGGCGACGCCGACGATCACGCCACGGTGGTCGTTGATTTCGAACGTGGTCCCGATTTTGGGATTTTCCAGCTTGGAGAACTCGGAATCCTTGACGACCATGAAGGCATCGTCGGCATAGATGTCGAGGATGTTGCCCTGCTTCATGTTCGGGCGGCCGAACAGGCTGGCGTCGTCGAGCCCCACCACGTTGACGGACTGGTAGGCGCCGTCGGCGAGCTTGAGCTGGGCGCCGCCGATAAAGAGCGGCACCGCGTACGCGACGCCGTCCATGCTCAGGGTAGCGTCCAGCAGATAGTCGGGCAGCGGAAAGGCGCTCGTCGGCGTGTTGACGGCGGGGTCCATGATCCAGATCGACGCGCCGATATTGGTCACCGTCGAATAGGCGCGGTTCAGGATGCCGGCGAACATCGCGGTCATCTGCATCATCAGGAACACCGCGAAGGTGATGCCGATCAGCAGCGCGGAGAATTTCGCCCGGTCGTTGACCAGCAGCTTGAAGCCGATGCGCATGATGCCGCTGTATTTCATGGCTGCGGCGCCCCGCTCGCTTCGTCCTGCCGGTTCCACCAGCCGCCGCCCAGCGCGACGAACAGCGCAACGGTATCCTGGTGACGCTGGGCGACGGCCTGGAGATAGGCAATGGTGGTCTGGTGGAGTTGCACGTCGCCTGCCAGCACGTCCAGATAGCCGATCGTCCCCGCGCGGTAATTGGCTTGCAGCAGGGCCAGCGCTGCCGCCGCGTCGCGCTGCGCTTGCGCTTGCGCGTCGAGAGCCTGTGCGTCGTACTCCAGTGCCTTGAGCGCGTCGGCGACCTGCGCGAACGCGGCCAGCACAGTCTGCCGGTAGTTCGCCGCCGACTGCCGGTACGCGTCGATCGCCGCCTTGCGTCCGTACCACAAACTGCCCCCCTGAAAGAGCGGCACTGTCACCGACGGACCGATGCTCCAGAACCTGAAGCTGTCCGTCGAAAGATTGCCGAAGCTCGTGCCTCCCGCGCCGTAAGTGCCGCTCAGGCTGATGCTCGGGAACATCGCGGCGGTGGCGACGCCGATGTTGGCGCTGGCCACGTGCCACTGCGCCTCGGCGGACAGAATGTCGGGACGCTGCCGAACCAGATCGGAAGGCAAACTGACGGGCAGGTCTTTGGGCAACACGAGCGAACTCAAATCGATTTCCGTCAGATTCGCTTCGGAAGGAAACACGCCTTGCAGCGTCGCGAGCAGATGATCCGCTTCGCTGATTTTCTGCCTTAGGGGCGCCAGCGACGCCTGGTTGGCGGCGATCAGACTGTGCACGCTCAAGACGCTCGAATAGGCGGCCGTACCGGTGCGCACCTGGGTTTCGGTGATCTCGAGCTGCTGGTTTTCGAGGTCGATCAACTGTTCCGTCGCGCGAATCTCCGCGGCATAGGCCGCGCGCGCGATCGTGGTGTTCACCACGTTGGCCGACAAGGTCACATAGGCTGCCTTGGTCAGATAGCGCTGGTAGTCCGCCTGGGCCTGCAGTCCTTCCACGGCGCGGCGCTTGCCGCCGAACACGTCGAGCGCATAGCTGACGGTGCCGCTCGCCGTCACCAGATTGAAGATCGTGGCCGGCGCCGCCGAACCGTTCTCGAGCGGCGCCGAGCGCTCGCGGCCGCCCTGCACCTGGGCGCCGATCTGCGGATAGAAAACGCCGTAGCCGGCGCGCAGATTGTCCTGGCTCTCGCGCAAGCTGGCCTCGGCCGCCTCGAGCGTCGGATTGTGGGCAAGCGCTTGCTCGACGCTCACGTCCAGTTGCGGCGATCCGAACAGGCGCCACCAGTCGAACGGCACCGCGGTGCCCGGCGTGAAATGCTGCGACTCGCGGTTCGCGGTGACCGTCGTCGCCACCAGCGGCTCATGGGTATAGGCCTGCACGGCGGGCGCCGCGGGCCGGCTGAAATCGGGGCCTACCGCGCAGGCGCCGAGCAACGCCGCGGCCATCACGCCGGGCCAGACCGGGCGCCATGCGCAACGCTGCAAGACGCCTCGCAAGGACGCATTGCCGCTCGTCGGGTTGTCGCGTATCGGCTTGAGCGGAGACATTATTTGGGCCCGATAAAGACGTCGACCAACAGGCCCGGATAAACCATCGGGAGATCTTTTTTGCGGAAGCGGAAAATCACCGGCAACACACGGAGGTCGACTTTTTCCGCGCGCTGGTTGGAGAGCTCGATCTTGGGCGACACATAGGGCTGCACGCGCACGAACTCCAGCGGCACCTTGATGTCGGTGCCCCGCACCGAGAGTTGCGCCTGCATGTGCGTAGGTGCGGGCAGGCGCGCGACCAGAATCTCGTCGACGTAACAACGCACCGACAGATAGTCTTGCGACGCGCCCATCACGACGAGTGGATCGAACCCCTGCGTATAGGCGTCGTACACGCCCTGAGACGACACATAACTACCCGGCGTGCCGTTGAGTGCGAGCACGACCCCATCCGCTTGCGCCGTCACCGTATATTTCTTTAGCAGCGCACCGGCGGCCCTGTACGACTGGCTCAGCGCCTCATATTGTTTCTGGGCATTGCTGATGTCGTAACTCCATGCCCCCGCGCGCGTCAGCTCATACTGCCGCTGCGCGACTTCCAGGCTCGTCTGCGCCTGGGCGACGGCGTCCTGAGCGGTGTCCACCGCGTCCTTGCTGATCGAGCGGTTATCGAACTCGTAGGACGCGCGGCGCTTGTCGTACTGGTCGCGCGCGGCCTTGAGGTTCGCTTGCGCCTGATCGACCTGCGCCTTCGTCACCGCGAGGGTCTCCTTGCGCGGCTCGGCCTGAAGCTCCTGCAAGGCGACCCGCGCCGCCTCCGACTGCGCTCGCAGTTGCTGGGTCGTGGCGGACTGCACGGAGTCGTCGATCTCCAGTAACGGCGTGCCGGCTGCCACCTGCTGCCCCTCGTGGACCAGCACCCGCGTGATCGGACCCGCCACCTCGGGATAGATGTTGACGTTCTGCCCGCCAACCTGTTCGCTTTCGACAATGCCGTCCGCGTAGATCGCCGTCGCATAGGGGTTGCTCACCGGCGCGAACACCGGCGGTTGCGCCTTGCGTTGCGTCCCGAAGAGAAAGGCGCCTGCCAGCGCGACCAGGATGCCGAGGATCGCGAGACCGAAAATGACCCGGGTTTTCATTCCGTGCCCTTGTCCAGACCGGTGATACGTCCGTCTTCCATATGGATGATCCGGTCGGCGTATTCGTTGATCCGTGCGTCGTGCGTCACGATGACGATGCAGCGATTCTGGTTGAGGACCTTCTCCTTGACGAAGGCAATGATCATTCGCCCCGTGTCGCCGTCGAGCGAAGCGGTCGGTTCGTCCAGAATCAGAATCTGCGGCGCGCCCACGATCGCACGGGCAATCGCCACACGTTGCTGTTCGCCTCCCGAGAGCTTGACGGGCAGTATCTCGCTGCGGTTTTTCAGACCGACCACCTCGAGGCATTTCACCGCCGCCCTGATGGATTCGTTCCAGTCCTGGTGCTTCAGAATCAGCGGAATCGCAACGTTCTCGGCGCTGGTCAGTCGCGGAAACAGATGGTAGTCCTGGAAGACAAAGCCGATGGTGTTCAGGCGGAAGTCCGCGAGGCGGTCGTCGTCCAAGGTCCAGAGGTCGTCGCCGTTGACGCTGACCGTGCCCGCGTTGGGCCGCAGAATGCCGGAGATCATGCTGAGCAACGTGGTCTTGCCGCTTCCGGACGGTCCGACGATGAATAACATCTCGCCGAAATGCGCCACGAAGTCGACACGGTTGACCGCCGTCGTTCGCGTGCTGCCGTCGCCGAACCATTTGGTCAGGCCTGCCGCTACGATTGCTTCGTGTTTCGCCTGGTCGGTCATCTCGGGAATCCGTGGTCGCCGCCCACACCAGAATCAGATTTCTGGCGCCCGCTCTTTCGAGGTGAGCGACGACATTTTTTGCGTTATTCGCGTGATAACCATCGTGTCCGAAAACGAATCGACGCTATTGATTTGAGTCAATCAGGGGCATAGGACGCATTTCTATCGTCCGTGTCGGTCAGCGACTCACCTGGGACGCAATGTTCGAGATCATGCAGAACAGCTTGTCGAGATCTTCCTCGACTTCGACGCCCTCAAAGGGATCGCGATTCGCACCGAATGCGGCATCGATCTCTGCCCAGTCTTCGCGGGTGAGCACGCGCAGCGCGACGGGCAGCACAACCTCTTCCTCGATGCGGCGGTGGTTCGCGTAAAAGTCCGCGTATCGCTCGACCTTTCTGCGAAAGTCCTCGAGCGCGGCATCCCCCACCAGTTCATAACGCGTGAGCGAATGTTCGAGACTGCGGACCCTCACTTCGCCTTCGGCATGCTGCCGGTTCAGTTCATCCAGAACATCATTGATCTCGCTAGTTCGCGCGCGTAGCCGCGCAAACAGGTAACGCTCCTCTTTCGGGTGATGCACTCTCTCCGGATATTCGCGGATGTAGTACAGCATGGCCCGGAAGATCACGAACGCCGGTGAGGCGCCGGCCTGTTCGCGCCGGTGAACAAATTGAAGCATCGCGCCAATTACAGTGGTCAGTTGCTGATGCTCCTTGATGATGATGCTGCATCCGTCCGTACGCGCCCAGGCTGTCATGGGAGAACTCCGTTGAGTCGTTTTCGCTGCGCCACGCGCACCGTGGATGCAGCGTCTGCCGCGAGCCGGTCGATGGTCGCTGATGACGAGCGTGAACCCGCTGAAAGCGTCGCGCATTGATGACGATCAAATCCACGACGGCACTCGCCACTAAGCTTGAACCACGACATTTTCGATCCGTATGTTCACCGTGAACCAAACAAGGGGCAGCCATGTCGACCCACACTGACGAAGTCACCTACCTGCTGGATCGCGCGGCCACGCTCGACGCAGCGGTGCAAGCATTGGCGATAGCGCTCGAGGCACCCAGCCAGTCGCCGCGCTTCGTGCTGAAAGGTATCGTGTACAAGTCGTTGAGCGAGCGGCCGGGCTTTACGGTCACGCTGCACGGCGTCACCCTGCAGTCCGTGTACGAGCAGGTGCTGGACCGCTCGGGGAACTGTCCGGAGCTGTTCGGACGAATTCACCTCTGCCTGCCGGACGACGGCGGCACAGCGGGCGACGTCGTGATCAGCCTGCTGATCGCCGACACAGGCGACTATTCGGACGACGGCACGACGCACTGGGCCTATAGCACGTACGACGAAACCGGGCGGCCCAGCGAAACCAACCGCTACCGGCTCTCGCTGGCCATCGCACGAGCCGTGCAAGCCGTGCTGCCGGTGCTGCCGCTTGCTGCGACGATCACATCGTCGAGCGAAGAAGCGGCCAGTCATCCGGCACAAACGGATGCACAGCATGCGGCCTGAAGCCGTGAGAACCCGATAAGCTAAACGAACCAGAGCGGGCCGGCTCACACCGGCCCGCTCTTTCAATCTCCGCCTTCAGACCTACATGGACAAGGTTTTCGACATCTTCAACTGCACCCACACCATGCCTTCGCGCAAGCCGGCCAGCACGGCCTCGCGTTCGTTTGGAAAAATGCTGCTGTGTCTGAACTCGTGCGCGAAGACGCCGTCGGGCGTCGGGTGGCTAATTTGGATCGAGCAGTCGAAACCGCCCGGCACCTGATGCGTGACGGCCGCGACCGACCAATCGCCGTCGTTGACCTTACCGGAAAGCGCCATGAACCGCTCCTGATGTCGAATGCCAATGTGAAACCCGGGCCACGGGTTGCTTGCCCACGCTTCATCCCATGTGCATGCCGCCGTTGATCGCGAGATCCGCTCCCGTGATGAACCCCGCGTCGTCCGAGCACAGAAACGCCACCAGCGCCGCCACCTCGTCGGGTTGACCGAGTCGGCCAAGCGGAATCTGCGGCAGGATCCGGGTCTCCATGACTTCCTTCGGCACGGCGTCGGTCTTGGGTGTCGCGAGATAGCCGGGCGACACCGTATTGACGGTAACGCCGTGCTGCGCGAGTTCGAGTGCCAGCGACATCGTGAAACCATGCACGCCCGCCTTGGCCGCCGCATAGTTGGCCTGACCGAAGGCGCCGCGCTCGCCGTTGACCGAGCTGATGTTGACGATCCGGCCGAAGTTCTGCGCAACCATGCTGTTCAGCAAAGGCTTGGTCATATTGAACAGCGAATCGAGGTCCGTACGCAGCACTGCGTCCCAGTCGTCCTTGTTCATCTTGGCAAAGGTCGAATCGCGTGTGATGCCGGCGTTGTTGACAAGAATGTCGACCGATCCGAATTCGTCCAGCACGCGCGAAGCACAATGCGCGCACGAATCGTAGCTGGTGACGTCCGCTTCGTAGGCATGAAAGCGGCGGCCGGCATCGCGTTCGCGCATCAGCCAGGTCGCGACGTGGTCGTTGCGTTCGGAATGCGACATGGCCACCACCATGCCGGCGTCATGCAGGCGCCGGCTGATGGCGGCGCCGAGCCCGCCCATTCCTCCGGTGACGAAAGCAACCCGTTTAGGCGACATGCTGTTCTCCTTTCCGAGCAACGCCGCGCGACGCAGCCGGCGACGCGGCCGCATTCAGCCGTTCGAACTCGCCGGCTCGCTGACAGGCCTGTTGCCTCCTATCCATTGCGTGGAGCGCGAGACCGAGGTTCGCCCGGTACAGATCGGGCAGCGAGGTGGATTCGGTTGTCATGATGATCCTCCGGAGTTTTCATGAGACGCGTGCCTGCCCGTGCGCTTGCGATTTACTCCACCGATAAGCGCGCGACAGCCGTCGATTCAATGTAAGCGCCGGCGCCGCCGCGCGGTTGACCTGTATCAAGCGCGCGGCTGGGCGCCGATGCGGGCGGCATCGGTTGTCGGAAGCGGCTCGAACGACACACTCGTTGCTTGATCCAGCGCAATCGGTGCGCCGGCGCCGCAGGTATTTTTGAGCGACGCCGGCCGATTCACGCGCCGCCTGTTTTGCGCTCAAGCGAGGTAATGAAATGGATGTCGGCGGCGGGTCGTACGCTGGGTACTTTCGAACCCTCTTCTCACGGCTGAAAGAGCACCCGTTGGCGCGGGTCGGCCCGGGCCTCATCACAGGCGTGGCCGACGACGATCCGAGCGGTATCGCCACCTACTCGCAGGCCGGCGCGCAGTTCGGCCTGAACATGCTCTGGACCATGCCGCTCGCCTTCCCGCTGATGGCGGCGGTCCAGGCCATGTGCGCGAACCTCGGCCGCGTCACCGGCAAAGGGTTGGCCGCCAACATCAAGGACGCCTTTCCGCCGAGCGTGCTCAGAGGCGTCGTGCTGCTGCTGCTGATCGCCAACATGCTGAATATTGCCGCCGACGTCGCCGCGATGGGCGAAGTGGCCGAGCTGGTAAGCGGTATCGATCGCCACCTGATGACGGCCTGCTTCGTGTTCGGCACCCTGCTGCTGCAAGTCTTCGTGCCGTACCACCGCTACGTGTTCTTTCTGAAATGGCTGACGCTGTCGCTACTCGCGTATGCCGCGGTGCTTTTCACGGTTCACGTGCCGTGGCGCGACGTGGCGCTGCGCACGCTATGGCCGCATCTGACACTGAACGGCAACGCGGCCGCGATGGTGGTCGGCGTGTTCGGCACCACCATCAGCCCTTACCTCTTCTTCTGGCAGGCGTCCGAAGAAGTGGAGGACATGCACGCCCACGGCGGCGGCGTCGCGCTCACCGCGGACGCGCGTGCGGCGATCCCCGAGCTGCGCCGCATTCGCTGGGACACATGGAGCGGTATGTTCTATTCCGACCTGACGGCCTTCTTCATCATGCTGGCGACCGCCGTCACGCTGCATCCAGCCGGAGTGACCGATATCAACACGGCGGCGCAGGCAGCGAGCGCGTTACGCCCGCTTGCTGGCCATTTCGCCTCGCTGCTGTTCGCGGCGGGCATTCTCGGCGTGGGCCTGATCGGTGTGCCGGTGCTGGCGGGCTCCGGCGCTTATGCGCTGGCGGAATCGATGAGCTGGCACGAAGGACTCGAACGCAAACTGCGCGACGCGCGTGGCTTCTATGCCGTCATCGGTGTCAGTGTGCTCGCCGCGCTGGCGCTCCAGTACTCGCCGATCAGTCCGATGAAGGCGCTGTTCTGGAGTGCGGTCATCAACGGCGCGGTGGCGGTGCCCTTGATGGTCGTCATCATGATTCTCGTGTCCAGAAAATCCGTGATGGGGGCGTTCACGGCGAGCCGTTCAATGCTGGCACTCGGTTCGATTGCCACGCTGATAATGGGCGTGGCCGCCGTGCTGATGTTGCTGCCGGGCTAGCTCCGGCAGGACGACAGCGGCCGGGTGATCCGCCATCGGAGAGAGCCCGGCGAGCAGCGGCGCACCCGGTTCACACAGCGCTGCCGGCCGCCAGTTCGACGATGTCGGCGGTGATTTCGTCCTGGCGGACCTGCCGGTACTGTTGCGTCAGCGTGTCGAGCGTCTCTTTCACGTTGGCGCGCGCGGCCAGCATCGCCCGCACCCGCGCCTCGTTTTCCGCGGCGAACGAGAGCATCAGCGCCTCGCACAATTCGACATACACGTAAGCTTCGACCAGTCCCGCGAGGAGCGGCCCGGCGGGCAGTGTCAGTAACGGCGGTTGGCCGTGCCGCGCGAGTTCGAAACGCGAGAAGTCGAACGGAATCAGACGGCGCTCCACGACCTCGTTATGCGACGCAATGCCGGGCACGGCATGCACGATGCGCACGCCGGAGACCGGCCGCCCCGCGAGCCGCAGGTAAAGCGCGTCGGTCACGCGGCTGGCGAGCGCGGACACGTCGTCGGCATGAGAAGCCCCTGGCGAGCACCATGCGACCGTCACGCCGCGCTCGTGCGCCGCGATCTCGCCGCGTGATCCCACCAGCAGGAGCTCGCACTCCGTCGAGGACTCGCGGGCTAGCGCGTGCGCCAGAATCTGCTCGTTGAAGGCACCCACGAAACCCTGCTCCGCACACAGCGCGATGTCGATCTGCACGCCTCGCGCCGGCGACTCCGCCGTGGGCTGCGTGCCGTGTGCGAGGACGGCGCCGATCGCGGCGCCGACCGTCGCGGCCGACGAACGGATGCCGGGCAGCCGCCCTTGCGCTTCGCGTGAACGCGCCGCCGCGATGCCGCGCATCGCCCCGATCACGGCATCGAGTTGATGTGCGGTACGCGTGCGCGACTCGATTTCGGCGAGCTTGCCGCTCATCGCGCGGTATCCGTGACGGACCCGCGGCCCGCGGCGGGGAGCGTCAACAGGTCGACGAGTTCGCGCACCATGGCGATCAACGCGGCCTGAGCATCCGGTGTCAACGGTGTCAACGATGCCAACGGCAGCGGCTCGCCCGCATCCGTCGCAGCGGCTTGCGCATCCGTCGCCCCGGCTTGCGCGAGCCGGCCGCGCGCCCGCGCGGCGAGTTCGCTTCGCACCAGGGCGGCGATCGCGGCTGGCTGCGCATCGAAAACACCCGCCGCCAGGGCGGCGAGCAAGGCGATTTCGTCGACGGTACGCAACGCGCTGAAACGCGGCTGCGCGATCAGCGCCCGGATGCGTTCACCGCGGGCGATTTTCCGCGCGACGTGCGCGTCGGTCAGGCCGCCGAAGCGGCTGAACATCTCGAGTTCGAGAAACTGCGCATAGTCGAGACGCAAGCGCCCGGACACCTCGCGCAAAGCCGGATGCTGCGCCTTACCGCCGACCCGGCTCACGCTCAGACCAATATCCACGGCGGGCCGCTGATTCGCGGCGAACAGCGCGGTGTCCAGCACGATCTGGCCGTCCGTGATCGAAATCAGATTGGTCGGAATGTACGCTGAGAGATTGCCCGCGTCGGTCTCCGCGATCGGCAGCGCGGTGAGCGAACCGCCGCCCAGTTTCGCCGACAGCCGTGCGGCACGCTCGAGCAGCCGGGCGTGCACGTAAAAGATATCGCCCGGATAGGCCTCGCGCCCCGGCGGTTCGCGCGTGAGCAGCGCCAGCTCGCGATGGGTCGCGGCATGTTTGGTGAGATCGTCGATGACGACCAGCGCATGCTGGCCGCGATCGCGGAAGTACTCGGCGATCGTGAAGCCCGCGAACGGCGCGATCCATTGCAGCCCCGGCGCAGACGCCGCAGCCGCCACCACGAAAATGCAGCGCTCCGGCGCGCCGTACTGCCGCACGGACTCGATCACGCGCTGCACGGCGGTCGTGCGCTGGCCGATCGCCACATACACGCAGATCATGTCCGAGTGCTTCTGATTGACGATCGCATCGACGGCGAGCGCAGTCTTGCCCGTCGCGCGGTCGCCGATGATCAGCTCGCGCTGGCCGCGTCCGATCGCGAACAATGCGTCGACCAGCAGTACCCCGGTCTCGACCGGTTCGCTCACCAGCTCGCGCTCGATAATCGACGGCGCCGGCCGTTCCGCCGGCAGGCGCAGCGTCGCCACGATCGGCTCGTCGCGGTCGAGCGGCCGGCCGAGCGGGTCGATCACGCGCCCCAGCAAGCCTTCGCCCACCGGCACCTCGAGCACGGTGCCGGTGCGCGTGACGCGCGCGCCCGCTTCGACCGCGCGGCCGTCGTCGAGCAGCACGACGCTGATCTCGTCGGCGTCCAGGGTGTGGGCAAAACCCGTTGCGCCGTTCTCGAAGCGCAGCAACTCGTTGAGCGCCGCATCGGGCAGTCCCGAGACGAATGCGATGCCGTCGCCGACGCGCTCGACGCGCCCGAGCGTTTGCGCCTGCGCGGCGACCGGCGTGTGTGCCAGCGTCGCGCGCTGCCGTACGAGCCAGGGATCGTCGGTCATGTCAGCCGGGCACATGCGTGTCCTCCCCCAGCGCCGCGGCGAGCCGCGTGAGATCGGCCGCGAAATTGTTGCTCACGACGGCGTGAGGCGCGCGCAGTTCCAACCCGGCAAGCAGCGACGGCTCGACCTCGAAGCGAAGCGGCACCGTTCGTGTCAGACCGTTCGCCAGGACGGCGCGGCAGCGTTCCTGCTCCTCGGCGCTGAGCGCGCGCGGCGCAGCCAGCACGAGCGTCGCGCCGGGTGCGGCGAGTTGCGCGCGAACCGGCTCGGGCAATTGCGCGAGACCGTCGGCAAGACCGTCGATGAAGCCCGCGACGCAGGCGGCGGGCGGCAATCTGGCGAGCAGTTTCGTCGCGATGTCGATAGCGAGCGCAGTCGCCCGGCGTGCCGCGAGCTTGTCCTGTTCGACGCGCGCGGCCTCGGCTTCGGCGCTGGCCGCGGCGCGCAATCCGGCGGCCTCAGCGCGCGCCGCGTCGAGTAGCGCGGCCTTTTCCGCCGCCGCCTCCTGGGCGACCGTTTGCATCGCGTCGCGCCGCGCGGCGACGATCTGCTGCGCCTCGCGCGCCGCCGTGTCGCGCTCGACGAGCGCCGCACGCTTCGCCGCGTCGGCGTCGCCGATCAGTGCCTGGGCGGCCTTCTGCCGCTCGGCGATGATCTGCGCGACCGGGCGGAACAGAAAGCGCGACAGCAGCCAGATCAGGACCAGTGCGTTGATCGTCTGCAGCGCGAGCGTCGACCAGTCGATTCGCATGGGTGCCGCCTACTTGACGAACGGGTTGGCGAACAGCAGCAGCAACGCGATCACGAGGCAATAGATCGCCATCGTCTCGATCATGGCCAGCCCCACGAACAGCGTGCGCGAAATGGTGCCCGCCGAATCGGGCTGGCGGGCGATCGCGTCCATCGCAGCGGCGACGGCACGGCCTTCGGCCAGCGCCGGCCCGATCGCGCCGAACGAAACGGCAAGCGCTGCCGCGGCGATACTGACGACTTCGATGAGATTGTTCATGAGGCTTCGCCCTTTTTTACGCTGACGGAGTGATGGGGATCGGTGATGGCCGCGCCGATGAAAACCATCGACAGCACGGCGAAAATGTAGGCTTGCACGGCGCCTGTCAGCAGGTCGAGCGCCATCAGTGGAATCGGCACGAGCAGCCCGGCGAGCGACAGAATGATGCCGATCACGAAGACGCCGCTCATCACGTTGCCGAACAGCCGCACCACCAGAGAAAACGTGCGCGTGATCTGCTCGACGACGTTCAACGGGATCATGACCCAGCTCGGTTCGGCAAAGGCCGCGAAATAGCCGGCCGTGCCGCGCGTGCGGATGCCGTGGAACACCGTGGCGCCCAGCACGATCAGCGCCAGCGCGGCGTCCGTCTCGATATGCGCGGTGGGCGGCGTCACGCCCGGCACCAGCGCGGACCAGTTGGCCACCAGCACGAACAGGAACAGCGTGCCGATCAGCGCGCGGTAGGTGCCCGGCTCAGTCTGCATGGTGTCTCGGATTTGCTGATCGAGCGTGTCGACCAGCAGTTCGAGCGCGGTCTGCGCCTTGCCCGGCGTCAGCGACAGCTTGCGGCACAGCAGCACCGAGATCGCCGTGACGACGGCCATGATGGCCCAAGTGGCGACGACGGGCCCGGTGATCGCGAGCGGACCGAGTTGCAGCAGCGGCGCGGTAACCAGCGGCGACTCGATCATGAAACGGCTCCGGCACGGCGTACCGCGATGGTGCGAGCGAGCAGGATGCCGGCCATGCCGGCGAGCAGCGCGAGCGCGCCGGCGTGGGCGAGGAGCAGCAGCAGCGCGCCGGTCACGGCGAAGCGCGACAGTTGCAGCGCCAGTGCCGTGGCCGCCCTGCCCTGGGCAAAGAGCGGCCAGTTCCAGCGCAGCGACATGAAGTGCCAGGCGCCCGCCAGCGTGCCGAGCGCAAGACCCATGGCAAGCTGCGCCGCGATCGACGGCAATGAATTAGTCATGAGGGTCTCGTTGTTGACGATGCATCCATTTCCACGCCGACCAGAAGCCCACCGCCGCACCGATCATCAGCAGCGGCGCGGAGAAGAACACGCGGGTGCCGAAGGTCCGGTCGAGCCAGTGGCCGACGGCGAGTCCGAGCAGCGTGGGCAGCACGATGGCCCAGCCGAGGATGCCGATCTGACCGAGCCGGCTGCCGAGCGACGGCTCCGGATCGGCGCGTCCGCGTAGATCGCGTTCGGCGACCTCGCGCGCGACGTCGGCCATGCGGTCGTCACGCGATTCGCCAGTACCGGGACGGGGCGGATTCATTGCGGCGTGGCTCCCAATGCAGCTGCGTCCGGGCCAGGATGCAGATAGCGCAGCATCTGCCGCACGGCGCGCGCATGCAGGCGCAACTGATCGACGCGGGCGCGCCGCGCCGCATCCTCTTCGGCCGCGTGGTAATCGCGCACGGCGACTTCGAGACTATCCAGCGCGGCGCCGGCAATCGCCTCGCGGCAGGCGATCGACACCTGAGCGCCGCGCGCGACCATCAGCACCCCGCCGTCCACCGCGCAGTAACGGGTCGCGCCGTCGGCCTCGGTCCAACGCACCACCGACGGCATCAGCAGCGTCACGAAGTCGGCATGCCCGGCGCGGATGCCGAACGAACCGCTCTCGTCCTGGGCGCGCAGCGAGACGATCTCGACGGCGTCGAACCACACCCGGGCCGGCGTCGCGAGGGTGAGCGTCAACGCGGCGCCGCTCATTGCACCGGCTCCGCGACGTGCACCGGCGCGTCCTGCGCGGCGGCGGCCTGTTCCTTCTCGCGCGCTTCGTCGAGCGAGCCGATCATGTAGAGCGAACTCTCCTGCCAGGTATCGCATTCCCCCGCGAGGATCGCCTTGCAACCCGCAATCGTGTCGGCGACCGGCACGGAGCGGCCAGGTGCTCCCGTGAAGGCCTGCGTCACGGCGAACGGCTGGGTCAGAAAACGCTGCAGCCGTCGCGCCCGGCCGACGAGGACGCGGTCGTCGGCGCCCAGCTCCTCGATCCCGAGCAGCGAGATGACGTCCTGCAGTTCGCGGTAGTGTTCGATGATCCGGCGCACCTCCGTCGCGACCTTCACGTGTTCGTCGCCGACCACCAGCGGATCGAGCAGAATCGACGACGAGGCGATCGGATCGATGGCGGGATACATGCCCTCGGCGGCCATCGCACGAGACAGCACGACCATGCTGTCGATGTGCGCGGCGATCGCCGTCACGGCAGGATCGGTGAAGTCGTCGGCGGGCACGTACACGGCTTCGATCGCGGTGACCGACACGCCGCCGACCGACACGATGCGCTCCTGCAGGCTCGCGACTTCGCTCGCCAGGGTCGGCTGATAGCCCACCCGCGACGGCATGCGCCCGAGCAGGCCCGACACTTCCGCGCCCGCCTGGACGAAGCGGAACACGTTGTCCATCAGCAGCAGCACGTTCTGGCGACGCTCGTCGCGGAAATACTCGGCAATCGTCAACGCGGTGAACGGCACGCGCCAGCGCGCGCCGGGCGGTTCGTTCATCTGCCCATAGACCAGAACGGTGCGACCCAGCACGCCCGAGGTCCGCATATCCAGCAGCATTTCGTGTCCTTCGCGCGAGCGCTCGCCGACGCCGGCAAATACCGAGATGCCCTGGTAGCGCTCGACCATCGCATGAATCAGTTCCATCACCAGCACGGTCTTGCCGACGCCCGCGCCACCGAACATCGCCGCCTTGCCGCCCTGGGCGAGCGGCGCAAGCAGGTCGATCACCTTGATGCCGGTGGAGAACAGCGAGGTCGCGCCGGTCTGCGCGGCAAGCGGCGGCGCCGCGCGATGAATCGGACGACGCTCGATCTGCGCCGGCAGCGCCGCGCCGTCGTCGCGCGGCTCACCCGTCACGTCGAGCAGCCGGCCGAGCACCGCCTCGCCGACCGGCGTCGCCAGGGGACCGCCACAGGTTCGCACGCGCGTGCCGCGGCGCAATCCGGCGGTCGCTTGCAGGGCCAGCGCGCGCACCGTGGTGGCGCCGAGATGCGCCTGAACTTCGGCCAGCACCGGCGCAAGATCGTCCGGCAGGACGATCAGCGCGTCCTCGATGGCAGGCAGCGCCTCGCTCGCGAAGCGGATGTCGAGCACCGCGCCGCGCACGGCGATCACGCTACCCTCGACGGCCTCGCTGGCCGATAAGCTGTTCGGCGCGATCGTTGCGGGTTGAGTCGACATGCAGGGCTCCTTGCGGCAAGGTTCGAACAGTCGCACGATACCGCCGCGTGGCGCGGGAAAAGTGACCTTGATCAAAGCGAAGCGAGAACGCGCCCCGGCAACGACCGTGAAGGACGGGCCTTAGTCGTGTTTGCCGGGCGTGGGATCGCGACGGTCCACCACCTCGCCGGTCGCGCGCGAGCCGCCGCTCAAGGCATGAACTTCCCTGCGCAGGGCCGCGATCTCCGCTTGCAGCGATTTGATGTCCCGATGCATTTCGCGACGCAGCAGTCGCTCTTCCTGCTCGACGAAGATCGCCGCGATGCTCGCGAACACGAGCGACAGCAAACCGTAGCCCAGCAGCACAACGAACGCGGCGAAGACGCGCGAGGCCGGTGTGGTCGGCGCCATGTCGCCGTACCCAACGGTGGCGCTGCTTTCGAAAGCCAGCCAGACGCCCTCGGCGTACGTGTGCACGCCCGGTTCGAGCCAGTAGAATCCCGCACCCGCCGAGGCGAGCAGCACGGCGGCCGTCGCGAGCAGCAACAGCAAGCGGTTCGGCGAGAAGAATCCGCGCAGCGACACAGCGATGCGCACGGCCACGAGACCGACGAACAGGATGCGCAGACACCATTCGAAGGACGACCACGCCGACACGCCCGACATCACACTGGCGCACGCGCCGATCGCGATCAGAACGTCGTAGCGGTTGCGCACCAGCACCCCCGCGGGCTTGCGACTCAGATGCGCAAGCCACGCCAGCGAGGCCACGAAACCGGCCGCCATGCCGGCATAGAGCAGCCGGCCCAACTGGTGCAGGCGCGCCGATTCGCCGGCCAGTTCCAGGTAAAACGCGGGGATCGCGAGCAGGCTGAAGCCGAGTAGCACCCATTGAAGCCAACGCCATGCGTGCATGGCGGGTTCACCGTCGCGGCGATCGATACCGCCCAGACCGGCGAGCCGAAAATCTTCGTTCATAGCGCCACTGTGTCCGACGTTGCAAGGGGTTACGCGCCGGCGCCGACGAAGGCCCGGAAATCCGTTTCGACCGCCTGAACCTGCTGGGCACAACGCGTGTAGAGCCAGCCCGGATCGCCGTCGGCGTTATACATGCCACGGCACATCCCTTTGATGCTGATGGTGGAGAGGCCGGACGGGTCGGTCGTGCGCACGGCCCAGACATAGACCGCGCCGAAACTATGCGGCTCGGCCGTTTCGATCACGGCGTCGTCCGCGCGGCGAATCGGTGTCACCGAGCGCTGCGAGACGTATCGTTTTGTCATATCCCAGATACGGTCGCAGTCGGCTCGCGCGGAACAGCTCACCGCAGCGCCCGCGCGCGCCGTCTCAAGCTGGATCTCCGTATCGCGCTGCATCGCGACCCGCGCTTCGGTGCTGCATGCGCCGAGCCAGACGACAGCGAACGCCAGCAGAAGCCTCCCGTTCATGTCCCTTGTCTCCTTCGACCGATCAGCCGATCCATTCGATTTCGCGCATGCGGGCGAGGTGCCTTTTTAGCGCCTGGGCAAACCCAGCCATCGCGGCATACGCACCCTGATGTGCCGCGGCGGCGGTGACTTTGCATTCGGCGACGACCGGCCGGTGCGCGAGTGCGCGCATCGCGCGAAGCGCCTCGTCGGCGCCGCGTCCGCCAAAGCTGCAAAAAAACGCCACCTGCGGAAGCTGCGCACGATTTTCGATCAGGTACGAACGCACCGGCGCCGAGACGGAACCGGCCCAGACCGGTGAGCCGATCACGACGAGGTCGTACGCCGAGACGCTCAGCCCGGCTGGAACGATTTCCGATGGCTTGCGGCGCAGCGCGTCCAGCAACGACCGCAGATAGCCGCCCGGACCCACCCGGTCGCTGCAATCGCAGATTTCCTCCAGGTCGGCGTTCAGCATGCCGGCGATGGCTCTAGCCAATAACCGCGTCGTTCCGGTGCGCGAGAAATAGACGACAAGAACTTTTGCTTCGGACATATCCCCCTCCGTGCCGCGCTCGGACATGCATTGGCATGAGCGATTGGCAGTGCATGCCACGAGCATAGGGGCGCGGCGCTCCGTCTTGATGATCCATGTCAAGCAATGAGCCGCACCAGCAACATGTGATTCAGATCAACCGGCAGACCGGCGTTAAGTGAGCTAATCAGCTCACGCTAACCATCACGGAACTTTGTCATGAGCAATCTCGCGGACTCGTTCGGCAACAGACGCTAACAGCGGGAACGGTATCGGGCGATGCCACGACTCGCGCGCGGGACACGCCCTTTCGCGATCTCGATCACGCCAGGGAAGCGCTGATCGCGCGGCTCACCGCGGGCTTGTCGCCGGCGGCGTTGCGCGCGGCGCTGGCCGACTGGCTCATTCATCTTGCCGCCGCGCCGGGCAAGCAACTCGAGCTGGCGTCGCTCTGGGCCGCCCATGCGCGAAGCCTGTGCGCGTATCTCGGACAGATCGGGCTCGGCCAGCATGCCCTACCGGATGCACTCGGAGTACCTGCCCCGGCTGTTCCTCGATAACGATCTGGCCTGCGGCCGCTACCTGATCGACGAGCGGCCGGTGTCGGTGCGCAACATCCGGGCGCCGATGCTCTTGGTGGGCACCGAACGCGATCACATCGCGCCATGGCGCTCCGTCTACAAGATCCACAACCTGTCCGATACCGACATCACGTTCGTGCTGGCGAGCGGCGGTCACAACGCCGACGTGGTGAGCGAGCCCGGTCATCCGCATCGGCACTTCCGGCTCAGGCACAGCGCGGCCGACGACCGCCGCATCGGCCCCGATCAATGGCTGACCCAGGCGCCGCCGCTGGACGGCTCGTGGTGGCCCGCGTGGCTCGACTGGCTGGCCGGGCATTCGAGTGCGCGGCGCATCGCGCCGCCGGCCTTCCAGGCGGGCGGCGAGGACCTGCCGGATGCACCTGGCACCTATGTCTATCAGCACTGATCTGCATTTCCGGGCCGCGCTGGAAAGGACGCGTTGCGGCTCCCGGTCTGGCGTCTATACGGCGTCGACGATCTCGTCGAGGACCGCCAGCAGCCGTTGCAGTTGCGCATCCCGCGCGCGCAAACGTCGCAGCACGTCCGTCTGGTCGGGCATGGCGTCCATGGCTTCCTGCACCTCGAGAATTTTTATGGCGAGAGAACCCAGAAAGAAATTGTAGGCATCCTGTTTAGTCATGGCGTCCTCGCCGCAGATCGTCTAGAAGCGGGCCCGTGCAGCCGTTCTTTCCCCGCAACCGCGGCTCGGCGATTGCAATCGGATCAGTGCGTGGCGGAAGTGCTCGACTTCATCGTCGGCCAGCTCGACGATCAGGCGGGTCTTCGCCAGATGGGAGCGGGCGGAAACCACGGCCGACTCCACCGAACCGGCGATTTCCGCACAACAGAGCATAACCGCGTCGCGGTCCGCTTCCGAAATGTTGCCGTCCAATACCGCGACCAGCGCACCCGCGGCGCAGTCGAGCTTCGTGATCAGTTCGCGGGTCAGCGCCGACGCAAGATTCAGCCGCAACGCGCCGCCCATGCTCAACGTCCCCTCGAACAGCGCTACGGCCTCGTTCATGTGCGGCTTCGAGCGCGCCGCGTCGCGGACCGCGTTGACCACGGCGGCCTGCAGCGCCCGCAGCACACGATCCTGTGAACCGATCAGGTCGTCAAGGCGGCGCACCTGCTCTGCCGTTGCACGAAGAATGAATAAATGGTCACCCAGGTGGGCTCGGAGCGAATTCATCGGTTGTTCCATCTCATGTCGAAAGGGCCAGCGTCGCAGATGCACTGCGCGCGGATTCGCGAGCGTGCTCTCATAGTCTGCTCACCTGCCAGATTTAACGGACGCCTGCACCGTTGCTGAAGTGCGTCGGTGCGGTGCTCATTGTGTCGACGGCGATCGCCGCGTCCGTCGCTTGCACCTGGTTGCGGCCGTTGCGCTTCGCACGGTATAGCTGCGCGTCCGCGGCCACGATCAGATTCTCGTGCCAGTCTTCGTCACCCACCGGCCAGGGCGTGCAGGCCACGCCGAAACTGGCCGTCGCGCCGATGTCGCAGCCGTGCCCCGCCGCGGTTCGACTGGCCTCGAATAGCCGACGAAACCGCTCGGCCAGCGCGATCGTCTGGTCGATCGTCGTATCGGGCAGCAGAACCAGAAACTCCTCACCGCCGTAGCGCACGACGCTGTCGACGTGTTGCCGCGTATTGAGCAGCAGAATGCTCGCGAATTTCTGCAGCACGGTGTCGCCTGATGCGTGACCGTAGCTATCGTTGACCGCCTTGAAGTGGTCGATATCGCAGAGAATCGCGCCAAGGCAATGCTGATGCCGCCGGCACCGGTCCAGTTCGGTGCTGAGCAGCACCTCGTCGAGATAACGACGGTTGAAGCAGCCCGTCAGATGATCGCGAATGGAAAGTTGGCTCAGAAGCCGGTACGCGCGGTACTGGTCGCGCGCAGACTTGTGATGGCGGCGCGCCGCGATGACGCCCGCGCTGTTGGCCAGAACGAGCCAGATCGTCAGTGTCGACAGGCTCGGGCCGCTCAGCCGCTCGACGCTGGCGGCCACGACGAGGAAGAGCGCCGTTGAAAGCGCCGCGAGCGCCTGAGTCAGCAATAGCGAGTTCGGAATCAGCACGTACACGACAAATAAGATGACGCACATCGCCAAGCCGGTCCATGACGCATCGGGCGGCTGTTGCCACACCGTCAACAGAAAGGTCCCAATGCCGATGGTTTCGACGATAGTTGCAACACAGCGGACCACGCACACGGACTCTTTACAAACGTGCACGGCGTAGAGGCCGAATGCTGCGCTCAGGACCGAAACAAGCCAGGCGCACAGCACTGCAATTGCCGGCCGCTCGCCGGAGAGGCCAAAGTGAAACAGCGAAATCGTCAGGAACGCCACGCAGAAGAACGTCGTCGCCACGCGCAGCGAAGCCCGTGCAACAGGTAGCTCCTGGCGTTGGAAGCTCGCCTCGAGACGTCGATCCTTGAACGCGACGGACCAGTTCCCGAGTTCGAAATCGGCTGCGTGTGCGGGGCGGCGGTGCTCGCTCATTGCCTTGTCTCGTGCCTGCGTGTCGAGGATCAATGCGACTCGAGATGGAAGACCGACACCCCGGCGCGCAACGCGTGGGCCTGTCCCGCCAGCGAGGTGGCGGCGGCCGCCGCTTCCTCCACCAGCGCCGCGTTCTGCTGGGTGATCTGATCCATCTGCGCAATCGCGACGTTCACCTGATCGATCCCGGCGCTTTGCTCGACGGAGGCGGCGGAAATCTCGGACATGACGGTTGCGAGTTGGCCGATCACGCTGACCGTGTGCGTGACCGCGAGTCCGGCACCCTGAACCACGGCGGTGCCGTCGACAATACGACTCACCGAGGTTTCGATCAGCCCTTTGATGTCTTTGGCGGCGACGGCGCTGCGCTGCGCGAGCGCTCGCACTTCGCCGGCAACGACGGCAAAGCCCCTGCCCTGGTCGCCCGCCCGCGCGGCCTCCACGGCGGCATTCAACGCGAGGATATTGGTCTGGAAGGCGATGCCTTCGATCACGCCGATAATTTCACGCATACGCAGCGAGCTGTCCGATATCCCGCTCATGATCCCGACGACCGATTCGACGGCCTCGCCGCCACCGCGCGAGGCCTGCGCGGCGGCGTGCGCCAATTCGGTTGCCTGGCGCGCGTTGTCCGTGTTCTGCCGCACCGCCGCGGTCAGTTGTTCCATGCTCGACGCGGTCTGCTGGAGCGACGCGGCCTGCTCTTCCGTGCGCTGCGATAAGTCGGTATTGCCGACGGCGAGTTCCTCCACGGCGTCCGCAATCGAGCCCGCGCCGCTGCGCACATCCGCCACGATGCCGCCGAGACTCTGATTCATCGTGTTGAGCGCCCCGAGCAGGCGTCCGGTCTCGTTGCCGCCCGGCACCTCGACCGTCGACGTGAGGTCGCCTTCCGACACGCGTTGAGCGAACGCCACCGCCGACGCGATTGGACGCGTGACCGAGCGCACAACGGCGACCGCAAACAGGCCGGCCACGAGCAGAACACCCGCGATCATGCCGAGCAGCAGAATCTGTTCGCGGCGCAGACTGTCGCCCTGCTGGCCGAGCAGGGTGTCGAGAAAGTCGATCGCCGTGGCGTCCGCCTTATATGCTGATTCCACGGCCTGCGCAAACGGCGGCTTGCCGGACGGCATGGCCGGTGCCTGGTGCGAGAGGTCGACGAGGCCTGCGCGGGTCGCATTGACGGCCTGATCGACGAGCGCCTGTGCGTCATCGATTGGCTTGCCGATGGAGGCGCCGATTTGCGGGTTGGCCGCGATCGCCTTGGCGAAGTCGTCGTGTGCCGCGCCACCGCGTTCGCCGATGCGCTCCAGTAGATCGGCCAGCGCCACACGCCGGGCAGCGTCGGGTTGACCTTCAGCGGCCGGCAATGCCGTGGCGAGTTCCGTTTTCGATAGCTCGTTGGTGAGCGCGGGCAGGTCGACGAGTGCGCCGCTGATCAACTGATAGCTATCCAGATCGGCATCGAGAGACAGTTGATAGTGGTCCAGAAAAACGCCGTTCGCGGTCAGCAATTGCTGGATGAGCGCGCCGTATGCGGCGCTTGCCTGCTGCGCGTGGTCCTGCGTGGCGGCAGCCGGTTTCAGGTCGGTCCACAACTGTTGCGCTTTCTGCCATGCGGCAACCGCGGGGTCCTTGCTGTCGATGTCCGCCTTGATCTGCGCACCGACTTCGGCAAACGCCTCGTCGGCCCGATCGGTCGCCGCGCGGATCTCGCCGCTTGCGTCCGAGCCCGACCGTCCGCTTGCGAAGTCCGCCTCGCGGCGTTGCTGAACCGCATGCAATGCGCGCAAGGTGGCACGCTCGATCGCGATGCCGCTGCGTTCCAGATGCTTGGTGTCGACCAGCGCGCTCGTGCTGTTGATGAAGAGTACGGTCGGCATCGCCACCAGCAGCAAGGCGATCGCCGCCAGAATCAGAAATTTTTTCGACAGGTTGAGTGTCGCCAGCAGCTTGTTCACTGAAGCCTCCAAGGTGTAGATCTATCTGGCGCTCCGGTACATTTCCGTTCGCCGCGATGTGGTCCGTTTGACCGTTCACCTTTTTTTCGGCCCCCCTGGCCGTTGCTGAAGTGGTTCAGTGAATTTCCGACAAATCGCAGCGGGAAAAACAAACAGATCGACGCGGCGCGGGAGGCGCCGGCCGGAGGGATCAGCCGCGTTTGAACGAGCCGTGCCTGCGCGTGCGCGGCGCGACGTTGCGTGACAACGCCAGCACTTCGTCGCGCAGTTTGGCCGGCGAGAGCGGCTTTTCGAAGTAACGCGCGTGCGTCATATCCTGCGCTTTGAGCCTGAACGTTTCGGCCGGATGGCCGGTCACGAAAACCACGGGAATCGCGGCGAAAGCCGGGTTGGCGCGCATGGCCCGGCATACGTCGAAGCCGTCCATGGTGCCGCCGAGCACGATGTCGAGAATGATGACGTCCGGCGTCGACGCGCGCAGCAGGCCGAACGCGGCTTCGGCTTCGCCGGCCGTGCGGATGTCGCAGCCTTCACGTTCGAGCGCCGCGCTCAGCACCTTGCGCGAGACCGCATCGTCGTCGAGAATCAGCGCGCGGATGTCGGCCAGCGGCTGAGGCCGCAAACGGCGTATGTGCGTGATGCCGGCGGAGCGCGGCACCGCCGACAGGGCCGACACGGTGGTGTCGGCCTCCTCGACGAGACCCAGATCGAATAGCGTGCGGATCTTGAATGCATCGCCCGACGACCAGTGCGGCAGAGCGAGGCATTCCAGAGCGGCCGGCGCGCCGAGAAACAGGTCGAGCGTATTGTCGGCACCCAGCTTGAGACCGGCCTGCCTCACGAGCGCAGCGAACTCTTTAACGAAATCGACGGGCCGGCGCACCGCGAACTCCACCCGATGCAACGCGCCGTTGCGACAGGCCTCGACCGTGGCCGGCCAGTTGCCCGCGCCCGCCGCCAGGCAGGCGTCCTCGACACGGCGCAACGTGTCGGCCGAGACGCCCTGAACGTTAAGCAGGTGTTCGTTCATACCACGCTCCCCGAGGCGACTTCGTGCGTACAGGCGCCGCGCCCGGCCAGCCAGCCGAGCAGATCCGCTTCGCTCAATGCGGGCGACCAGAGCCAGCCTTGCCCCGCGTCGCAGCCGTGCGCGAGCAGACGGCGATACACGTCCTCCGTTTCGACGCCTTCCGCGACCGAGCGCAAGCCCATTTGCCGGGCTAACGCGATCAAGGAGCCGAGGATCCGTTCCGCATCGGGGTTCTGCACCGAGGTCGAGACGAACAGCCGGTCGAGCTTGAGCTCGTTGAAAGGCATGCGCAGCAGCGAGACTAGCGAAGAGTGTCCGGTGCCGAAGTCGTCGATGGAGAGCTGCACACCAGCGATCCGCAGACGCGTCAGCACGTCGCTCGCCAATGCCGAGTCGCCGATCACACTGCTTTCCGTGATTTCCACCACGAGCGACTGCGCCGGTACGCCGTTTTCCGCGAGCAACCGCGTAATGACGGCTAGCGTCTCGTGATCCACGATTGACGGCGACACGTTGATCGCGACCGTCAGCTCGGGGAATTCGTGCCGCCAACGCGTGCAGGCTTGCAGCGAAGCGGTCAGCATCAATTCCGTGAGCGCGCGAATCTGCCCGGTGGCTTCGGCGAGCGGGATAAAAACGTCGGGTGGCACGGCGCCGAAGAGCGGCGAATTCCATCGCGCGAGTGCTTCGACACCGATCGGCAGGCCGCTCGACAGATCGATCTTCGGCTGAAACGCGGCCCTGATTTGCCGGGCGCCGATAGCGGCGGCGAGATCTTGCGCCGTGACGCGCGGCGCTTCCCGTTGAGCCGGCCGCCACGCGGATGCCGGGGTGGCCTGCAACAAGGCGGCCAGCTGTTCGAAGCGCGCGGGCTTGCCCAGCGACCCGGCGACGTGGATGCCATGCGCCTGGGCAATGCCCGTCGCGGCCGTTCGCGTGCGTTCGTCACAGCCGCTGATGAACGCCACCGGACAGGCGGCGTTGCCGCGTCCCAACTCGCGCAGTACGTCGAGGCCGGCTTCGTTGCCCAACTGCAGGTCGAGCAGCACCATGCCGATCACTTCGCGGGACAGCAGTGCGGTTGCCTGTTGCACGGTGGCGGCCGCGAAACTCGCCATGCCGAGCTTCCTCGTCATCGCGCTCAGAAATTTCAATTGAACGGGGTCGTCCTCGACGATCAACACACTCCCCCTCGTCTCGTTATGCAGATCGGACATGGCTGGCAGCCTCCTCGAGAATGCGGCCCAGGCGGGCGGACACGGCGGTGAAGGCAAGCTTCGCATCGCTGACGAGCGGCGTGACGCGCGCGCGGTCGCCGTCGGTCGCCGCGCCCTCCAGTTCCTTCATCAGCGCGGAGAAACGGATTGCACCGACATACGCGCTGCTGGATTTCAGCGCGTGCGCGATCTGGCCGATGCGAGGCAGCGAGCCTTCCGCGAGAGCCCGGCACAACTCGCCGATCTGCAACGCGGAATTGGTACGGTACGTACTGACGATGTCGTCGAGGATGTCGGGCATCCCGTCGTCGGCCAACGCCCGCAACTCCTCGATACAGGCCAGATCGATGATCGCGGCATCTTCGGCCTCGTGGTCCTTCGTCGCGGACTGCTTCGCGCCTTGTGCCGCCGCCACGTCGATATACGTCTTCACCCTGGCGGACAATTCGGCGAACGTGAACGGTTTCGCCATCACCTCGTTCATCCCGACCGCCTTGCATTGCACGACGTTCGCGGAAGTCAGGTCGGCCGTCACGGCGACGATCGGCACGGCGCGCGCGCCACGCGCCCGCTCAAGCGTGCGGATCGCGGCCGAGGCCTGCAGGCCGTCCATTTTCGGCATATGGCAATCCATCAGAATCAGATCGAATTGGCCTTGTTCGTACAGACGCAGCGCTTCTTCACCATCCGCCGCCACTTGCGCGGCGAGGCCGAGTCGGCGCAGCGCCGCGAGTGCGACAGCCTGGTTGGTCGGATTGTCCTCGACGACGAGAATGCGAGCCGTGACGGCCGCCGGCAAGGCGCCGCGAACCTCATCCACCGGCACAGTCGCGTCATCGGCCAGGACCGGCCGGACACCGTCGTCGAGCGCGGCGTGCGCCGCTTGCCCGAGCGTCGGCAGGGCGCGTTCGACCACCACCGGCAAGCTCACCGTAAAGGTCGCGCCGTGCCCCGGCGTGCTGTTCAGTTCGATACGCCCGCCCAGCCGCGCGACCAGTTCACGCACCAGAAATAGTCCGATGCCGGCGCCGTCGTGTTCGCGTGTACGGCTCTCATCCGCCTGCGAAAACGACGCAAAGATGCGCTCGTGATGGCTCGCTGCAATGCCGGGTCCAGTGTCCCGTACCGCGACGACGAGGGTGTCGTCGCCCTGCTCGCCGGCCATCAGGCGCGCACTCAGGGTAATGGAACCGCGGCGCGTGAACTTCACGGCGTTCGACAGAAGGTTGTACACGATCTGCCGCAGTCGCTCGGGATCGGACCAGACGACAGCCGATGCCGTGTTGCCGACATCGAGCACGAAGCTCACGCCGTTCGCCTCGGCTTCCCGCCGATGCGGCCGCGCGGTGCGCTCGATCAACTCGACCAGTTCGAACGACTCGTTCTGCAGCGCGAGCGAGCCGGCTTCGATTTGCGCGATATCCAGAATCTGCTCGATGACCCGCTTCAGCGCCGCGCCGGATTCGCGAATGCTCATGAGCATTTCGTGCTCGTGGCCCGTCTGATTGAGGTCGAGCAGCAGATCGGCGGGCCCGAGCACGCCGTTCAACGGCGTACGCAACTCGTGGCTCATGCGCGCCATGAACTGGTTTTTCGCGGCGTTCGCCTCTTCGGCGACATTCTTCGCGGCCAGCAGCGCCTGCGCCAGTTGCTGTTGCTCGATGACTTTCTCGCGCAACGACTGGTTGGCAAGCGTCAACCGTTCGCGCGCGGAGCGCAGTCCTTCGCGGGCATCCGTCAGTCCGTTCGCGGCAGACGCGACTTCGGCCTGAAGTTCGTTGAAGCTGCGGGCCATTTCGCCGAGTTCGTCATTGCTGCGCACCTCGACGCGGCGAATGTTGATGTCGGCCGTGGCGGCATTCAGATCGCCCCGCCCCAACGCATTCATCGCCTTGGAAAAATCACGCAGCGTGCCGCTCGCCAGCTTCCTCGCGGCATTGCTCACGTCCTGCGCGGAGTGCGCGATCATGCCGGGCAGCACGATGCCTACCGTGATGGTGAGCATCGCCACCGCGACGAAAATGTCTTCGAGGGCCGTGGTCAGCGGGAGCTGGTTATGCGGCAGTTTCGAAACCGCCAGAATGTAGCCGGCGCCGTCGAGCGCCAGAACCAGAAGCATCGCGCCGGTAAGACGCAAATGCAGCGTCGGCGCGAAGCCCGGCAGACCCGCAAGCCGGCGGTCTTCCCACTTTCTCCACGCGTAGACCGCGGCGCCGGAATAGGCCATGGCCAGACCGAACACGACCGTCGGCAAACCGAACTGCTGGAACCCGAGCACGGTGCTGGCACCCCAGATCGCCGCGGCGATCACACCCAGCCCGATCGTGTAACGCGGCGCCCTATACAGCCTTACCGCGTCCGGCGCATGGCGGCGCATCAGCCAGACGGCCACGCTCGGCAACGTGATACCGATCAGATAGGTGAAATTCGCCGCGGCCACCAGCCAGATCGGATCGCCGATCAACAGGAAGACGATCGCGAACGCGGCGGTCGCCAGCGTCGCGACGAGCGGCACGTCGGTTCGCGTGCGCCACGACAGGCAGCGCGGTGCGAGACCGTCGTCGGCGAGTTGCGAGAGGGTTCGCGCGGCACCGGCGAGGGGCTGGATCGTGCCGTGGAACATATTGAACATCATGAACCACATGGCCGCGGATTTCGCCATGGCGCCGAACACGGGCGCGAAGGTCGGTCCGAGCACCTGGCCGAGGTCATCGCCCAGCGGCTTCGCGCCGAGTGTGCCGAGCCAGATCAGCGGCAACACGATGAAGTACACCGATGCCATCGCCGCGCTCGCCTTCATGGCGCGCGGCACGTTCTTTTGCGGATCGCGAGTCTCGGCGACATGGCAGGCGGCGGCTTCGAAAGCCGGCGCGGCGAAGCCGATCAGGTAGAGCCCGGCCATCAGCGAAGTCAGTCTGCCAAACCAGCCTGCAAACGGCGTGACCAGATGAAAGTCCACCGCCTTGTGCCAGTCGACGGAGCCGGTCAGCACGGGCGCGAGCGCGGAAATGAAAGCGAGCACGGCCGAACACGTGGCGATCGGCACGGCCAGCCGCGTGACCCATTTGATCCCTAGCAGGTTGACGGCAGTGAAGAAACACACCAGCGCGCAGGCCATCAACGGGACCGGCACGCCTGGCAGGAACCATTGGTTGATCGCGGTGGCCGACAGGATCGCGGTCAGGCCGCAGGTCGGCACCCAACCCCACCAGTAGCACATGCCGGTCAGCGTCGAGAGTATCTGTCCATAAGGCTTGAACGCCTCGGTGCATGCCGCCGCGATGCCGCCCACCTTATGCGGCGACAGCATCACCAGTTCGATCCAGCCCGGCAACGCCGCATAGCTGAGCAGCAGGCCGAGAATCAGCAATGGCACGGCGGCGCTGCCCTGCCCCAGAATGTCTCCCTGGCCGGCAAACAACGCGGCGATCAGAAACAGGCTCTGGTTGCTGCCGCCCATGGCCAGGGCGGTCGTTCCCACCCAGCCGATGCTGCGTCGGAACGGCCGGGGCGACGCGCTGTCGGGGCTCATTTTCAGGAAGCTTCTCATAGGGTGCCTTCGTGATCAGCGGCGCTGACCACTGGATCGCGACGCGACAGGATGTCCATGATGGCGCGGTCGAGCATCGTCGCGCTGACCGGCTTGACGAGATAGTCGTCGAACAGATCGACGCGCGGATCGTCGACCGGCTTCGAACGGCCTGTGACCGCGACTAGCGGCGCGGGCAGGCCGAATTCGGTCTGCTCGTGCAACTCGCGCGCGAGTTCCAGACCGTTCAGATCGGGCATGTTGATGTCCACGACCGCGAGATCGATGGGCCGGGTTCGAAGCATCGCAAGGGCTTCGCGTCCGCTCGCCACGGTTTCGACCCGGTAGCCCAGCCGCGTGAGCAGCGCTTTGCTGATCTTTCTGCTGACGTCGTCGTCATCGGCGATCAGGACCAGATGGTCTGCGCGGTGAATGCCAGGGCGCGTGTCGAGCGCGGGCGTGTTAGCGAGCGTATCCGGCGGCGCAATGTCGAATGGAATCGAGCAGGTAAAGACCGTGCCGACATGCGGCGAACTGTTGCATGCGATGGTTCCGCCCATGGCCTGCACCAGCTTCTGGCAGATCGCCAGGCCGAGTCCGGTGCCGCCGTAACGGGCCTTCATCTCCGGCGCACCCTGGGAAAAACTCTCGAACAGACCGCGCGCGACCTCGTCGCTCATGCCGATGCCGGTATCCATCACGGAAAACGTGACCCGTGTTCTGGCGGAGCAATCCGGCTGCGCGTCTAGTGTCATGCGTACCGAGCCTTGGGACGTGAACTTGATCGCGTTGGTCAGCAGGTTTAGCACGATCTGCGAGACGCGCGTGCGGTCGCCGACTACGTACTCAGGCACGCTCGGGTCGACCTCCAGCGTCAGCGCGAGTCCTTTGTTGGCGGCTTGCGGCCTGACTACGGCAAGCGCGCAGCGCAATTCGCGGCGCAGATCGAAGGGTTGCCGGTTGAACGTGAAGCCGGTCGCCTCCAATTGGGCGAGATCGAGCACCTCGTTGATCATCCGCACGAGCTGGCCGGTCGAATCGCGCAACGTGTCGATGCCCGGTTCGTCGACCGCGGGCTGGTTGCGCGCGCAGATCATCTCGACCATCCCGGCGATCGCATTCAAGGGCGCGCGCACTTCGTGCGTCACCATGGCGAGGAAGTCGGCGCGCGCGCGCTGCGAAGCCAGTGCGGCGGCCTCGTTGTCGCGACGCTGGGCCAGTTCGGCCTCGAGACGAAACGTACGCAACCGCAGATGCAATTCGTCGACGACCAGGGCGGCGAAGTCTTTCAGCGCCTCCGTTTCGGACGCGCTCAGCACGCGGGGCTTCGTATCGATGATGCACAGGGTTCCCACCTTCTGATCGCCCTCGATCACGAGCGGCATGCCGGCATAGAAGCGCAGATTGGGCGGCCCGACCACAAAGGGATGACCGCGAAACGATTCGCTCAACGTGGCATCCGGGATAACCAGTACGTCGTCCTGCCGAAGCGCCGCCTGGCAGAAAGAGGCCTCACGTGGCGCGGAGTCGATATCGACGCCGATTTTGGCCTTGAACCACTGATTCTCCCGCGCGGCCAGCGAAATCAGGCAGATCGGCGCGTGGAAAAACTCGCTGACGCGCCGCACGATCCGGTCATAGGCAGCCTCGGGCAAGGTGTTCAGGATCTGCAGAGATTCCAGCGTCGCGAGCCGCCGGCGTTCCGTTGGATCGGCCGGGCACAGCGGGGGCGCGGCGGCGTCGACCGGACACGTGGCCAGGTCGCAGGTGAATTTATCTGCCATATCCTCGTTGTCTCCGGGACGGGTTGGGCTTCTCTCGGACTAACGGCACACCCGTTCGTTGGTGAAGGCGCTCTGAAAAAAAATCATGGAGTGCTTTTGATCTTTGTCAAATTCACTGTGCGACGCCACCCAGGTCGGCAGTTTCTTCCGGCGGTTCCATGGCGCTGCATGCCGCGCTTTCGGCACACAGATGGGCCCAGAGTTGGTCCGCCGGCATCGGGCGGCCTGGCAGAAACCCCTGCAGCAGGTCGCAGCCGAGTACCGCAAGGAAACGCTTCTGCTCTTCGGTTTCGACGCCCTCGGCCACCACTTTCAGATGCAGCGTCTTGCCAAGCGCGACGATGGCTGAAGCGATGGCAACGTCTTCCGCGCTCTGGGTAAGCTGGCGCACGAAACCACAATCGATTTTCAGTTCGGTCGCGGGAAAGCGCTGGAGATACAGCAGGCTGGAATAACCGGTGCCGAAGTCGTCAATCGCAATGGATACCCCCATTTCGCGTAGTGTTTGCAGAATTCGCATGCTCTGCTCGACGTTTTCCATGGCGACCGATTCGGTGACTTCCAGCGTCAGCGTGCCTGGCCCCACCTGGTTGTTCGCGAGCGCTTCTCCAACCCGGTCGGCAAGACCGGCATCGGCGAATTGCAAGGCAGACAGGTTGACCGACATCGTCAACTCGCCATAGCCGCGGCGGTGCCATTCGGCGAGCTGACGGCAGGCCTCGTTCAGCACCCACGAGCCGAGCGGCACGATCAGTCCAAATCGCTCCGCGAGCGGCAGGAATTCGCTCGGCGCGACCCATCCGCGTGACGGATGGCGCCAGCGAAGCAGCGCCTCGACGCCGACCGTTCGCTCGGAGGTGACGCTCATCTGAGGTTGGTAGAACAGCACGAAATCATGTCGCTCGAGCGCGGTGCGAAGCTCCTGGACCATCGCAAGATGCACCTTCGCGTGGGCGGTCATCGACGGGTCGAAGAAGCATTGTCTGTCGCGGCCCTGCGCCTTTGCCTGGTACATGGCTGCGTCTGCGTTGCGAATCACTTCGTGCACGCTTTCGCCATCGCCGGGATACAGCGCCACGCCGACGCTCACCGACAGCCGCAACGGCTCTCCTTCGACGTTGAAAGGCCGCCTCGCGGCGGCCAGAATGCAGTCGGCGAACAACATGGCCTGACCGACGCTGTCGAATCGCGCGGCCACGACGAACTCGTCTCCGCCGAACCGCGCGACCGTGTCCGACGCGGTGAACAAGGCCGCGATGCGCTGCGCCATTTCCACGAGCAGCGCATCACCCGCCTGGTGACCGTATGCATCGTTGACACTTTTGAAGTTGTCCAGATCGATGAACAGCACCGCGAGCGCCGGTTCGGCATTCGGGACGCCGCGCATGGTATGTCGCAACTTGTCCTCCAGCAGGCTGCGATTGGAGAGTTGCGTCAGCGGATCGTGCAAGGACACGTAGGTGAGACTTTCATTGGCGTCGGCGAGCGAAGCCGCCAGCTTGAGGGCAAGCGCCTTGCCGATCCGGTCGAGGACGGCACTCACCCTCGCGATCGCCATGACCGCAAACCCGCCGGCGACGACCGCGACGCTCAGCCAGCTACTGCCCTTTGCCAGTGCCGAGGCCGTGCAGCGGCTGCCGGTCGGAAAGCTGGCCGCCGCCATGCCGATATAGTGCATCCCCGCGATCGCACTCCCCATCAACACAGCGGCGCCCGCCCGCATCCATACCGCATGACGCGAGCGCTGTTTCAGGCGGAACGCCATCCATAGCGCGAGCCCGCACGCGCCGACCGCGACGCTCACGGACAGCGCAACGAGCCGCAGGTCGTACTGGATGCCCGGTTCGATCTGCATCGCGGCCATTCCCGCGTAGTGCATGCCGCGATGCCGGTGCCCATCAGAAGCGCGCCCCAGCCGAGCCGGGCCGGCGAATATCGCGAGCCGGCCACGAACCATAGCGCAAAGGCGCTGGATACGATCGCGATCACCAGTGACAGGCCGGTGAAAGATGCGTCGTAGCCGATTGACAGCGGGAGATCGAAGGCCAGCATGCCGGTAAAGTGCATCGACCAGATACCGACCCCCATCGCCACCGCTCCGCCGCAAAGCCAGCCGGTTTTCTGCCACCCTCTTGCGGCGTTCACGCGGGTCTTCATCTCCAGCGACGTATCCGACGCGACGATTGCAACCAGCACGGAAACGACGACGAGAAAATGGTTATACGACGTCTCGACCATCAGTGCCCCCGTGAATCCCTCGAACCAGCAGCACGGGGCAAGTGGAAATCCGCAGGAACTGCTCGGCGACGCTGCCGAGCATCGCCCGCTTCACGCCGTGCCGGCCGTGCGTGCCCATTGCCACCAGCTCGGCGCCATGGCGCTGCGCGCAGCGTTGCAGACAACTGGCGATATCGTCCGCGGCGCTCTCTGCCTCGACGATCTCCGTCGTCCCTGTCACGCCACGCGCGGACATTGCCGCGCGGGCGACATCCAACGCCGTTCGTGCGTCCTCCCGCAGCACCTTGCGAAGCGCCTCGGGGTCGTAGTAGCCGGCGTACGGCGACAATTGCCAGGGATGCACGACATAGACGGCGTGCAGGCTTGCCTGGGCGAGCGTTGCAATGTCAAGGGCCTGGTGCAGCGCCTGAATCGACGCATCGCTCCCATCCACGGCCAACAGAATTTGGTGATACATGGTTCCGTCCCCGGCGTAAGACGCTTCGTGTGTTGTAGCGAATGGCCCGCCGAGGGTGCGTGCCGCACAAGGTCGCGACGGGGCAATATATCGATGATCCGCTCGACACGCCCGAACCCGTTGATTTGCGTCAATACCAGTGAGCGGCTTGGGCCGCGCGGTGTCGTTCCATCGAGCCGGGCCGCCTGAACGTAAGGTGGACGGCGGTTCGTTGCAAAACCGCCCTGGCCGATTATGATAGGAAGGTTCTCAAGGCGCGGCGCTTCATCCATCACCGCGCATAGTCCATCGGGAGATGCCGGTGATTTTCGATTGGAACCAGGCTAAACGGCGGGTTGGCACGGCAAACGATTCCGACGTGCCGCTCGAAGACCGCTATCGACTCCTGATCGATGCCGTGCAGGACTATGCGATCTTCATGCTCGATCCGACGGGTCGGGTAGCGAGTTGGAACGGCGGCGCAAGGAAAATCAAAGGCTACGAAGCCGGCGAAATCATCGGCCGCCATTTCTCGGTTTTCTACACGCCGGAAGACATCGCGTCCAATAAGCCCGCGCACGAGCTGGCCGTCGCAACGGCCCAAGGCAGAGTGGAAGATCAGGGTTGGCGCGTGCGCCGCGACGGATCGCGGTTCTGGGCGGATGTCGCGATCACCGCGGTATATGACACAACCGGCGTGTTGCTGGGCTTCGCCAAAGTCACGCGCGACATGAGCGAACGCATGCGGCTCGCGGAACTCGAACACGCGAGCGAGCTTGCCGTGCGCATGCAGAGCGCACGCGAGGAGGAGCAAAGGCGTATCGCGCGCGAATTGCACGACGATCTCGGCCAGCAGCTAACCGCGCTCAAAATGGGGATCGCCGCGCTGGAAAACCAATTGAGCGACGGCAACGGCGGCTCCCCCGCGCTCGCGGCGACGCGCGGACTGCAACAGCAGATCGACGATACGATCGGATCGCTGCGGAGGATCGCGGCCAACCTCCGGCCGCCGATGCTGGACGACCTGGGTTTGGCGCCCGCGCTCGAGTGGCTGGCTGACGACTTTGCGGGCCGGTTCGGCGTGAAAACCTACGTCGATATCGAGGTCGATCACAAGATCTTCACCGTGCCGGCTTCCACCGCGATTTTCCGGATCGTGCAGGAAGCGCTGACCAACGTAGCGAAACACGCGCAGGCCAGCGAGGTGCGCATCACCCTCTCGGCGAGCACGGACCGTTGCACCGTGCGCGTTGAAGACAACGGCCTCGGCGACGCCACGGGCGGCGAGCGCAAGACCAATTCGCTCGGCCTGCTGGGCATGCGTGAGCGCGCCCGGCAGCTCGGCGGGTTCGTGCTGATCGACAGCGCGCCGAGGGCGGGGTTCCGGATCACGGTTCACCTTCCGCTCGACGCGATTCAGGCCGGCGAGCCGGATACTCCTGGTGAGCGTTAGCTGGTCCCAGTCGGCACGCCGTCACGATGAAGACGTCACGCCCGGCGCCCCCATGCTCAGGCCACCGTGGGTTCCCGAATCAGCAGCACGGGGCACGGCGAATGCCGGACGAAACGCTCGGCGACGCTGCCGAGCACCATCCGCCGCATACCCCGCCGGCCGTGCGTACCCATCACGACCAGATCCACGCCACGCCGCGCAACGCAGCGTGCGATGCAACTGGCAATGTCTTCGGCAATGCCCTGGGTTTCGAGAATTTCGGTATCGCCCGTCACGTCGAGCGCTTGCATCTTCGCGAGCGCGTCGTCCAGCAAGCTGCGTCCGACTTGCCGCGCGGCATCGGTCAGCAGGCGCGGATCGCACGCACCCGCGTAGGTAAAGGCCGCCGACTGGTCGATTACATACACCGCGGTCAAGCTGGCGTGCGCCAGTTTAGCCATGCGGATCGCTTCGTCTAGCGCACACTTCGCTGCTTCGCTGCCATCCACGGCAACCAGAATTTTTCCGTACATGACGTACTCCTCGCAATGCACTACAAAATGGGATTGTTCAGGCGATCGATGCGTCGTACCTCAGGAGCGTTGACGACCCGGCGTGCGCGCAAGCTGCGCTTCGGCGGAATCGAATGCTGCGTGAATCGCCACTTCGGCGTCCGCGTTCAAGCAATGTCTGATCGGAACGAGTTCGCCGCTGTGCATGATCAGATCGAGTCGGGCGTCGAACAAGGGACCGCGCGCCTCATCCGCACCGCCGTCGACGCGATTGCACTCTTTCGTCGCGCGGATGGATTCGATCGCCAGATGGCAACCCGAAATGGCCTGACTGAAGCGCTCCAGACGTACTAACTGCGAAGCCGCTTCAGCCTCGATTTGTACTGTCCCGGCAAAGCCGAGATAGACGATTTGCATGCCGACTCCCATGTCCTCTCTCCCTTGCGTTCCGCGTTTTCTCGCGGGTTCCGTCGCGAAGTCGCCCGCAGCAGTGACGCGGCGGACTGGCAATACACGATCGGCGTGATGACTGGATCATCGGCTCGCGCGGTTTGAGACGCTTGACCTGAGTCAAGACATCGATTGGGCATGCGTTGCGAGGGGTTACCCGCGCCGCATTGTCTGTAGGGAAAGTCCGACACGAGCGCGGCAGACCTGACGCCAAGCTCAGCGCAGACTGATTTGCATCCGCGGTGCACTGACCAATACTGAATTTCAAGACAGCAGCAATGGATTGCCCTCGCAGCGCGCCACGATAACCGCACCGAGGTTGACACGTCAGGAGACCGGCCATGTCGAACGCTATTTCTTCCCCCTGCGCTACCGCGTCGGCAACCCAACCTCAGCACGCGGACGCCTGCGAGTTCGACGCGCTCCTCGCGCTGGCCCGTGAGGCCGGCATGCTGATTACGCTCGACGGACAGATCGGCCGCGAACGCTATCAAAGCATCGCGGGCTCGTTGCATGCCTTCAGGCGCTTCGCCGAAGCACTGCGCGCCAATCTGGTCCAGCACGCGCCGGTTTAGCGCGCCGTAAGGCGGCGAACAGGTCGACAGGCGGGGCACCCCAATCAACGTGCCGAGCGGTTCGAAGTGACCGGGTCAACGCCACCTGCATTGACCTGAATCAACGCCGTGGACGCGTTCGCTCCTAGACTGGGACCACACGTTCTTGCGCCACCCATCCACTTCTGGAGGTTTGCAATGAGCTACAAAACCATCGTCGTTCATCTGGACACGAGCCGGCGCGCCCATCCGCGGCTCGAAGTCGCGCTGCATCTCGCGAAGCAGTTCGGCGCCCATCTGACCGGCGTATTCGCGGTGTTCAGTCCCAATCCGCGGTCGTTGTCCATCATGGCCGGCACCGCGAGCTACTACGCGACCCACGAGCAGTTACGCGCCGAGCGGCGCGGCGCGCTCGAGCGTCTGTTTCACGCCGAGTTGGGCCGCGCTGGCGTGGAGGGCGAATGGATCGCCGTCGACGAGCCGGCCAACCTCGCGCTGCCAAATCGCAGCCGTTGCGCCGACCTGATCGTCGCCGGCCAGGACAATCCGAATGATCCGGAGTCTTACGTCGACAACGCCTTCCCGGAACACCTCGTCATGTCCGCGGGGCGGCCGGTGCTGCTCGTGCCGTATGCGACCAGCGTCACCCTGCCTGGCGACCATGTGATGGTCGGCTGGGACGGTAGCCGCGAAGCGGCCCGTGCCGTGCACGATGCGCTGCCGTTTATGCGCGCGGCACGGCTTACCACGATCGTGACGGTGAACGGCACGCACGGTGATTCGCAGCCGCCCATCGCGGGCGCCGACATCGCGGCGGTGCTCGCGCGGCACGGCGTTCGCGTCGAAATCAGGAACGTCGAGGCCGCCTCAGGCCTCGCGGCCGGCGACATGTTGCTGTCGACCGCCGCCGGGCTCGAAGCGGACCTGCTCGTGATGGGCGCCTACGCGCATACCCGCTGGCAGGAACTGGTGCTGGGCGGCGCCACTCGCGCCGTGCTCAAGTCGATGACCTTACCGGTGCTGATGTCGCATTGACGGTCGCAGCCGCTTGACAGCGTGTCATCGGAAGGATTTTTCAGGAGAGACGTCATGTATCAGCAGATTCTGGTCGCCATCGACGGTAGTGAAACGTCGCAGCACGCGCTGGGTGCGGCGTTGCAACTGGCGCACGACGCCGGCGCGCAACTGCAACCGCTGTTCGTCGTGGATGTGCCGGTGATGGCGTACGACGTCCCTGCCTACGACCCGTCTTATGTGCGCGACGCGCTGCTTGAAGAAGGCGCGCATGTGACCCAGCAAGCCGCCGAACTCATGGCACGCGCCGGCGTGAGCGGCACGCCGCGCATCATCGAGGCGGATCCGGTCGCCGACGACGTTGCTCACTGCATCCAGCGCGCGGCCGCCGACTTCAAGGCCGACGTGGTGGTAATGGGCACGCACGGCCGGCGAGGCTTCCGTCGCATGATGCTCGGCAGCGTCGCCGAACGCTTTCTGCGGGTCGCGCAGTGTCCGGTGCTGATGATCTCCTCGCACTGTGTTCAAGCTGATTCAGGCACGACAGCGCCGTCGTCCGACACGGCGAGCAAACCGTCGTGAAGTGCACGACTCCGCCGACACGGCACTAGCCACTCGACACCGCCCACCGGGGTCGTTCAGACATTACGCGGAAATAGCCCCACGCGTAAATTTAAAGCGCCCCGTTTTTCAGGGCGCTTCTTTTTGTGGCGCTTTTTATGCCGCCCCTGTGCGGCATCCGTGCCACTAAAGCTCCGAGGGGATTTCATCCTGATCGCGCGCGCGCCGAACCAGTAGAACCGGCATATTCGCGCGCCGCACGAACGCCTCCGCGACACTGCCTAGCAGCAACCGCCCGATCCCACGCCGGCCGTGCGTGCCCATGACGACGAGATCGGCTTCGCAGGTGTCCGCGACACGGCTCAGCACGCTCACGATATCTTCGCCATACGCGTCGACGATGCGCGTCAGCCCGCGCACGCCGCGTTGCTCGAAGAACGCGCGGGCGTCTTCCAGGGTGGCCATGGCGGCTTCGGCCGACGCTTTGGTCCGCGCCGATTCGTCGAGCCGACCCGTGCCGATGTCGATCATTTGCGCGGCATGTTCGGCGACGAACACCGCCGTCACGGTCGAATCCGCCACCTCCGCGATGTTCAGCGCCTGCTCGAGCGCAAGCTGCGCCGCCTGGCTGCCGTCGATGGCGACGAGTATCCGTTGGTACATGACAATCTCCTGAAACTCGAATCGATCTGAAGGCGCTTCGCTAAAAAGCGCCTGAGAATTCAGTCTGCCGTTCGCGCCAAAATTACGTTTGATGACGATCAAGCGCCGTACGACGGGCTTCGATTACCCGTTGCGCCGGATGTCATGGCGTGATCCGTACAAATCGCAGAAAATGGGGGGCAGGCGGTTTTTTGCCCCCGCGCCGGACGATTTCAGCCGCGCCGGGAAACTCAGTAGCGTCAAAGAGGCACGCCGACGAATCGGCGAGCAATAGCGGGAGACGCAAAGATGATTCGAGTGCTGATAGCCGACGACCATGCGCTCGTGCGCGATGGTCTGCGTCATATCCTGCAGAATGCGAGCGGGTTCGACGTCGTCGGTGAAGCTAACGACGGCGCCAGTACGATCGCACTGGTCCGCTCGCATCCGGCCGAGGTACTCGTGCTGGATTTGTCGATGCCGGGACGCAACGGCGTCGAACTGATCAGGCAGATCAAGGAGGAAAAGCCGGCGCTGCGCATTCTCGTGCTCACCATGCACGCGGAGCAGCAGTACGCCGTGCGTGCCTTCAAGGCCGGCGCCTCCGGGTATCTCACCAAAGAAAGCGCCAGTGCCGAACTGGTCTCGTCGGTCGGCAAGGTGGCCTCCGGCGGCGTCTATGTGAGCCTCGCCATGGCCGAGCGCTTTGCGCAAAGCCTGAACGAACCCGCTGACACGCTGCCTCATCAACGCCTGTCCGATCGCGAATTCGACGTGTTCCGCCGCATCGCGGCAGGGCAAACCATCACTGAGATCGCCGCCGAGTTGTGTGTCAGCAGCAAGACCGTGAGCACGTACAAAACCCGTATCCTCGAGAAGATGCAGATGCCGCACGAAGCCGCGCTGGTGCGCTATGCGCTGCGCCACAAGCTGCTCGGCGATGACGACGAAATCTAGCGCAACGCTGGGCGTCGGCTATTTTTTAGCTTACTGTCAGCCGATCGACAGCACCGCCGCACCGGTGAGCTTACCCGTGCGCAGGTCATCCAGCGCCCGGTTGGCGTCGCCCAATGGGTAAGTGGTCGTGGCGATCTGAAGACGGGTTTGCGCAGCCAGTCGCATGAACGCCACGCCGTCTTCGCGCGTCAGATTCGCCACCGACACCACGCGCCGTTCGCCCCACAGGAATGCATACGGAAACGACGGGATGTCGGTCATATGAATGCCGCCGCACACTACCACCCCGCCCTTCGCCACCGCTTTCAGCGCGAGCGGCACCAATGCGCCGACGGGCGCGAACAGCAAGGCGGCGTCCAGTTCATCGGGCGGCGCCGCGTCGCTGGCGCCCGCCCATGCAGCGCCGAGGCGCAGCGCGAACTGCTGACTGTCGAGGTCGCCGGGACGGGTGAAGGCATACACCGTCCGGCCCTAGTGACGGGCAATCTGTGCGACGATGTGCGCGGCTGCCCCGAAGCCGTAAATGCCGATGCGCCGCGCGTCGCCGGCCATCTTGAGCGTGCGATAGCCGATCAGTCCCGCGCAGAGTAACGGCGCGGCTTCGATATCGGAATACTGCGCCGGCAGATGAAAACAGTAACGGCTGTCCGCGACCGTGCGTTCGGCGTAGCCTCCGTCGAGCGTATAGCCTGTGAAGCCGGGATCGTCGCACAGGTTCTCGCGCGCGCTCGTGCAGTAGCTGCACTGGCCGCAGGTGTGGCCGAGCCACGGCACACCGACCCGGTCGCCGACGGCGAAACCCGCGACGCCCACGCCGAGCGCGGCGACCGTCCCGACGATCTCATGACCGGGAATCACCGGCTGCCTGCGGTGTGGCAATTCGTGGTCGATCAGATGCAGGTCCGTGCGACACACGCCGCACGCGTGGACGTCGATCAGCAGTTGACCCGCGTCGGGCTGCGGATCGGGCACCTGCATATCGTGCAGCCACGAGTCGTTGCCGTCGAACACCATCGCGCGCATGTCGCCCTCCTTTTGCCCACTCGCTTCATGTGCAAGACCATCGTCTGGCCGAGCTCGCCGTTTCATTCACGGTCATCAAACCATCATACGGCGACGTGCCCTATTGGAATCATGTTCCTCACCGTCAGCGCCGCTTCACTCGCAGAAGTGATCCTCCAGCGCTTCCGCGGTTATCGCGCATCGCACGCGCCAGGCAGAGCGCGGCCACACATCGCTCACCGATGTAACCAGCATAGTCCCGCTGGCCGCTGCGTCGCCCGCTTCGAGGTCGACCCGATTGACCCACATCAACCGTGCGATGGGGTCGAACGACACCTAGCCCGCAGTTCACACGCGTTTCTGGCAGAAAAACGTTGACTTGACCTGCGTCAATCGCAACGGTCCACTCGCTCGTAGACTGAATCTCGAACGTCTCGTGGAGTGTGCTTCGTGAAAGCCGTGCCCTTGCCCCATCTCGCCGCGACGCTGCTCGCACTGTTCCTGAGCGCGAGCAGCGCAGCGCTCGCGCAGTCCGAGCCGACCGCGCTGGTCGATCAGCAGCATTGCATGTTCTGCCACACCCGCGACGCGCCTTTTCTCGCCCCTTCGTTTCAGCAGATCGCGGCACGTTATCGCGACGTGCCGAATGCCCGGTTGATGCTCGAACACAAACTGCGAGAAGGAGGCAAGGCGCATTGGGGCGATACCGCCATGCCGCTGCCGCCGGATCGCGGCGGCCCGCTCACGGCCGAAGACGCCCACACCCTGATCGTGTGGGTCCTGGCTCAATGACCGGACTCGCCGCCTGGCGCGGCTGCAATCGATACACACGGAGCCACCCATGCGCCTCACCATCCACCTCGACACCTTCGACCGCGTCAATCCCATGGCGTTTGTCATCCTGTGGCTCGACAAGGACACGCGTCGATGGTCGCGTGAAGGACATCTCGGGCTCGAGTTGCCCGAATGGGGCACGTTGCATGTGGACTCCGGCAACACGCTCGTGTGCGGGCCGCAGGATGCGACGCCTTGGTGCGTGCTGGAAGGTCTCGATCTGAATACGCCCGGCGGTCCTTTCGAAGGCGAGACCGGCCGTGCTCAATGGTGCGGCAACGCAGGCCGGACCCTGATGAGCGGCCACTGGCATGTGCAATGTGTCGACAACGCGTGCGTGGAACCCGAAAACGGCCTGTTTGCCGACGACGAAGCACGCTGAATGGTGTTTCCAACCATCACGATGACGAGGTGCGATATGGGGCTGACCGCGGATCTGGACGGCGTACGCCACGCCTATGGACTATGTTTCGTGCGTGCGCCCTGGGCCTATTTCACGCGCTTACCGCTCGATCAGCAATGGGGCGACGGCTGGGAACAGGCACCGTATGAGCAGCATGCCGGTCTGCCGTACGACGACGGCCCCGAGCAGATTCTGACCGTCGCCTTCGACGGACCTTTGCAGGTGCCCAATGCCGACTACGGCAAGCAGCTCAGCGTGATCGAAATCAATCGCGGCGACGCGCCGTGGCTGCGCACGCAGGATTTCATCAGCAACGCGCCGGTTCACATCATGGCCGGCGCGTCGCTCGAGCGGTTTGTCGAGCAGGTCGAACTCGCGGGTGGCCGGGTCTTCGCACCGCTCGGATGGGGCGCCTTGCGGCTCGAACCTTGTGCCCGGAACGAGGCGGCGCCGCGCGCCGTTTCCAATGACGTGCCGACGGTCGCGGACCAGACAGCGACGGCGAGCAAAGTCAAAGTCTGACCAGCCCACGTCGTATGGCACGCCGTCGCTCACGGCAACGCTGCGGCAACGCGTCGGCGTATACGCGGATGCCCACGCGTTTCGCCGGGATCGCTTGATATCGATCAACGGCGCAATCAGCGGCGCGGTCATAGTGCATCTACACCCACGCTGATTCATCGCGGACGTTACCCCAAACCCTTCCGCCATGCATCCATCACCCTACCCGCGCCGCTAACCACAGCACGCGGCAGCGGTATCACGGCCACCAAGAGCCTTCCAGCGATCGACCCGCGTCCGACGTCGTCGCGTCCTTGACTATCCTGTGAGGAGACATTGCATGTCCACCCTTGAATCCGCTCCAGTTCGCACCGAGCCGCTGCGCATCCCCACGATCGAGCACGCGGCGATCGACGGCATGGATGCGTACCGCGCCCTGGTGGCCGAAGCCGCAACCGATTACGAAGGCTTCTGGGCCCGTCTTGCCAACGAGCACCTCGCGTGGCGCCGCCCGTTCACGCAAGTGCTGGATGACAGCAACGCGCCATTCTATAAATGGTTTGAAGACGGCGAACTCAACGCTTCGTACAACTGCCTCGATCGCAACCTCGCGAACGGCCTCGCCGACAAAACGGCGATCGTGTTCGAGGCGGACGACGGCGTCATCACCCGCATCACCTATGAGGCGCTTTATCACCGTGTATGCCGGCTCGCCAACGCGCTGCGCGCACGCGGCGTCACAAAGGGCGACCGGGTCGTGATCTACATGCCGATGTCGATCGAGGGCGTCGTCGCGATGCAGGCCTGTGCGCGGATCGGCGCGCCTCACTCGGTGGTGTTCGGCGGCTTCTCGGCCAAATCGCTGCATGAGCGGCTCGTCAACGTGGGCGCGGTGGCCGTGATCACGGCCGACGAACAGGTGCGCGGCGGCAAGACGCTGCCGCTCAAAAGCATCGTCGACGAAGCCCTCGCCATGAGCGGCACCGAAGCCGTGAAAACCGTCGCGATCTATCGCCGCACCGGTGGCCGGATTCCATGGATCGCCGGGCGCGACGCGTGGCTGCACGAACTCGAACGCGACCAGCCCGACACCTGCGAGCCGGAATGGGTCGGCGCGGAACACCCGCTGTTCGTGCTGTACACCTCCGGTTCGACGGGTGCGCCGAAGGGCGTTCAGCACAGCACCGGCGGCTATCTGCTGTGGGCCGCGGTGACAATGAAATGGTCGTTCGACATCAAGCCCGCGGACGTATTCTGGTGCACGGCCGATATCGGCTGGATCACCGGACACACTTACATCTGCTATGGACCGACCGCGGTCGGTGCGACCCAGGTCATCTTCGAAGGCGTACCCACCTATCCCGACGCCGGACGCTTCTGGCAAATGATCGAGCGGCACAAGGTGAGCATTTTCTACACCGCGCCGACAGCGATCCGCTCACTTATCAAGGCGGCCGACAGCGACGAAACGGTCCATCCACGCCGCTACGATCTGAGCAGTCTGCGCATTCTCGGCACCGTGGGGGAACCAATCAATCCGAGCGCATGGACATGGTATGCACAGCATGTCGGCGGCGGCCGTTGTCCGGTGCTCGACACGTTCTGGCAGACCGAAACCGGCGGCCACATGATTTCGCCGTTGCCGGGCGCGACGCCGCTGGTGCCGGGTTCGTGTACGTTGCCAATGCCCGGCATCGACGCGGCGATCGTCGACGAAAGCGGGCAGGAAGTGCCCAACGGCCAGGGCGGCGTGCTGGTCATCCGCAAACCCTGGCCGTCAATGATCCGCACCATCTGGGGTAATCCCGAGCGCTTTCGACACGGCTACTATCCCGAGGAACTCGGCGGCAAGCTGTATCTCGCCGGCGACGGTGCGATACGCGATCGCGAGACGGGCTACTTCACCATCACCGGACGCATCGACGACGTGCTCAACGTCTCCGGACACCGCCTCGGCACCATGGAAATCGAGTCGGCGCTGGCGGCGCATCCGTCGGTGGCCGAAGCCGCCGTGGTCGGTCGGCCCGACGACACCTTCGGCGAAGCGATCGTCGCTTTCGTGGTGCTCAAAACCGCACGCCCCACGGGTCCGGACGCGAAGCGCGTTGCCGACGAACTGCGTGCGTGGATCGGCAAGGAGATCGGCCCGATCGCCAAGCCGAAGGACATTCGCTTCGGCGAAGCGATGCCGAAGACACGTTCGGGCAAGGTGGTGCGGCGTCTGTTGCGCTCAGTGGCAAAGGGCGAAGCGATCGTGCAGGACACCTCGTCGGTGGAGAACCCGGCCGTCATTTCGCAATTCGCCGACGCCGTCTGAGCGCCGCCACGCTCATTTACTACCTCGATATTGCAAGGCGGCTGCCGCAGGCATGCCTGCCCCACCCGCCCGCGCTCTTTTTACGCAGAATGGAGAATGTCATGATGAACATCAAGGCTCCCAACCCCGCTTCACTCGGTCTCGCCGGTTTTGCGCTGACGACATGGTTGCTTAGCATGATCAACGCCGGCTGGTTCGGCGGCGAATCGATGGGCATGGTGCTCGCCGTCGCTTTCGTGTATGGCGGCACGGCACAGATCATCGCCGGATTGATGGAAATGCCGCGCGGCAACACGTTCGGTGCGACCGCCTTCGTGAGCTATGGCGCGTTCTGGTGGTCGCTTGCACTTTTTATCCTGTTTTTTCATGGCACGGTGCCCGCTGCCTTCATCGGTTGGTATCTGTTCCTGTGGGGCGTATTCACGCTGTACATGTGGGTCGCGACGTGGCGCGCAAGCCGTGCGCTGCAATGCGTATTTCTAAGTCTGTGGCTAACTTTCTTTGTGCTGGCCGCCAGCGAATGGACCGGTCTCGTCTGGCTGCATCATTTCGGTGGCTACCTTGGGCTGATTACCGCGCTGCTGGCCTTCTACCTCTCGGCGGCGGAAATCATCAATGAAACCCACGGGCACACCGTGCTGCCGACCGGTACGGTTGCGTCGATGAGCGCAATCCCGCTGACCGGCGAAGACAATTTGCGCAGGGCATAAGAAGTCCGGCCGCAGGCAGGAAACGATGAGCGATACGGGAGAATGAACCGTCCAGCCTGCGGTCGCCGACAAAATCAACGTCGGTTAGCGTCCTGATACGCCCGAGTAAATGAAAATAATTTTTGTTTATTCAATCAGCATCCCATAGCAGTTAATCTCTATTCTCAAACTGTCTTGCTGGAACTATGCTTGGCTTAGCACGGGTGTCCAGGTCGACGGCGCGCGCTATGTCCGGCATGGATGCGTGCCGGGTGTTATCGGGGGCGGCCCAATGAAAATATCAAATCCGAGACGTCAGTTTCTGCGCCTTACCGCTCGCTCGGTCGCGGCCTCCGCCGCGGCCTCGATCATGCCGGCGCTAATCCGCGACGCACTCGCGACACCGGCCGAGAAAACGACCGGCACGATCGACGACATCCAGCATATTGTTATTTTCATGCAGGAAAACCGCGCGTTCGATCACTACTATGGAACGCTGCGTGGAGTGCGCGGCTTCAACGACCGCATGGCGATCACACTGCCAAGCGGCAAGCCGGTCTGGATGCAGCCTTACCCCGCCAATCAGGCCGGCTATATCCTCCCTTTCCACCTCGATTCGACGACTACCCGCGCGATGTGCGTGGACGCCCCCGCGATGAACTACGCGATCGACGTAGCCTTGTGGAATCAAGGCCGCTACGATGCATGGAACACGGCACGCCCGCCGCGTCTCGGCATGGGCTATTTCGCGCGCAGCGATCTGAGCTTCTATTACGCGCTCGCCGATGCATTCACGATCTGCGACCAGTATTACGCGTCGGTCATGACGCAGACCAATCCGAATCGCCTGCACGTGTTCAGCGGGAGCGACGGATTGTCGGTGGGACAGCCGGCGACCTTGAACAACCTCGAACCGACGCCGGGGTTCAGCTGGCCGACCTTCGCCGAGACCCTCGAAGCCGCGCATATCAACTGGAAGGTCTATCAGGAGCCCGACAACTTCGACGACAACGCGCTTGCCTGGTTTCAGAACTTCAAGGTCGCGCCAGTGGGTAGCCCATTGCACAGGAAAGGCCTCTCCACGGTGCCGGATATCGTCCAGGCCTTCACGGCCGATGTCGCGTCGGGCAACCTGCCGCAGGTCTCGTGGATCATCGCGCCGACGCCTCTTTCCGAGCACGCGAATTATCCTCCGGTCGACGGTGAGGATTTGACCGCGCGACTGCTGGCGGGTCTGGTCGCGAATCCGCAGGTCTGGTCGAAAACGGTGTTCCTGTTGAACTACGATGAACAGGGTGGGTTCTTCGATCACGACCCGCCGCCGACGCCGCCCGGTTCCGCCACCGAGGGGCGCGCGACGATGACCACGAGCGGCGAAGTCGACGCGGGCCAGCCGATCGGTCTGGGCTTTCGTGTGCCGATGACGGTCATCTCGCCGTGGAGCAAAGGCGGTTACGTGTGTTCGCAGGTTTTCGATCACACGTCGATGATCCAGTTCATCGAAAAACGCTTCCGCGTGCATTGCCCGAATATCAGTGCGTGGCGTCGTTCGGTCTGCGGCGATCTGACCTCGGCTTTCGACTTTCGGCAACCCGACGCCCACTGGCCCGGCTTGCCGGATACCGGCGGCTACGCGGCGGCGGCCGACCGGCAATGTGGTTCGTTGCCGACGCCGATCATTCCTGCCAGCCAGTCGATGCCACGGCAGGAACCGGGCACGCGCCCTTCCCGCGCTTTGCCGTACGAATTTCACGCCACCGGCCGGGTCGATCCGACCGACGGTGCGTTCTGGCTGACGATCGTGAATAGCGGCGCACAGGGCGCGGCTTTCGCGGTGTATGACCTCGCGACGCCCGCCAATCCACCGCGTCGTTACGCGGTCGACCCGGATCGGGAGGTGGTGGATTCATGGCGTGGTTCCATGTTGACTGGCCGCCGGTACACACTGGCGTTGCGTGGCGCGAATGGCTTCCTCAGATTGTTCGCGGGCGAGGTGGCCGCCACAGCGGCCACGCCGGCAGCGAATCCCGAGATCGGCGTGCGCTATGACGTCGCGAACGATGCCATCCGCCTGACGCTGACCAATACCGGCAGCAGGCCCTGCACCTTCACGCTGACATCGAATGCCTATCGCAAGGATGGGCCGTGGACGTTCAGCGTAGCGCCCGGTCGAGTCATGGAAACGAACTGGTCTCTCGCGGATAGCGGCAACTGGTACGACTTCAGCGCCACCGTGGATGCGCAACCCGCATTCCTGCGCCGTTTCGCGGGCCGGTTGGAAAATGGCAACGATCTGCTCAGCGATCCGGCCGCCGCGTGATCAGATTGCCTTAATATTGCCCAGCTAACATCACGGCGGAGCCGCTTACAAGCGCAACGGCGATCGGTCGGCAACACAGGACGTTGGCCGGATCACCCGAAGCCGTTGCTGTCCGGCACGCCATTCAACCCAAAATAGTCGAGGACACTTCATGCCTTCATGGTCCACACGGGAACGGTCTGCTTATGACGGCGTGGCGCGTACGCTCCACTGGGTCATCGTGGTGCTGGTCGCAATGCAGTTCGTGATCGGATGGACGATGCCCGACGTGCACAAAGATACCCAGCCTGTCGGATTGATCGCATGGCATCTCGGCGTGGGTGCATTGCTGATTACCGCGATGGTTATCCGCGTCATCTGGCGGCTCACCCACCGACCCATGCCGCAAGCACTGTCGCCACTGCTCGGCGCCGCGTCGGCCCTCACCCATTTCGGGCTTTATGCGGCGCTGCTGATCGTGCCGCTGCTGGGCTGGATCAATGCTTCGTCGCGGGGCTGGACCGTCAGGTTGGCCGGCGTCGTACCGTATCCGGGCCTGTCGGCAACCGGCTCGGCCTTTGGTCACCGTATGGGCGACGTGCACGGTGTCCTCGCGTGGGTGCTTTTTGCGCTGATCTGCTTGCACATCGTGGCGGCACTATTCCATCACTTCGTGCTCCGCGACGGCGTCCTGCGCAGGATGTTGCCGTGAGGGTGTTGTGCCGCCATTTAACCGGAGTGCACGCGTAAGATCGAAGCTATGCCGAAAGGACATCGAGAACCCCACAGATTAAGTTCGGTCGGCTGGCTTCGTGCAGCGGTGCTAGGGGCCAATGACGGCATCGTCTCGACAGCGAGTTTAATCATCGGCGTCGCATCGGCACACTCGTCTCACGGCAATCTTCTATTGACCGGTGTGGCGGGATTGATCGCCGGCGCGATGTCCATGGCGACTGGCGAATACGTTTCGGTGTCGTCGCAAGCTGATACCGAAAAAGCGGCGTTAGCCGAAGAGCGGGCGGAACTCGATAACGACGGCCCACGTGAACATCGCGAGCTGGCGGCCATCTACGAGCGGCGCGGGCTAGAGAAAGCGCTGGCCAGACAGGTCGCAGACGCCCTTATGGCTCGCGACGCGCTCGGCGCACACGCTCGCGACGAACTCGGCATCACGGAAATCACCACCGCCAGACCGCTGCAAGCCGCTGCCTCGTCCGCATGCAGTTTTGCCGTCGGCGCGGCGTTGCCGCTCTTCGTCGCCGCCGTATTTCCAGGTCAGTTGATCATGCCGGGTATCGCCGCCGCTTCGCTCGTTTCTCTTGCGGTACTGGGTGGTGTGGCGGCGCGTGTCGGCGGTGCCCGAATAGTGCCCGGCATGTTAAGGGTGACTTTCTGGAGCGCGCTATCGATGGGCGTAGCGTCCGGCGTCGGCAATCTTTTCAATGCGCTTTAAAGCGGTCTGATCGAAACGCTCGACGTCCCCGATCTTCTCCGATAGCGAACACACCCACGACTCGCCATCTTCCGGCAAGATAAGATGCGCGCGCGATCGTTCACACATGGCGAGATATGGCATCTCCATCCGACGCAGCATCGAGGCCCCGCCGGGTAAAAGACATACTCGACGTTTTCTCGATCTTTCTGAGGCTTGGCTTAACCTCGTTCGGTGGCCCAGTCGCACACTTGGGATATTTTCGTCGCGAGTTCGTGGAGCGGCGGCGCTGGCTCGATGATCAAAGCTATTCCGACCTGGTCGCACTGTGTCAGCTGCTACCAGGTCCCGCAAGCAGCCAGGTCGGATTCTCCATCGGGCTGATGCGCGCCGGTGGATGGGGAGGACTTGCCGCCTGGTGCGGCTTCACCCTGCCGTCGGCACTGCTGCTCATCGCTTTTGCTTCCCTCGCCCCTCACGCGCAAAGCCCGGTTGGGCAAGGCTTGATTCACGGGCTCAAACTGGTGGCAGTCGCGGTCGTCGCACAGGCGGTATGGGATATGGGAAGGCGCCTATGTCCGGACCGTCCGAGGTCGGCAATTGCTGTATTGGCGATGGCAGTGCTGGCGATCCACCCGACGGTCTATTCGCAGTTGCTTGTCATTGCGCTTGGGGCATTGCTCGGCGCCGTCTTTTGCCGGACCCAGATCGCTCGAAACGATAGCGTCCTGAATCCGGAAGTCGGCCGTTTGCCGGCTCCGCGCGTGCGCGGCTTGCTCGCGCTCGCGACGTTCTGCATTCTGCTGTTTGGCCTGCCCGCGATGTTGACGTTGCACGACATGCCTGGCGTCCGGCTGTTCGATGCGTTTTATCGTTCCGGCGCGCTTGTATTCGGCGGTGGCCACGTTGTCCTGCCGCTATTGCAGCAGCGCGTCGTCGCAACGGGATGGATCTCGCCGAGTGACTTTCTGGCAGGCTACGGCGCTTCGCAAGCGGTACCGGGACCTCTGTTCAGCTTCGCCGCGTTCCTTGGCTGGACTATCTCGGCGCCCACGCATCGCTGGGCCGGAGCAGCACTCGCCACCGTGGCTATCTTTCTGCCGGGATTGCTTCTCGTGATCGCAGCCCTGCCTTACTACCGGCGTCTTCGCACACACCCCACCACCGCGGCAATGTTGAACGGAGTCAACGCCGCCATAGTGGGTTTGCTGGCAACCGCGCTTTACTCACCCGTCTGGATCAGCTCGGTGCTCTCCGAACTCGACTTCGCTATCGCCGCGCTCTGTTTTTTGCTGTTGACACGATGGAAGATGCCGCCGTTTGCCGTGGTGCTCATTTGTGCGCTCGCCGGCGTCGTTGAATTTTCCGTGCGCTAATACATCGCCAAGCCTACTTCCTCGATGGGAGGGACGTGGCTCCGAAAATTCTTACCGGAGTAGTCGCCGCGACCGCCCCGGTACACAACGCTGCAACAGCGCGGAACTTGTGGCGTTGAGAACCAGGCATGAAAAAACTGCGGACGTGGCTATCGCGGTGCGACTCGCCAGACGGCATTACCGACGTCGTCCGCCACAAGAAGGGCGCCTCGCGCATCCAGCGCGACGCCAACGGGACGGCCCACGGCATGGCCATCGGCGGTAAGAAAGCCGGTCAGAAAGTCCTCCGGAACGCCAGCAGGTTTCCCGTCAATGAAGGGCACAAATATCACCTTGTAACCCGTGCGCGGCTTGCGATTCCAAGACCCATGTTGCCCCACGAACGCGCCGCCCCAGTAGTGCGCCGGAAACAACCTCCCGTCGTAAAACACCAGCCCCAAGGAAGCCGTATGATTTCCGAGTGCGTAGTCCGGAGCGATGGCCGTCGCGACCAGATCGGGGCGTTGCGGGTTGACTCGCGTGTCGACATGCTGACCATAATAGCTATAAGGAAAGCCATAAAACGCGCCCTCCTTTACCTGGGTCATGTAGTCCGGAACAAGATTGTTGCCGAGATCGTCCCGCTCGTTGACCGCCGTCCACAGCGCTCCGCTTTCCGGTTGCCACGAGAGACCGTTGGCGTTGCGCAACCCCGTCGCAAACGGTCGCAAGCGCCCGGTATCCACATCGAATTCAAGGATTCGCGCGCGGCCCGATTCCGCTCCGATGCCATTCTCGCCCGCATTGCTGTTTGAGCCGACCGTGATGTAGAGATGCTTGCCAGTGCGGTCCGCGACAACATTTTTCGTCCAATGATGATTGATTGGGCCCGCTGGCAAATCGGCGACCTTGCGCCCAGGGCTGGCGATCTGCGTCGCGCCCGTCGTATAGTCGAAACGCAGCAAGGCGTCCGTGTCTGCCACATAGAGCGCGTCGCCCACGAGCGCCATTCCGAACGGCGAGTGCAGGCCGCTGAGAAAGACGGTTTGCATCTGGGCGACGCCACTGCCGTTCGTGGCACGCAACAGAACGATACGGTCGGGACTGGCCACTCCTGCCCCAGCGCGCTTCATGACCTGTCGTCTGATCCAGCCGAATATGCCGCTTCCCTCGTCATGCTCTTTGGGGGCGTCGGTTTCCGCAACCAGAACGTCACCGTTAGGCAAGGTGTACAGCCATCGTGGGTGTGCCAGAGCGCCAGCAAACTTCGTGACCGTGAAGCCTTCGGGAGGCTTAGGCCTGAAGCCGGCCGGCCGCTCCTCCACTGGCGCGATGTTAACCATCGGAATGAATCTTGTTTCTGCGGCCGGTATGTCGGGCGCGACACCAAATCCGGGATCATTTGAACTTGACGGTCCAATCGCGCAGGCGGCGAGCGGCAACATCATTGAGGCAACGAGACGATTGAGCAGGCGCATGTGGATTCGCTTCGGCGATGTTGGACAACGATGCCAAGCCGCAGCAAGAAACTTGCCTGTGACAATTAGCCGGTGAATAACCGCTGTCAAGGCTGATGCGGCCGAGAGACCGGCGGAGACATCCACGCATCGATCTTTATCAAGATTCGCTAAACCGAAGCCCTCACACTAAATTCGACCAGCAACTCCGGCAATCCGAGCGTCGCCTGCACCGTGCAGCGAACAGGGAGTTGCTGCTGCCCGCCTGCCGCAGTAAAGCATCGATACGCCCGAGTGTTTCGATGGCATCGGTAACATGCTTGCGAATGGTATCGATATCAGCGGCATTCCAGACGGCGAAATAACTGACGAGACACGCTGGGCGGTTGTCCATAAGCGTAGAAATCTCCACGTTGGTGCGGCTCTGTCGTGAAGGAATGTCTGAGGCGACATAAAACACTAGTACAGCCTCCGTCGGTCACGACCTGGCTTTATGAAGTTCGAGTCCGTGAAAATTCCTGGCGGAGTTGCACCGCGCACCGACACCAGTCTTAGTGAAAGCGATCAAGCCGACTTTCCGGGGAAAGTCGACAAAGCACTCGCCCGTATCGCGCGTGATACTTCCGACAATCAACTAGTCGAAGAGCTCAGACCATTCGCAGAGGCCGCCCCTGTGCAAGCCCGGTTCGTACGAATCGACGCACATCGATTGATCGCTGCAACGGACACCATCACCATAACGACACTCGACCAACCACTCCAACGCCCCATCTACTGGCTGAAGATATCCGTAAATTTCGTGAGCATCCTCGTACTTACGTTCGAGGCACCCGGACTGGCAAGCGTCATCTGGTTACTGCGCATGTCATGCGCGAGGAAACTGCCCGCCACATATTCGTTCTCCAGCGTTTCGGATTGATCCTTCCACGCCCAACGTTGAGTCAAACTTGCATTACATGGTTTCAATGAGGTCAAGTCGTTGCCGTCGAGGCATTGCCCGGCGTTTGCAGCGCTGACATAGCGGCCGTACTGATCGTAAATAAACGACTGCGCGTTACTTTTAAGGTCGCAAGCTTCAATGATCACCTTACCCTGCGAACCATTCGCGAGGCAGGAATTATTCTGGTCACCCAGTTGAATGTTGACGGGGCGCCCCCCGGTGAAGACCGGATGATTCCAGTCTACGTCGAAATGTACGACTTCCGACACTCTCCTGTATTTCTGCCATTGCTCCTGAGCCTGATACGACTTGTGAGAGCCGACTACGTAAAAATGCTGATAAATTGCATCATAGATCGCCCATATATTGACCGACGAGTCTATGTAAAATCTCGTGACGCCTTTCGCGGCAGGCGCGGCCCTGTAGATGACGTCGAAATTAGGCGTAATCCCCCTATAACTAAGCGCACTAATTTTTTTAGAGTCGATAGGATACAGGGTGTCCCAGACCGGACTGGTCGCGACGTTAAGAAGCGATTCAGCCGTGGGATATTGTTGCCGCTCCCATATAAATGAAACCCTGCTTGAATCGGACGACGACCTCAAAATGCGATAGTCCTCTGTTTTATAACGTAAAGTTAGCTCCTGCCGGTAAGAAAACTGAGGTTCGAGTTTTATCTTCGGAGCACTTCTGTTAGATTCATCCTTTCCGCCAACACCAATTTGAAAGCCGGAAACTTCGGTATGTTCGTAGTTTGCATTGAAATTCGAGGCCGGAAATGTTTTGAGAATTGATGCGGATTGTTGACCATTTCCAGAGACGTCAACTGCGTTGATCGTGAACCTATAATCTTTTGCAATCGCATCTGTTGAGTGACTGTTAGTCCATCCATCCACAACGGTACGGCCCGTGTGAGCTTCCCTCCAGCTCAGATTTCTATCATTCAGTTGAATCCCCGCCCCGCCAGACTCCTCGTCGAGCGAGATTCTGACCAGTTTGGCATCCGGCGTTGCCGATCCTCCCAGGCCAAACGCCAGCGAGCGCATCAAATTGACGCGGTAAACCAGCGAGATGTTGCCGTTATTGCAAAATGTACGACTGCCTCTTTCCCAGAACTGCGAGTTCGGAAAGGTACATTCCCAGTCACGAATCGGGCGATTGACATCAACGTAAAATGCCACATGAGGCAGCGTCGCTTGATCCTCGGACGTTGGGTTCCGTCCATACGCAGATGAGCCTGTCGGTTTGCCTGCGCGATTCACCGCGACCTTGAGCGCGGCATCATCAAGACTCCGCAGTGGAGTGAAAATCAGATTATTTTTATGCCGCCCAACGAACAGCCAATCTGCCTCAAAACTAACCCCCAGATTATCCTGAATGGCCTGTTTTATATTTTTCTTTTGGGATTCGCTCAGACCGCCCAGATCAACAAAATACCGTCGCCCTTCGTCCAGAACCATTTTCCTGATGCTCGACAGCTTCCCGAAGTCATCTGCATTTGATCCGCCGATATAGCTTATGCCGCTCAATTTCTTCGAGTCGAATTGGTCAAACACCGCTGCGACTGGTGAGCGGTTGATATCCATGCCATTTGCACCGGTCATGGGAATGATCAGTCCGCTTAACAACAACGGAACCGCGAATAGATGGGTCGTCCTTATTGCTTTCATCTCGCCTCCTGGCGCGCAAAATTTCTGCTACGGCCAGAAGGAATGAGATGTCTCCCGATTAATCCCCTGACCCGCTATGTGAGGAAGCATAGTTAGCCAAAGTAGCGTTTCTGAAAAGCGCCAAACTGCCGCGGCGCGGGATTACCCCTTGCGCGGCCAACGAAGGGGTGCACGACCTACCTTGCGAACTCATCCTTAAGCGCCGCATAAATCCTGCGATACCGCCCTAGCCGATCCTCGGCCAAAGTCCGCCCGTCCGCGTCCGGCTCACAAACCTCAAGCGTCGCCGGCGCCGTGCAAACCAACCCCACACTCTCCTTCGTCACCGCCAACCGCGCCAACCTCGCAGCCCCCAGAGCGGCGCCGACATCCCCACCCTGATGCCGCCGCATCGCCACCCCCGTAGCGGTCGCACACAGCGTCGCCCAAAACCGGCTACGCGAGCCACCGCCAATAAACGACGCGGTCTCCAACGAAGTCCCCGCGCCCTGCAAGGCCGCATACCCATCGGCCATCGCGAACGCCACGCCTTCCATCACGCTATACGCGAGGTCGGCGTCACCATGCGCGCCCGTCAAACCCCAGAACACGCCCTTCGCATTTGCATCGTTGTGCGGCGTCCGCTCACCGCTCAGATACGGCAAAAACAACGGCGCCCTCTGCGCATCCGCCCTCTCCGCGCAACTGACCAACTCGACAACATCCTTCCCAAGCAAGTCGGACAACCACGCCAGACTCGACGCCGCCGACAGAATCACACTCATCTGATGCCACCTCTCCGGCAAGCAATGACAGAACGCATGCACCGCCTGCGCGGGATTCGGCGCGAACCGGTCGGTCCCGGCGAACAACACGCCCGACGTTCCCAACGACAGAAACGCACTGCCCGCATCGGCGACGCCCATGCCGATCGCACTCGCCGCGTTATCGCCCGCGCCACCGCACAGCGTCACGGGGCCCGCAATGCCCCATTCGCGCCGCAATCCGTCGTGCAACTGCGCCGCCGCGTCGCTGCCTTCCACCAGCCTCGGCATATGCTCGCGCGACAAACCGGTCGCCGCGAGCATCCTGTCCGACCAGTCGCGTTTCGCGACATCGAGCCACAGCGTGCCCGACGCATCGGACATGTCGGACACGAATTCGCCGCTTAACCGCCACGCCACGTAGTCTTTCGGCAGCAACACCTTGTGTGCGGCGCGGAACACGGCCGGTTCGTACTTCGACAGCCACAACAGTTTCGGCGCGGTGAAGCCCGGCATCGCCAGATTGCCGGTGATCGAACGCGACTCGGGCACCAGCGCTTCGAGTTCCACACATTCGGCAAACGCGCGGGTGTCGTTCCACAGAATCGCCGGACGCAACACCTGGCCCGCGCGATCGAGCAAAGTCGCGCCATGCATCTGCCCGGACAAACCGATCCCACGCAGCGCGGCAAAAGCGCCAGGATCGGCGGCCCGCACCTGCGCGATCGCATCGAGTGTTGCATGCCACCACGCCTGCGGGCTCTGCTCGGACCAATGCGGATGAATATGCTCGACGTCGAGTCGCGCGCTACCGGTGGCGATCGTCGTCGACGCGTCGTCGGTGAGGAGTGTTTTTACCTCGGAGGTGCCGAGGTCGATGCCAAGGAAGGTCAAGAGTGTCGTCCTCGTGTTGGCAGCCTAACCGTCATGTCATGCAGACAGGTGCAAGGTCAAGCCGCGATCATGTGTTCGTTGAGCTGATGCAGCGCGCGAAATTTCGACGGCGGCATCGCCTTCGTTGCCAGGAATTGACGATTGAAGTTCGACAGATTATTGAAGCCGACGCGATAACAGATCTCCGTCACGCTAAGCGTGGAGCACATCAGCAATTCACACGCCTCGTTGATACGCAACCGGTTCTGGTACTGCACGAAGGTGCAGCCGGTGTGCCGTCGAAAAAAGCGCGTGAACGTGCTGACGCTCATCCCGGCCAGCTCGGCGACATCCGCTTCGCGCAACGTGCCGGGCAGGTTCTGCTGAATGTAGGAAAGCACCTGATTGATCGTGGACTGCATGTAGCGATGCGCGTTGACATCGTACGAAGGCCCCGCGAGCAACCTGCGCTCGCTGCACGACGACAGGCGGTCGAAGATCGACATCAACAGTTCGACGCGGCGACAACCGTGCGAAACGGCCAGTTCCAGCATCTTCGGCGCAATCGCCAGACCCACCGCATCCGGAAACTGAATGCCGCGCGCGGCGTCGTCGATCAGGCCGACGATCGCATGCAGTTCGGTGAACGCGGCCGCCATCCGCTCGACCGCGTCGCGCGAAAACTGCAGCACCACGTCGCGCGACGGCACCGTGTCGCCCTCGCCCACTTCGCTGATCCAGTTATGCGGTAGATTCGGTCCGGTGATCACCAGGTTGCCCGGCGTGAAATCGCCGATGAAATCGCCGACAAAAAACTTGCCGGTCGACGCCCGGATCACATGAATCTCATACTCCGGATGAAAGTGCCATTTGGCCACCGTATGCGGGTAATCGTGCGCCCACGCGCGAAACGACTCATCGCGCCGCGTGTGCACCAACTCCAGGTCTGGATTCATACCGTCTCTCCTCCTCGGCCGTCTCGACGCCGCGCTTATCGGTCAGTGCAAAGCCGCGCCCTGCACGTTCGCGTCCTGATGCGGCGCACTGCCGAACTTTTGCACGGTGCGCTGCGCAACGGGCAAGGAGACGTTCTGCTCCGTGCTCGCATCGAAAACGTGCAGGTCGGCGACTTTGAACTCGAACGTTACCACGCTATCGCGTTGCGGCAAGTCGCTCGCCGGGATCAGCGCGGCCATCCGCTCGCCGGCAAAATTGAACGTGACGAGTGCTTCCGCGCCCAGCAGTTCGATCAATTCGACGTTGCCGCTAAGCCCGAGCATGCCGGGTTCTTGTTCGGCGGATGCCAGCTTCAGATAGTTCGGCCGGATCCCCAGCTTCACCGCCTGGCCGCGCTGCAATCCGGCAAAACGCGCACCGGCGAGCGGCCAACGCTCGCCCTGCACATCGACGAAACAGGTGTCGCCGATTCGTTCGACCACACCGGCGACGAGATTCATCGCCGGTGTGCCGATGAAGCCTGCGGCAAACAGCGTCTGCGGGAAATGGTAAAGATCGGACGGCGTACCGGCCTGCTCGATCCGTCCGCCCCGCATCAGGATCACACGATCGGCGAGCGTCATGGCCTCGAGTTGATCGTGCGTCACGTACACCGTGGTGGTTTTCAGGCGCTGATGCAAACGCTTGATGTCGCCGCGTAGTTGCGCTCGCAACTTTGCGTCGAGATTGGACAGCGGCTCGTCGAACAGAAACACCTCGGGCGTTTTGATCATCGCGCGAGCAATCGCGGCGCGCTGCTGCTGCCCGCCCGACATGGCGCGCGGTTTGCGATCGAGCAACGCGTCGAGGTTCAGCATCGCGGCCACTTCACGCACGCGACGATCGATCTCCGCCGCCGGCACCTTGAGGCGGCGCAGACCGAACGCGACGTTGTCGTACACCGTCATGTGCGGATAGAGCGCGTAGTTCTGAAACACCATCGCGACGTTGCGCTCGCGCGCCGGCAGGTCGTTCACCACCGTCTCGCCGATCGCCAGATCGCCGCCGCTGATTCCTTCGAGACCCGCGATCATGCGCAACATCGTGGACTTGCCGCAACCGGACGGCCCGAGCAAGACGACGAACTCGCCGTCGTCGATTTCCATATCGAGCGGATGCAGCACCGGCGGGCCGCCGTCGTAGTGTTTCGTCAGACCTTTGCAAACGATTTTGGCCATGGCTCAATCCATTTCGATCTGAATCTTGACGTCGTTCGGGTGCCCCGCCGCCGCCTCTTCGAACGCCTTGAGGCCGTCGGCGAACGCGAACTTGCGCGAGATGAACGGCTTCACGTCGATCATGCCTGAGCTGATCAGCGCCAGAGCACGCGGGAATACATTCGCGTAACGGAACACCGATTCGAGGCGCGCCTCTTTCGCCTGCATCGCGACGACGTCGAGCAGCACACGGTCGACCGGCATGCCGACCAGCACCGCGCAGCCGCCGGGGCAAAGTAGATCGAACAGATCGTCGTAGACCTTCGCGTTGCCGCTCGCTTCGAACACGACGTCGGCGCCCCAGCCTGTGGTGACGTCCTGAACGACGTCGGTCAGCTTCTGCTCGCGTACGTTCACTGTTGTCACGGCCGGATTGCCGGCGAACAGCGCCAGTTTTTCCTTGATCACGTCAGCGAGAATCACGCGCGATGCGCCGCCCGCCAACGCGGCCAGTGCGGTCATCGCACCGATCGTGCCGGCGCCGATCACGACAGCGACGTCGCCGGGTTTCATGGCTGCCTTCTTTGCGGCCTGCAAGCCGATCGACAACGGCTCGACAATCGCGCCCTCCGCGAACGACACGTTATCCGGCAGCCGGAACGTGAAGGCCGCCGGATGCACCACATACGGCGTCAAACAGCCGTGAATCGGCGGTGTCGCCCAGAAACGCACGGCGGGGTCCAGGTTGTAGAGACCGCGCATCGTCGCGGGCGAATCGAATTGCGGCACGCCCGGCTCCATGCAGACGCGGTCGCCCACCCGCAGATGCGTGACCTCGCTGCCGGTTTCAACCACCGTTCCGGACGCTTCATGACCGAGCACCATCGGCGCTTCGACCTTGAATGGACCGATGCGCCCATGCGTGTAGTAATGCACGTCGCTACCGCACACGCCGACCGTATGAATCTTGATCCTGACGTCGCGCGGGCCGACGTCGAGCGGCAGATCGATATCGCGCAGCGCGAGCTGGCGCGCTTCTTCGAGTACGAGGGCTTTCAAAACATTCTCCTTACTTGCCTTTGAGCATTGAGTTCAACAGCCGGCTCAGCACGCCGACGAAAATGATCGGAGGTAACGCGAGCAGCACCGTGGACGCGTTGATCACGCCCCACGGCACTTCCTGCCCGAGCGACGTGAACGCGGACGCGACCACCGGCAGCGTCGCGCTTCTCGACGAAGTCAGCGCCAGCGCGATCATCAGTTCGTTCCAGACCAGCACGAAGCTGAACACGATGCCGCCCATCAGCGTGGTGGCGCTGATCGGCAACGCGATCCGCCAGAACACGCCGTACGGGCCGTAGCCATCCAGCGTGGCCGCCTCTTCGACTTCGCGCGGCAGACGCTGAAACACCGGGATCGACAGCCAGGTGATGGTGGACAGCGTGACCAGCAGATACGTCACCACCATGGAAAGTTTGGTGTCGTACAAGCCCAGATCGACCCAGATCGCAATCAACGGAATCGCGACCGCCACCGGCGGCAAGAACCGCAGCGACAGCAGAAAGAACTGAATGTCGCGCTTGCCCGGCACGTGATACCGCGCAATCACATAGGCAGCAGGCACGCCGAGCAACGCACCAAGCAGCACCGCGAAACCCACGATCGACAAACTATTGCCCAGTCCGATCAGCACCTCGGGGCTCGACACGACCTGGCGGTAGTTGTCGAGCGTCGGCGTAAAGATGAAACGCGGCGTCGGCGTGACGATGTCGAGCAGGTTCTTCAGCGAATTGAGGAACGCCCAGAAGATCGGAAACACGGCCACCAGCGCAAGCGCCAGGCCGAACGACCACGCAGCGCCGCGAGAAATCAGTCTTCCCATTTGTTCACCCGCTTCCAGATGAAAGTGAAAATCAGCGTGGTCGCCACCATCATCAGCACGGCCATACTCGACGCATAGGACACTTTCCCGGACAAGCCGATTCCTTGCGAATACGCGTACATGTCGAGCGTTTCCGTGGTGATGCCCGGTCCGCCCTTGGTCATCACATAGACCAGATCGAACGAGCGCAGCGATTCGACCATCTTGATGAAGACCAGACTCATGATCGGCACCTTCAGCATCGGCAACGCGATGTACGCGTAGACCTGCCACGTACGCGCGTAATCGAGCCGCGCGGCTTCGAGCGGTTCGGGCGGCAGCGTCTCCAGCAGCTTCAGCACGACGACCGCGAAGAACAATCCCCACTGCCAGATGTCGACGAGCGCCACGGCATACAACGCGAGGTGCGGGTCGGACAGAAAGGCCGTGTTGTCGACGCCGAGCAGCCCGAGCAACCAGCTCAGAATGCCGGTGAGCGGCGAATACATGAACTTCCAGATAAAGGCCGCCGACACGCGCGGCAGCAGCACCGGCACAATCAGCAGCAGTGAAATGACACCGCGCATCCGGCCATGAATCTGTTCGAACAGGTAGATGGCGATCAGCACACCGACCGCGACGGCGCCTACCACGGTGACGATTTCCCAGAGCGCCGAGACCTCGATCGAATTGAGGAAGCGCCGGTCCGAAAACAGTCGCGCGAAGTTGCGGAACCACACGTACTCGCTGTCCGGATAACGCAGCACGCGGTTCCTCAGCGCGAGATTGATGGCCGCGATAGTGGGCACGAGACCCAGGACCGCCATCACGGCAAGCGGCGGCCCAAGAAATACGAACGGCAGGCTGGTTTTGCCCCGATTGAACATTGACGTCTCCGACAGCGAGGTCACGCACGAACCCAGCGTTCGCGCGTGGCCACGATCCGATCTGCTGTGCCCCGTGCCGCGCCCGGCATGCAACCACGGTCATGGGGCGGCCACGTTACTTCTTCGCGCCGTGCTCCATCGCGTCCTGCGCGTACTGCACGGCGTCGTTCAGGGTGGCCTGAACATCGGGTTGCGTGCCGGTGAAGATCTCCTCCAGCGCAATGCCGAGGTTGTCGCCGATATCGGGCCACTGCGGGCTCGACCAGATCGTGACCTTGGTCACCGGATTGGTGTCGTTCAGGCCGGCGAGAATCTGCGGCTTGACGTGTTTCTGGAAGTAATCGCTTTTGATCGTACTGGTGCGGTTGTAGTCGCTAAAGACGTTGTCGCGCAGGCGGGCCTGCTCCTGGTCCTTGCCGGTCGCCCAGGCAATGAACTTGCCCGCGGCCTGGCGCGTGCATTCGTCCTTGGCGCCCACCGATGAAATCGCCAGACCGTGCCCATACGCAGCGGACGGCAAAGGCGCAGGCGGCCTGACGTAGCCCACCTTGTCCGCCACGCTCGACTTGGTCGGGTCTTCCATCCAGTCGGCAAACGGCGTCGATTCGATCATGAACGCGACCTTGCCGGAGCGGAATGCTTCGAGCGCGTTGCTCCAGTCGTAAGTGGCCGCGCCAGGAGGCGCGTATTTGAAGAGGTCGCGATACAACAGCGTGGCCTTTACCGCGCCCGGCGAATTGAAAGCCGCCGCCTGGTTCCTGTCGGTCCACGTGCCGCCTTCGGCGAGCATGAACGGCGCCCAGCGCCATACGTTCATACCCGAGCCGCGTTGCCCGCGCGCCACCCAGCCGTACATGTTCGGCGGCGCATTGAGCTTCTTGATGTCGGCGACGAGTTCGTCGAGCGTCTTCGGCACCGGCAGATGCGCTTTCTCCAGCAGGTCGCGACGATAGAACAGGAAGTCGCCGCCGCCGATCAGCGGCGCAAAATACGCGACGCCCTTATAGCTCGCCACCGCGCGCCGGCCGGGCAGGAAGTCGTCGTAGTCGGCGTCTTTCGGGTAGTACTTCAGGAGCGGGACGACCCAGCCGGCCGAGGCAAACTCGGCGACGTTCGCTTCGTCGACGTAGTAGATCTGATAGGAACCCGCGCCCGTGGACGCATCCAGCCGCGATTTGGAGCGCCGGTCGTTTTCGCCGAAGTAGTTGATTTCAACCTTGGTGCCGCTGCGCTTTTCATAATCCGGCAGCGACTTCTCCATGACCGTCAGGCCGAGGCTCTTTTGCGCCAGCACCTTGAGCACGGGAACGTTGCAGGTCTGCGCCGTCGCCAGCACGGGAAGGCTCGCGCCCACCACCGCGCACGCTGTCAACCATTGAATGGATTTCACGCTTGTCTCCGCTTTTGGAATGTTCTTTGGTATCGCCATACGGGCGCTGCATTGGGCAGCAGAGCATGCGTACGGTGATGAGAACTGTAGTGGCCGGGGCCCGCGGCCAGCCACTGCAAAAGGCGGAAAGTGCTGATACTTTTTGCGCGCTCATTGGGTGCGCTGCACAAATTGTGTCAGTGAGGGAAACGGCGTCGGTGAGTGAGCGACGCGCGGGTTTTCGAACTGCAACGAAACCAGGAGAACTGCCAGAGACCTACAAGGAAAGCTACAGCAGACCCGCGTAATGCACTGCCACGAATAACGCGGCGCCGCCCGCGATCAACACGATCGCGTTGATGCGCGTCTTCATCACGAGCACGGTGGCGCCCGCGGCGGTGAGCCAGGCGATCCAGCCGCCGTCGAGTTCCTTCATCAGCACGTAGACCGCCGCGAGTATCAGACCCGCCGCGACCGGCCGCAAACCGGCCTGCAATGCGTTCAGCCAGCGCGCGCCTTCGTGCCGGTTCCACACATGCACGACGCCGTACATCAGGAACGCCGTCGGCCCGAACAGGGCCAGCGTCGCAACGAGTGCGCCGCCCGGACCGCCGACCTGCCAGCCGATCAAGGTTGCCAGCAACGACGCCGGCCCCGGCGCGAGCCGTGCGATCGCGAAGTCGCTAAGGAACTGCGCATGCGTCATCCAGTGATGCACGTCGACCACTTGCCGCTGAACCTCGGCGATGATGCCCTGCCCGCCGCCGACCGTGACGATCGAAAGCGGAGCGAAGACGGCGAACAGTGCGACTAGATTTCTGGACACGGGATAGCGCTGGATGAAAGTGGGCGGACGCTCGTTACTGCTGTTGCTGTGGTGGCGAACGGAGATATTCATAGCCGACGCTTAGCGCACCGGCGATCAGCACGGTCCACACGAGCGACACGCGAAACAACGCGGCCGCCGCGAAGGTGGCGATCAGCACGAGATACGGAAACAGTCGGCGCGGCAGTCTGCGAGCCGCCGTGATCGCCATGCTCAAGGACAACCCGATGGCCGCTGCCGCCGCGCCGGCCAGCGCGATATGCGTGAGCGGCAGGTAGGCGATCGCGGAGAAGAACACGCCGAGCAGCACGATCGTCACCGCCGGCGGAAACACGATGCCGCAAAATCCAGCGACCGCGCCGCGCCAGCCCAACAGGCGATAGCCGATCCAGATGGCCAGATTCTTGACGTTGACGCCGGGCAGCGCCTGCGATAACGCGAGGCCGTCGAGAAATTCCTCTTCGGTCAGCCACTGCCGGTCCTGCACGAACTCGCGCAGGAACCAGCCGCTCAGGCCGCCGCCGAAACTCGTCAGTCCGATGCGGGTAAAAATCAGGAAGAGCCCGAGCGCGCTCACGTCGCCGGACGATGGCCCCTTGCGTGACGCGAGGTCCTCGCGCTTCACGGCCGGGTTGTTTGTTTCATGCCCGTCTGTACCGTCTGTATCGTCTGCACCTTTGCCCAAGGTCTGCTCCCTACGCGCTTTGCAAGGCGGGTGAAAGTTTGAGACGTCGTTGCCTCCCAACGACGCGGATGGATTGAATCATATCCGCACACGCCCACACGCAGGGCTGCCGGCCGCAGATTGGATTCTGGGCATGGGCGGCGCCAAGCCCGTTAAAATCGCGGGAATGCAGGTCTAAACTCGCTGGTCTAAACCCACGGGCCTAAACCCGCGGGTTCCAACCCGTCAACTCAACCGGAGAACAACGTCTTGCGTGTAGGCCGCCCCGTCAAAGCCCTTCCCCAACCCGATTGCGATTACTGCGGCACGCGTGCCGTGCTCGCGCGCAGCGGGGACGAGAGCTATCCGTATCGTGACGATCACGGCCCGGTGTGGATCTGCGCCGCGTGTCAGGCGTGGATCGGCATTCACGCGCGCAGCACGCGTAACGTGCCGCTCGGGCGGCTCGCCGACGCCGCGCTGCGCGACGCCAAAAGCCGCCTGCACGATGTGCTCGAACCGTTGGTCGCGGGCAAGATCCGGCGTGACCGGGTGAATCCGTTCGAAGCGCGCGCGAAGGCGATCCGCTGGGTGGCCGAACAACTCGCGTTCGATCCGCTGCCGGCGTCGATCCATAACCTCTCGCTGGAACAATGCGAGCAGGCGATCGCCCACGTCGAGGCTTTCATCGCGCAGCGCCGCGGCGCGGCGCCGGACGATCGCGCTTGAGCGGGTTCAAGCAGCGGGCTCAAAGCACCAGGCTCAAACAGCAGGCTCAAGCACCGAGTCCAAGCAGCAGGCTCAAGCCGGCTTAAACAGCGTCGCCCGTTGAATTCTCGCGCTGCATGCCCGCCTCGCGCGCCGTGTGGTGCCCGCGCTCCTCCCGGTCCGCCTGCAACACCCGCCGCCCGGTACGCGTACCGAGCACCAGCAGGATCGCCAGCACGCCCGTGCCGAACAGGTAGCTCGGCGGAATGAAGCGCGCATCCGTGAAGTGCGCCACCAGCGAGATATAGAACGGCGCCAGCCCGCCGAACAGCATGACCGACGTATTGTACGAAATGGCCACGCCGGTCGAGCGCCCCTGCACGGTGAAAATCTTTACCAGCATCCCCGGATGCGCAGCGCCCTGCAGCGTCAGGAACAGAATGCCGATAAGTCGCACGACCATCAGACTGCTCTCGGTGGGCTCGGCCAGCAGGTACGCAAACAGCGGAAACACGCAGATCAGCCAGCCGGCGATAAAGAAGAAAAACAGCCGGTACGCGCCGACACGATCCGCCAGCAAGCCGAACACCGGCGACAGCACGCACATCACGATGCTCGTGACGAACACCCCTTGCAGCGACGAACTCAGCGACAGATGCAACTGCATCTGCGCATAGGTCGGCAGATACGCATTCCACACGTAGTTCAGCGAGGTGCCGGCGATCATCACGCCCATCGCGCACACCACGGCGTCGCCGTTATCGCGCACAAAATCGCGCATCCGTTCGCGCACCGGCGCGCGTGCCGCGGGCCGCGCCTGCATGCGGTGAAATTCGTCCGACTCGTCGACGTGATGGCGAATATAGAAGCCGATTGGCCCGACCAGCGCGCCGATCAGGAACGGCACACGCCAGCCCCACGCCGTCAGATCCGCATGCGACAAATGTTTCGACAGCAGGTAGCTGCACCCCGACGACAACATCGCCGCCACGCCGATCGACAGCATATTGAAGCTGCCGTAAAACATCTTGCGTCCGGGCGGCGCGACCTCGTAAATCGTCACCGACGACAGCGCGAACTGCGCGCCCACCGCGAAGCCCTGCACCAGACGGCCAATCACCACCAGCAGCGGCGCGAGCAGCCCCAGCGTCGCGAACCCCGGCGTCAGCCCCAGTATCAGCGAGCCCACCGACATCAGGACCATGATCCACGACAGCACCTTGACGCGTCCGACGCGGTCCGCGGCCATGCCCATCAGCACACCGCCGAGCGGACGCACCAGGAAGCCGACCGCGAACGTCGCGAACGTCAGCAGCAACGCCCCGCTACGATCGACGGTAGGAAAAAACACCCGCGCGATCATGCTCGAAAAATACGAGTACACCATGAAGTCGAACCACTCGAACGTGCCGCCGATCACGGTCGACACGATGGTTTTCCAGAGCCTGGCCGGATCGCTTGGGGTGGACATGGGTTTAACCTCCGGCTCGCAGCGTGCGCAACGTCTGCGCGAAGAAATCCTGAACCACGTCGACGACCTGCATGCCGTTGTGGGCGATATTGGCCAGCTCATCGAAACGCACGCACACACCGGCGGCTTCGAACGACGCCTTCAGCGTGCGCAGCCGTTCCGGACGCGTGGCGCCGGCGTCGTTGATACCCGGCAGGTACATCGCGCTGTCTTCGGGCACCGTGATTTCCCAGGTCTCCAGATCCGCGCGGCCGACGATCATTTGCACCGGCACGCGCTGCAATGCGGCCAGATCGAACGGCTTGCCGAAGTGGCGCTCGAAGCCGCCCAGGCCTAACCACCAGTCTTTCGTGTGATCGAGCACGGTGACGTTGCCCGGCGCACCGATCGACACGGCCCACAGCCGCTCCGGATGCGCGTACGCAAAGCGGTTCACGTACTGCCCGCCGCCCGAATAGCCGAACAGCGCGAACTGTTCGAAGCGTTTGCCATAACGTTCGCCCACTTCGCCGACCATGTCGAGCAGCACCTGGTCGTAATGGATATCGCCGTCGATCAAACGCTTGAAACCATTGCGATCGCCATCGCCGCGCACGCCCACCGGAAACAGCGGACACAGCACGATGCAGCGGTTCCAGCGGCCGAACGGCGCGAACGCGTCGCGGTATTGCGTGAACTGGCGGCCGGTGCCGTGCATCGCGACCACGAGTTGCACGTCGTTGCCAGGCGTCAGGACTTCGGGCGGCACGTACAGCACGTACGGAAAGCGCGCGTCGTGGCGGCTGGCGTACACGGTGGTCGAACCCAGGTCGTATAGCGCTTGCGCTTTTTGACTACCCGGCGCGGATCGCTTCTCTGCATCGAACATCTGTCATTCCTCTTTGACGACTTCAAACACGGCTTTCAAATCCGTGCCACACGAACAGACACGCGAACAGCCACCACTCAAGCCACCTCGGCGAGCGGCTCGTGATGCAGGCTGTAGCGCGTGAAAACGCGATTGAGCGCGGGCATCGGCGCGACATCCATTTCGCCCGCGGCCGGCTGCATGACGATCATCGCGACAGTCGCGGTCATCGTGTGACGCGTGCCCGGACGCGGCGGACGGCACACCGAATACGGCGTGCCAAATGCGTCGAACAGCGCGGCCTTGACGGCGTCGCGGTCCACTATCGGCGTGGCGTTCAGCAACTGACGCACGCGCCAGTCGCGGTAATAGCTGTCCGGCGAGCTCTCGCAACCGGTGTCCAGCAACTTGGTGCGCGCCACCGGGCTGACCCAGTGGTTCGCGTGCACGATCAACTGATCGTCGCCCGGATAGATCGGAAACGCCTCGTTCGGCGCGCATTCGAAGTCGATGCCGAAGCCCTCGGCCATACCGAGCATGATGTTGTTCGAACACGATTTCGGCGTGGTGGCGATCACCCGCAACGCGTTCGAAAACACCGGCTCTTCCAGCACGCGGCGACGCAGCAGCGACAGCGGCACGCCCATCTGCATGAAATCGCGCTCGGACTCCAGATAGTTCGCGGTGATCGACACGCCCGCCGCGTTGAGCCCGCTGCGCGCGAGGCCGCCCGCTTCGACGAAGGTCAGGAAGTCGGGGCCGTCGTCGTTGCGCACCCGCAAGACGATGCCGGTGTCGACGCAATCGGCCTTCCAGTCCCAGTTTTGCGCATGGATCAATTGCCCGTTCGACGAACGCGACGGCAGCACCAGCACGCCCGTGCAACCGTCTTCGTCGTCGGCTTGCAGCGCCATTTCGGTGCGCGCTTTGGCCAGCACCTCGGTGCGGGCGTTGATCATCACGATGTCTTCGAACGGCACGTCCGCGCCTTCGGCGATGCCGCGCATCTCGTCCAGATAGGCCGGCTGGAATTCGCCGATCACCTGTTCGAGCGAGCGGATCAGCGCTGTCTGCGACGCCTCGCTATAACCGAGATTGCGCAACGTCTGGCCGTAACGGGACGCGCTCAGGCGCACCCGCGCCGCTGCCGCGCGGCCGTATTGCACCCCGCGCTCGTAAGGCTTGCCGGACACGCTGATAAAGGGAAACTGCGAAAACTGCTGGGTTTGCGACATGTTGGGACTCCTCGCCCTGGCTGCGAGCGACGCCGCCACGCGGCCTGCGGCCTTGCGCTGACGACATCGACTGGATGACTGACAGATCGATTTTCATGAGCCACAAATAAAATAAAAAGCGTTATTTTCTTTATCGAAAGGAAAGAAATTTTTTCGTTTCGTGAGATCATGAAGCATAGGCCGATGAGTGAAATTCGTGCGTCGAATGCACGTCCAGAAGGCTGTTGAGGAGAATTCGGCATGAGTGAAATTCGAATGCTGCGCACGTTTCTCGCCATCGAGAAACACGGCACGATGGCGGCCGCCGCCGACCGCATCGCGCTCACGCACGCGGCGGTCGGTGCGCAGATGCGCACGCTGGAGCGCGTGTGCGAGCGTCAACTGTTCGACCGCAGCGGGCGCAGCATCCAGTTGAACGACGCCGGCCGTTCGATCATCGAGCAGGCACGCGCGGTCGTGGCCGCGTACGACTCGCTATTGCGCGGCGTCGCGGACGAACTCAGCGTGGAAGGCTCGATCACGATCGGCTCGACGGTGTCGTCGATGGGCTTTCTGGCGGCCAACGTGATTCGGCTGAAGGTGTCGTATCCGCGCTTGAACGTGCGCCTCGCGCACGGCGATAGCGCCCAACTCGGGCGCCAGGTGCGGGCGGGAGAAATCGATGCGGCGGTGATCGTCAGCGAACCGCGCGTGACCACCTTGCCCGAGCTATGGGAACGTCTTTACGATGAGCCGCTGGTGCTGCTGGTCAATCCGGCGAGCGCGCCGGCCGACGCGACCGTGAGCGCACTGCTCAAACGTTTGCCGTTTATCGGCTTCGAGACGTCGTCGTTGACCGGCTCGCATGTCACGAGCCTGCTTCGGCGGTTGCGTGTCGACGTCAAGCCGATTCTGGAAATGAATTCGATCGCCGCGATTGCCGACCTGGTGCGGCAGAACGTGGGCGTGTCGATCGTGCCGCGTCTGCGGCATGCCGCGTGGGACGACGATCCGTTGCTGTCGGTCAGGCCGATTCCGGGCACGGCGTGGCGCCGGCATATCGGTTGGTATGAGTTTGGGCGGCAGCCGCTGGCGACGGCGATCGTGAAGAACCAGTTGCTCGCGGCGCTGGCGGAGTGACGGCGCGTCGTCGTCCGTGTTCCGTGACGCGCACCGCCTCTCGCTCAGAAACCCGTCAACTCAAAACGATTCGTTGAACGGCCGCAGATCGATTTCCTGCGACCACGCCGTGCGCCCCTGCTGATGCAGATGCCAATAAGCGTCGGCGATTTCGTCGGGGTTCAGCAGGCCGTCCGGGCCGCGCTCGGCCACCCGCTGCGGCGCGGACGTCCGCAGACGTTCGCCGTCGATCCCGCCGTCCACCACCACATGCGCCACGTGAATATTGCGCGGACCGAACTCGCGCGCGAGACTTTGCGTGAGCGAACGCAAACCGGCTTTCGCGGACGCGAATGCGGCAAACGGCGGACGGCCGCGCAGCGCCGCCGTCGCACCGGTGAACAGCAGCGAACCGCGACCGGCCGCGAGCAAGGGCGCCAAGGCCGCGCGGGCAAACAGAAAGCCGCCCAACGTCGTGACACGCCAGGCCGCCTCGAACTGCTCCGCGCTGAGTTCGAGCGTCGGCGCACGCGTCGCGCCGGCCGCGTTGAAAATCGCGACTTCGAGCGTGCCGTGCGCCGTGAGTTGCTGGGCGATTGCGTTCAGATCGCGCTCACTGGTGACGTCGCCGGGAAATGCGTGCGCTTGACCGCCTGCCGCGCGAATCTCGTCGACGACGATCGCGAGACGCTCATGCGAGCGGCCCGTCACCGCGACGCTGAAGCCTTCGTGCGCGAACCGGCGCGCCAACGCCGCGCCGAGTCCGGCGCTCGCCCCCACGCCGGCGATCCACGCAAGACGCGCATGCGACGGGTTCGATACGATCGTTTCACTCATGGTGTTCTCCGTTCAGCCGCTGTGACACAGGGACGCCTGAAAGCGCCGAGGCGAAGCCGACGTGACGTCTGCACGCTTCGACGAATCGAGGAAGGGTCGCGCCAGTGTAATCGCGCTGCGCCGCGCCTGCAGGCGCGCTAACGGCGCGGTGCTTGGGTGACGTTAGCAGCGCGGTGCATGCGCGACGTTAGCGACGCGCTCTGTCAATGCGCGTCGCTGGGCAAGCCCGTTGTTTCATGCAGGACCGCGCGCCGTTTGTCGCGTCAGACTGTCACGTCAGGCAGCGCGCCACTTCGCATCCGACACGATCAGCTTCTTCGGAATCAGCTTCAATTCGCTGAACGTGTCGGCGATCTGTTGCTGATAATCGAGCGTGGCGGCATCGATCGGTTGCACGCCAAAACTGCTGCGATTCAAGGCCAGTTCGAGCGTCGGCGCGTCGAGTCCGACGAGCGGCGACAACTGGCTCGCGACCGCCGGAATGTGATCGCGGCTCCACCTGTCGACCTGATCGAGTTCGGCCAGCAGTTCGCGCAGCAACTGCGGCTGCGTGTCGGCGAACTTGCGCGCGGCGACGTAGTACTGCGTGTTGCGTACCAGACCTTCGCCGTTGACGATCACACGCGCATTGGCCTGCCTTTCTACCGCGGCGAGGTACGGGTCCCAGATCACCCACGCATCGATACTGTTCTGCACGAAGGCGGCACGCGCGTCGGCGGGCGTCAGATACACCGGCTGAATGTCGGTGTACGACAAGCCTGCTTGCTGCAAGGCCTTGACCAGCAAAAAGTGAACGTTCGAGCCTCGGTTCAGCGCGACCTTCTTGCCGCGCAATGCCACGACCGAGCGAATCGGCGAGTCGTGCGGCACGACGATCGCCTCGGCCTTCGGCGCCGGCGGCTCATTGCCGAGGTAGACGAAGTCGACCCCAGCGGCCTGCGCGAAGATCGGTGGAGTTTCGCCCACCGTGCCCACATCCACGGCACCCGCGTTCAAGCCTTCGAGAAGCTGCGGGCCGGCGGGGAATTCGAGCCACTGCACCGACACGCCCTGCGCGGCGAGGCGCTTTTCCAGCGTGCCGCGCGCTTTGAGCACCACGAAGTTGCCGTATTTCTGAAAGCCGATGCGCAAGGTTTTGCCGCTGGCCGGCGCTTGCGCCCGCGCCTGTTGCGAGGGCAACAGCGTGCCGGCGGCGAAACTCGCCACGCCGGCCGCGGCGGCTTTCAGCAGCGTGCGCCGACGCGGGTCGCTCGGGTCGATAAGGGCGGGGGTGTCAGGGTGGAACGGGTCGCGGGATGTCATACGCTTGCCAGGTAGAGAGGTGGACGCTAAATCGTTGAAGTTAGCGGCTCGCACCGTGCCAGGCAACCAAGCAAAGTTCATAAGGTTATGAACGATTGGGCCGCCCCGCTGGTGAAACGTTCATGCCATGCGAAAACGCCGTCAGGCAGCCACGAAAGCAGCCACCTGACGGCGTCGACACTCACCCTTCGAGTGAACCGCGAACCTCAAAAAGTCAGCGTCGCGACGAAAGCCGTCGCACCACCGACACCAGCGCATCGACCTCGTCGCAGGTGTTGTAGAACGCGAGCGAAGGCCGCACGGTCGCCTCGACACCAAAGCGCCGCAGGATCGGCTGCGCGCAATGATGCCCCGAGCGCACCGCGATGCCCTCTTCGTTCAGCGCCTGACCGACCTCTTCGGTCTCATAGCCCTTCAACACGAACGACAGCACGCTAGCCTTGTCACGCGCCGTGCCGATCAGACGCACGCCCGGCACCGGTTGCAGCACGCTCGTCGCGTACGCCAGCAGATCGTGTTCATAGCGCGCGATATTCTCGATGCCCACCCGCTGCACGTAGTCGATCGCCGCACCCAGACCGACCGCGTCGGCGATATTGCCGGTGCCGGCTTCGAAACGGTTCGGCGGCGGCTGGAACACCGTGCGCTCGAAGGTGACGTCGGCGATCATGTTGCCCTCGCCCACGTGCTTCACGCCCCACGTTTTGGCGATCAGATTGATCGCCTCGGTGGTGCCGCGCACGAAGATGATTTCCTCCGGCGACGCCGCGCCGATGAAACGCTGCACCTTGGTGCGTGCCGCTTCGTACGCGTCGGTCGCGCGGCCGGCCAAGGCATGCGCCGCGCGGTGGATATTCGAGTTCTCGTGCGCATAGAAATACGCGAGCCGATCGATCACCGCCTGCGGTTTGTGCGTGGTGGCGGCATTGTCGAACCACACCAGCTGACGGCCGTTGATACGCTCCTGCAAAATCGGAAAGTCACGGCGAATCGCATTCACGTCGAACGGTGGATGCGCCGACAGACCCGCATGCGGCACATCGTCCGTCGCTGCGGACGTCGTGCCAACCACACGCGGGGCTTCGTTCAGATCGAGAGAGTAATGCGAGCCACGTGCACGCGGTGTTGCCGCGCCGAGCGGCGCTGACTGCCCAGCCCCCGACCGGTCATACGGAAAACGCTGCTCGGCGAGCGGTTCATCGACAGCGGGCAAACCGAACGCCTGCGCGCTGACCGCTTGCCAACCCGGCACGACGATGTCCGGCGACGCGACGTTCGAGCCGCGCGCCTGTTCAGCCTCGCCAAGAAAATCGACAGCACAGTGCCGTGGATCGGCTTTCCGGTCGGCTACGCGGTGTCCGGCATTCTGCTGACGGTGTTCGGTTACTTCGCGATGATCCTCGCGCGTTGAGTCGCTGATCGAGCTTGATCGAGCTTGATCGAGCTGTACCGAGTTTTACTCGCCTGCGCGGAGCGCCCTCCGCCGCTTCAAAATTGGCCCTCGCGAACGCGGGGTCAATTTTGATTCGAATCAATGTTGGTTCCAGCTCCCCCCATCGACAATAGCGCCGATGCCGGCCCCTTTCCCGCGGTCAGCGCGGGTCGGCTCGCTAGTCCACGCGCGCCCCCCCCTGTTTATCTACTGTCCCACTCGGCTGTCTATCTGGAGAAGATGATGAACGACACGACCGCCGCCGGTCCGTGGCTATGAACCTGCTGCGCCGTCGTTTCCAGACCAATGAGAGCTTTCGTTTGCTCGTCGACGCCGTCAACGACTACGCGATCTTCATGCTGAACCCGTCGGGCCATGTCGTCACCTGGAATGCGGGCGCGCAGAAAATGAAAGGCTACGGCGCCGACGAGGTGCTCGGCCGCCATGTCTCGATCTTTCACGCGCGCGAGGACATCGCAGCCGGCGAGCCCGGCGCGCTGCTGGCGCGCGCCGCAGCCTATGGTCGCGCGCAAAACGAAGGTATCCGGATTCGCCGCGACGGTTCGCAATTCTGGGCGAACGTGGTGATCACCGCGATCCGCGACAAGTCCGGCGCGTTGCGCGGCTTTGCCAAAGTGACCCAGGATCTGACCGAGCGCCGCAGAGTGGCGGAACTGGAAGCGGTCAGCCGTCTCGCGGCCCGAATCCAGGCCGCGCGCGAAGAGGAACAGATCCGCATCGCGCATGAGCTTCACGACGACCTCGGTCAGCAGTTGACCGCGCTCAAGATGTCGCTGGCCGAACTGGAACACGGCCTGCGCGATCGAGGCTCACTCGATGCCGGCATTCAGTCCGGTGTCACGGACATGGTCCGGGTGATCGACGACACCGTCGCCTCGTTGCGCCGGATCGCGACGGGTTTACGGCCGATCGCACTCGAAACGCTCGGGCTCGTGTCCGCACTCGAATGGCTGATCGACGATTTCACGGAGCGCTATGGCATTGCGGTCACGACGTCGCTGCCCAACCCGCCGCTGAACCTGCACGAAGCGGCGGAATCCGCGCTGTTTCATATGGTCCAGGAAGCGCTGACCAACGTCGCGCGGCACGCGCACGCGGACCGGGTCAGCGTGGAACTCAGCCGGCAATTCGGTTGGGAAAGCAGCCGCTGCGTGCTGCGCATCGTGGACAACGGTCGAGGCGCGGCCCCGCTCGAACTGACGGGCGAAACGTCGTTCGGCCTGATAGGCATGCGCGAGCGCGCTCGCGGGCTGAACGGAACGGTGCAGATCGACACCGCGCCGGGCGGCGGCTTCAGCGTCGTGGTCAGCCTGCCGCTGGAGGCGATCGAGCGGACCGGCGCGAGCGGGAACTGACGGCCGACCGCCCGGCCTCGCTCACTGCGTCCCCGCCAGCTCCCGCAACGCGGCCATATCGAGCAACGTAATCAAACGCGGCCCCTTGCGGCGAATCACACCCTGCGTTTCGAGCGCATGCAACGCGCGGCTCACCGATTCCACCGAGAGGCCGACATAGTCGGCCACGTCATGCCGCGCCATCGGCAACGCGAGTTCGCCGGCGGCTCGCTCCGGCAATGCATACGCATGCTCGATCCACAGCAGGAAGCTGGCGATGCGCGCCACCGCATCGTTTTTCCCGACCGTGAGTGCATGATGCTGCGAGCGCCGCAACTCGTGGCACAGCTTGCAAAGCAGGCTCAGGTCTAAACGCGGATCGCGTTCGAGAATCGCCTCGAGCGCGTCGAGCGGAATCCGGTAGGCGGTCAACGCGGTCAGCGATTGACCGGTCGCCACGTAGGTCCCGTTGAGACTGAGCCCCATCAGGTCGCGTGGAAACAGAAACGCGGTAATGCGCTTCTGACCACTGGCCAGCAGTTGATAGGTCTCCGCCACGCCGCTGACGATGTTGTAGACGAACTCAGCCGTCCCGCCTTCGGGATACAGCACCGTATTGCGCCTGACGCTGACCAGCCGCGAGGCGTCGATCAGCGCGTCCTGCTCGGCGACGGACAGCAGTTCCACCGCGCTGCCGTCGCCGGTCTTCCTGAACGGCGCGGCGAAGATCGACGGTCGATAGCGTCCCGCCGGAGAAACATCGTCTTTCATATCATGCCGCCGCGCGAACCCATGCCGCGATCTCCGGCCACGCGTCCTTCAGCGTACGCGAGCCCATGAACAGGCCGATGTGGCCGCCCGGCACGAGTTTTCTGACGATCTTGCCGGGCGCGGTGCCGAGATACTTCACGGCATCGAACACCTGCTCTTTCGTGGTGATGTCGTCCGATTCGCCGGCAAGCAGATAGACCGGGCACGTGACGGCCTGCAGATTGAGCGTCTGGCCGAGCGCGACGAATGTGCCTTTGGCGAAGCGGTTTTCCTTGAAGAGCTGAACGATGGCCTGCAGATACCAGCGGCCCGGCAGATCGATCGGGTTCTCGTACCAGCTCTCGAAGATTTCTTCCTTGCGCAGATACTCGGGGTCGTCCATATGCTCGTAGAGGTCGATATGGTCGGTCATGTAATGCTGCTCCGGATGCATGTTCTTCCAGCCGCGCAACATCAGCTTGCCGCGCATCACGCCGCGTCCCATGTCGACCAGTTCCTGATAGAACGACGTGGGGTACGTATGCGCCATTTTTCTGACCGGACCGTCGCCCGCGTCGGTGTCGATCGGCGAGCCCGCCAGCACCAGGCTCGCCACCTTGTGCGGGAAACGCGCCGCATACATGGCCGCCATCCAGCCGCCCTGGCACAGACCGACCAGATTGACCCGACCGCCTACTTCGTCGACGCAGACATTCAGCTCGGCCAGATACTGATCGATCTCCAGATCTTTCATGTCGTCGGTGGCCGACTTCCAGTCGGTGAGATAAAGCCGTGAGAGTCCGTTGTCCCGCAGCGTCTCCATCAGGCTTTGTCCCGGCTGATAGTCGGCGATCATCGCGCTGTGCCCGGCATAGGGCGCGTCGACGATGGTGGGCACGCCGCTCGCGTCCGGCGTCGAATAATCGCGGAACACCATGGTGCGCAGATCGAGCAAGGGCCGGTTTGCGGAAGCCAGCGCGGGACGCAGTTCGAAGTGAATTTTCTCTTCTTCGGCGAGAAACGCGAGGTTCTTCGCCGACAGATCCGCGCTGGTCTTCAGCATCGTGGCGGCGGCGGCAATCGGCCAGAAAAACGGCAGCGCAAAGGCAAAAGCCGGGTTCGGCGTGGTGGAGGAATCGTTCATCATGTCCTTCGAAAGGAAAGAATCGGGTGACCGGCAAGCAACGCGTGAACAGGCTCAGCGATCCAGCAACCGGCGCGTGTGCCGGGCGATCATCAGGTTTTCATCGGTCGGCAAGACCCAGACGGCGACCGGCGACGCGGTGGTCGAAATCAACGGACCGTGCCGCTGGTTGGCCGCCGGATCCACCTCTACGCCCAGCCATGCCGCGCTTTTGCCGATGCGCTCGCGAATCTGCGCCGCGTGCTCGCCAATGCCGGCCGTAAACACCAGTGCGTCGAGTCCACCGAGTGCCGCGGCGAGCGAGCCGAGTTCGCGTGCGGCGCGATAGACGAACAGGTCGACAGCCTCGCGCGCCGCCGGCGACTCGCTCGCGAGCAGCACGCGCATGTCGCTCGACAGGCCGGACACGCCCAGCAAACCCGAGCGCTCGTAAATCAGATGCTCGACCTCGTCCGGGCTCATCCCCTCGTGCTGGATCAGGTACAGCACCACGCCCGGATCGAGCGCGCCGGTGCGCGTGCCCATCGGCAGACCGTCGACAGCGGTGAACCCCATCGTGCTCGCGACACTCCGGCCGCCGCGCAGCGCGCACATGCTGGCGCCGTTGCCCAGGTGCGCGACCACGACCCTGCCGCTGGCCTGTTGCGGCGCAACGGCGGCCAATGCGCCGCTGATGTATTCGTACGACAGCCCATGAAACCCGTAGCGCCGGATACCCTTGTCCGTGAGTTCGCGCGGCAGCGCGAACGCCTGCGCGAGCGGCGGCTGACTGTGATGAAACGCCGTGTCGAAGCACGCGACTTGCGGCACATCGGGTGCAAATGCGGCCACAGCCCGGATCGCCGAGACGTGATGCGGTTGATGCAATGGCGCGAGCGGCGTCAGCGCCTCGATCGCGCGCAACACCGTCGCGTCGATCCTGACCGGTTCGGCGTAGTCGGGTCCGCCATGAACAACGCGATGGCCAATGCCGTCGAAGCCCGACTCGCCGCCCACGTGCGACGCGAACCAGTCATGAATCGCCGCGATGGCGCCGCGATGCCCCTGCCCGGACACCGCCGCATCGGCCAGTTCGCGGCCGTCCGCATCGCTGACGCGCAGACGCGGCGCCGTCTCGATCTCGTCGACCGCGCCATGCGCGCCGGCCACGAGCGAGCGATCCGCGCGCGTTTCATAGACGGAGAACTTGAGGCTCGACGATCCCGCATTCAGAATCAGCAGAGGCTCACGCATGCTGGATGTCCCAGATCGCGTCCAGCGCCTGCGTGACCACGCGATTGCGATGCGCATACAGCGCCGCGACCGCGCAACTCGCCATGCGGGCGCGCTCGTTGTCGGCGCGGCTCGTCAGGATGATCGGCACGCGCGCGCCGAGCACGATGCCGGCCGCGTCCGCCTTCGCCAGATAGGTCAGTTCCTTGGCCAGCATGTTGCCGGCTTCGAGGTCCGGCACCAGCAGAATGTCCGCGTCGCCGGCCACGGGAGAATTCAGATGCTTGATCGCCGCCGCTTGCTCGCTGATCGCGTTGTCGAACGCGAGCGGACCGTCGATGATCGCGCCGCCGATCTGCCCGCGATCGGCCATTTTGCAGAGCGCGGCGGCGTCGAGCGTCGACGGGATTTTCGACGTGACGGTTTCCAGCGCGGACAGCACCGCCACTTTCGGCAAGGCAATCCCCAGCGCGTGTGCGAGTTCGATCGCGTTGCGCACGATGTCGGCTTTCTGTTCCAGCGTCGGGAAGATGTTGACGGCGGCGTCCGTGATGAAAAGCGGCTTCGGATAGGTCGGCACGTCCATGATGAAAACGTGACTCAAACGCCGTTCGGTACGAATGCCGGTGTCCTTGCGAACCACTTCCTCCAGCAGTTCATCCGTATGCAGGCTGCCTTTCATCAGCGCGTCCGCTTCGCCGGCGCGCACCAGCTCGACCGCCTTCGCGGCCGCCGCATGACTATGCGGCGCATCGACGACGCGGAAGGCAGCCAGATCGAGTTCGAGCGACGCGGCCAGGCGACGGATGCGGCCTTCCGGACCGATCAGCGTCGGTACGATCAACCCGGCCTCAGAGGCTTCCACTGCGCCGCGCAACGAGACTTCGTCGCACGGGTGGACCACGGCGGTTCGCACGGGCGTGAGCGCACGGCAACTGGCAATCAGTGCATCGTAATGCCGATGCGGACGGGGCTCGGACATGAGCAGCACACTCCTGAAAAACAGCGTGTTGAAGGGTGGATTCCTGCGAGAGCATCGGGGCGTTGCGCGAGGCGCGACGCCGCCGTACCGCGACGAATCCATAGTATTAGGGTAAATCCCTGGGCCATTGATCTAACTCAAGCCGCACCCGGTATAGAACGCCTTACCCTGTGATGAACTGCGCGATGGAAATGATGGCGCGCACGAGAATGGCCAAGGCGCAGCGGCGCGCGCGGATCGCGCGTGTCGGGTTGATCGTGGTCAGCACCGACCGTGGCCTGTGCGGCCCGCTCAATAGCCGGCTGCTGATGCGTTGCGCCGAAAGCCTCAATGACCGGCAACGCGGCGGCATGGAAGCCGACGTGATCGGCGCGCGCGGCGCCGGCCCGTTGATGCGGCACGGTGCCAATATCGTCGCGAGAACCGCCGCGTTGAGCGCGGATTTGCACTTCGAGTCGTTCTTCGGCGCGATGACCGTGCCGCTGAGCGGCTTTCTCGCCGGCCAGTTCGACGAGGTCTATGTGGCGTACAACCACCTGAGCAGCGCGCTCTCGTATGAACCGCGCATCGACAGGATCTTGCCGCTCGGTGAAATACGGCGCGAGGGTGATGAGGGCCAGCACGCCGCCGGTGCGGTGAGGACCGAATACCTGTATGAACCGAGTCCTAAACCGGTCGTGGATGCGTTGCTGCTCCGCTATGTCGAAGCGCTGATCTACCAGGCGGTGGCCGAGAACAACGCCTGCGAACAATGCGCGCGGATGTTCGCGATGCAGACGGCGACCGAGAATGCCGACCGCGTGATTCGCGATCTGCGGCATCTGTATCAGAAGACGCGCCAGGCGCAGATCACGACGGAACTGTGCGAGATCGTCGGCGGCGCGGCGCGCAGGAGTAGCGGAGCCGCCGCGAGACCGCCGCGCAAACGGCAGCGGCAAAAGCGGCGGCAACGCGACTCAACCGTTCAACGAATCCAGATTCAGCGTAATGATCTTGATCGACACCTCCTTGCAGGTGTTGTCGCGGCAGATTCCGCTGAACCAGATTTCGCCACCACCGATCATCACGCCCTGATCGCGGGAGAACAACGTCGCATAGGTCTGATGCGCGACCAGATCGACCAGCTTCGGCGTAAAGATCGCGTCGTAATGGGCGACGAAGTCGCGCTTCGTACGCAGCGTCACTTTCTTGCCGTGCAACGCGACGGTGATCGGATATTTGACCATGCCCGCGACGGCCGGTTTGTCGGCGCGCGCCACGGCCTGTTGCAATTGGTCGAAGAACTGGCGGTAAGGCACGTGGGAACCGAACAGAAAGTCCATCCGCGAATCGACGGCCTGATCGGTCTGGGCGTCGCTCTGCGTATCGCTCTGTGCGACCGCGAATGGCACGAAGCCGAATGCGAGGGCGATGCCGAGCACAGCGCCCGCGATCGATCGAACGTAAGCCGGGCGTCGGTGTGAGGTGGTGCGTTCCATTGCGGCGTTCTCTTCTCGTTACGTTATAAAAAGGACGCCCATTATCACCTCTCCCTTCACCCCGCCTCCGTATCCCGCCCCGAATCCGCTACATCAATCCCATAGCGCTTGAGCTTGGCATACAGCAGTTGCCGGTTGACGTTCAAACGCCGCGCGGCATCGGTGCGATTGTTGCCGCTATCGCGGAGCGCGCGGCGAATCAGCATCTCTTCGAGCCTTGCCAGCGCGGAAGGCAAATCCTCATCCGGCCAGTCGAATTCGAGCGCCGAATCCTGCGGCGAGCGCGCGTCCTGCAAAAACGCCAGGTCGGTCGCGTGGATGTACTCGCCGCGCACCATCACCGCGGCGCGCTCCATCGCGTTTTTCAGTTCGCGCACATTACCGGGCCACGCGAAGCGGATCAGCAACGCCGCGGCATCGGCAGACAAGCGCTTGCCGGCGGCCACCCGCGTCAGAAAATACTCGGCGAGCGGCACGATGTCGGCAATCCGCGCCGATAGCGGCGGCAGATGAATCGGCACCACGTGGAGCCGGTAGAACAGGTCCTCCCGAAAGCTGCCCTCGCGCACGCTACGCTGCAAATCGCGGTGAGTCGCGGCGATCACACGCACGTCGACCGGCACCGGTTTGCCGCCGACCGGCACGACCACCCGCTCCTGCAACGCGCGCAGTATCTTGGCCTGCATCGCCATATCCATATCGCCGATCTCGTCGAGAAACAGCGTGCCGTGCGCGGCCTGACGAAACGCGCCGTCCCGATCGGCGGTCGCGCCGGTGAATGCGCCGCGCGCGTGGCCGAACAGCTCGCTCTCCAGCAGATCGACCGGAATCGCCGCGCAATTCACCGCGACGAACGGCCGGTCGTGACGCAGCCCGTGTTCGTGAATCGCCCGCGCGACCACTTCCTTACCGGTGCCGGTTTCGCCGGTGATCAGCACGGTGGCGTCGCTGTCGGCGAGCACGCCGATAGTCTTCTGCACGGTCCGCATCGCCTCGCTCGACCCGATGATCGCCTCGGCCTCCTCCGCCGGAAAACTCGCGCCGGGTTCGGCAACGCTCGACAGCATCCGCTGCAGCACCTGCGCGAGATCGGCGCGGCCAATCGGCTTGGTCAGGTGATCGAATGCACCGAGCCGCATCGCTTCGATCGTATTGGACGCGGTGGCGTGCGCGGTCAGCACCGTCACCGCCGGCGCCTTGGGCCGCGCGCGCAACCGGCGCAGCACCTCGAGTCCGTCGATGCCGGGCATGCGCAGATCCAGAAACATCGCGCTCACCGGCTCGGTGTCGAGCAGTGCCAGCGCGCTCAAACCGTCGGCGGCGAGGCAGGCGGTGTGGCCGAGATCGACCACGACTTCGGCGAGCGCGTCGCGCATGGTGGCGTCGTCGTCGACGATCAGGATGTGGGGCATGGCAGGATGATCTCGAAAGTAGTGCCGTGGTCGGCCGATACAAAACGCGCGGCGCCGCCGTGCGCCACCGCGACTTCGCGCACGATCGACAAGCCTAAACCGGTGCCGTCGGGCCGTCCGGTCACGAACGGCTCGAACAGATGATCCTGAATATCGACGGGCGGCCCCGAGCCGCGATCGTGCACGGACAGCACCAGCGCATCCGTGCGACGCAGCGCGGCGACCTCGATCCGGCTGCCGGCCGGCGCGGCGTTGATCGCGTTCAGAATCAGATTGTCGAGCGCGCGCTGCACCTGGTCCGGGTCGAAGCGCGCTTCCTGCCAGTCGGCCGAACTCGCAATCGTCAACTGTTTGGCGGCGGCGCGCTCCGTATGCTCAGCGACGCAGGCTTCGAGAAACGCGCTGACTTCGATCAGCTCGCGTTTCGGTTCGTCGTGCTCGGTGATGCTCAGCAGCCGGCGCACCAGCGCATCGAGCCGTTCGATCTCGCCGAGAATCACACGTAACGCCTGCGGTTGACGCTCGGCGCCGCCCGCGACCGCGCTTTCCGCTTTCAGCCGCATCGCCGCGATCGGGTTGCGGATCTCATGCGCGACGCCGGCGGCCACCCGGCCGATCGCGGCGAGACGCTCGGCGGTCGCCATCTGCCGGGCGAGCGTGTCGCCCCGCTGTCGCGCGGCCGATAGCCGTCGGCCGGCCTCGTTCAGCGCCAGGACGATCCGGTCCAGCTCGCGCTCGTGGGTAGGCGGCAACACCGGCAGGTCGGCCACATCGTACGAACTGAGCGCCGTCTCGATCTGCGACACATGGCGCGACCAGGTCATCGTCAGATGCGTCAGCAGCGCGGCCGCGATCAGCACCGTCACCAGCAGCACGGCTTGCCCCGCCATCAGTTGATAGTAGCTGCGGCCCGCGAAGGTGAAGGTCCATGTCATGGTCCAGGCCGTCAGATGCGGGATCGGCCCCGGCAGCGGACAGGCCGAGATCAGCAAGGTCTGCGAGCGCGCGCCGTAGCGGTGACTGGCCGCACGGTCGCTGGTCAGCGCGGCCGCATTGATTTCGCGGATGCGCGGCAGTTCGCCGCCCGGCGGATCGGTGCGCGGCGCGGCGCCGTCGTAGGTCGGAAACGCGTAGGCGAGCGAGCCCGTGTCGCCGTGCCAGATGCCGCCCTGCACGCCCGGCCGGTTGCGCAACGCGTTCTGCACGACAGCGCTCAGACGGCCGCGCGCGGCGGTGTCGTCGGGCGCGGGCGGCGCGGCCCCCCAGTCGGCGCTATGCAGACGGTAGGCGGACGCGATCGCGTCGCACGCGCGGGCGTTTTCCGCGGCGGCCTGGCCGACCTGCGCCGCCGCCGATTGATGGAACAGCCCCACCATCAGCCAGGCAGTCGCGCCCGCCGCGACGACCAGCAGTGCAAGCAGCACGATCAGGCGGCCGCGTAACGATCGAAGCATGGTGTTGTCCCGTGTTTTATCTCTGGCTGTCTCTGGCGCAGTCCCTCAGCCGCACTCCCTGATGCGAATGGTATGCCAGAGCGAGGCTATCTGGCATGGGTGGGCGCTTTCGCAGGCCATCGGCGGGCATTTGGCCGACGTGGCGAGGGTGCCCGGCGCGGCGCAACAGTCTTTCGAGCGCACACCGTCGCTCGTCGTGCGTTCGACATTGTCCTGATTTGCGACACCTCGCGTCGTGAATCAGGACAACCGGCTGCCGCCTGTGCGTGCGCGAACCCGAAGGCATCGGCATCGCACCGTTGGCATGGTGGTTGCAAAGCATAGCCGGCAAACCACCCTGTCTGATCGAACGAGGCGCACGTGAAAAGAACCAACCTGAAATGGCCGGCCCTCGCCGTCCTCGTGCTGCTGGTCGTGGTGGCCGTCTGGTTGCTTTACTTCCGGCATCCCGCGCGCAAGGCGCCGGCCGTGCCGCCCGGCACGCCGGTCTCGGCGGTCGCGGCGAAACTGGCCGACGTGCCGGTTTATATCGATTCGCTCGGCACGGTCACGCCGACGCGCACCGTGACCGTCATCACCCAGGTCAACGGCATTCTCGATTCGGTCGACTTCAAGGAAGGCCAACGGGTGCATCGCGGCCAGGTGATCGCGCGGATCGATTCGCGCGCGCTCGAGGCGCAGTTGGTGCAGGCGCAAGGCACGCTGACGCACGACAAGGCCGCGCTCGCCAACGCGCAACTCGATCTGCAGCGCTACCGCCAGTTGATCAAGGTCGGTTCGATCACGCAACAGACGCTCGACACCCAGACCGCGACCGTCAACGAAGATCAGGGCACGGTCGTGTCCGACACCGGCAACGTGAAGAACCTGCAGGTGCAGGTCAGCTACTGCACGATCACGTCGCCGGTGGACGGCGTGGTCGGTCTGCGGCTGGTCGATCCGGGCAACTACATTACGACGACCAGCACGACCGGCGTCGCGGTCATCACGCAGTTGCAGCCGGCGACCGTCGTGTATGCGGTGCCGGAAGACTATCTCGGCCAGATTCATCGCGCCATGTCGCGCGGCGCGGTCGCCGTGCTTGCCTACGACCGCGACAAGAAAACGCTGCTGTCGCACGGCACCTTGCTCGCCGTGGACAACCAGGTCGACACCGCCACCGGCACGGTCAAGGTGAAGGCGGAATTCCCGCAGTCCGGCGACACGCTGTTTCCGAACCAGTTCGTCAATGCGCGGATGCAGGCGGATACGCTCCGGCAGATTCCGGTGATTCCGACCGCGGCGATCCAGCACGGCACGAACGGCGATTTCGTGTTCGTGGTCGGCGCGGGCAACAAGGTGGCGCTGCGCAATGTGAAGGCGGGGCCGGTTAGCGGCGACAACACGGCGATTCTCGACGGCGGCGTGAAAGCCGGCGAGCAGGTAGTGACGGACGGCGCCGACAAGCTCGACAACGGCTCGGCGGTGCGGGTGGTGGCGGCGACGCCGGCGGGAGCGTCGGGGGCGTCTGGAGCGAGCGCGTCGGCGACAGCGGGCGCGTCAGGCGCGGCGGCGGACGCGCAGGCTGCCGGTGCTTCGACAGCGGGCGCGTCAGGCGCGGCGGCATCCTCCGCCGCCAGCGCCGCCAGCGCGTCAAGTACTTCAAGCGCCGCCTCTCCCGCCTCCAACTAACAGCCGGTCTCCATGAACATCTCGCGCCCCTTCATCGAGCGGCCGATCGCGACCACGCTGTTGATGATCGCCGTGCTGCTGGCCGGCCTGCTCGGCTATCACCTGCTGCCGGTCTCGGCGTTGCCCGAGGTCGACTACCCGACCATCCAGGTCTACACGCAGTATCCCGGCGCGAGCCCGGACGTGGTCAGCTCGTCGATCACCGCGCCGCTCGAAGTACAGCTCGGCGAAATGGCCGGCCTGAAGACGATGAACTCGACCAGTTCGAACGGCGTCTCGGTCATCACGCTGGAGTTCGACCTGTCGCTGTCGCTCGACGTCGCCGAACAGGAAGTGCAGGCGGCGATCAACGCGTCCGCGAGCTACCTGCCGGCCAACCTGCCCTATCCGCCGGTCTACAGCAAGGTCAATCCCGCCGACGCCCCGGTGCTGACTTTGTCGCTGACCTCGAACACGCTGCCGCTCACCAAAATCGAAGACCTCGCCGACACCCGACTTGCGCAGAAAATCTCGCAGATCTCCGGCGTCGGCCTCGTGACGATCAGCGGCGGCCAGCGCCCGGCGGTACGCATCGAAGCGAATTCGGGCGCGCTGAACTCGCTCGGCCTGTCGCTCGACGACGTACGCACCGCGCTCGGCAACGCCAACGTCAACCAGGCCAAGGGCAATCTGGACGGCAAGTACCAGGCGTATTCGATCGGCGCGAACGACCAGTTGCAATCGGCCGACCAGTATCCCGACATCGTGCTCGCGTACAAGAACGGTGCGCCGATCCGGCTCGCGCAGATCGCCAAGTCGGTCGAAGCCGCCGAAGATGTGCAGCAGGCTGCCTGGACCAACAGCACGCCGTCTATCGTGCTGAACATCCAGCGGCAACCGGGCGCCAACGTGATCGACGTGGTGGACCGCGTGCAGAAACTGTTGCCGCAATTGCGCGCGAGCCTGCCAGCCACCCTCAAGGTCGACGTGCTGACCGACCGCACGCAGACAATCCGCGCGTCGGTCACGGATGTGGAATACGAACTCGCGGTGGCGGTCGCGCTGGTCGTGATGGTGATTTTCATCTTTCTGCGCAAGGTGGCCGCCACGGTAATTCCAGCGGTGACGGTGCCGCTGTCGCTGATCGGCACGCTCGCCGTCGCGTACGGCCTGGGCTTCTCGCTGAACAATCTGACGCTGATGTCGCTGACCATCGCGACCGGCTTCGTGGTCGACGACGCGATCGTGATGATCGAAAACATTACGCGCTACATCGAGGCCGGCGACACACCGATGCAAGCCGCGCTGAAAGGCTCGAAGCAGATCGGCTTCACGATCATCTCGCTGTCGGTGTCGCTGATCGCGGTGATGATTCCGCTGCTTTTCATGGGCGACGTGGTCGGCCGGCTGTTCCGCGAATTCGCGCTGACGCTGGCCATCGCGATCGTGATCTCGGCCTTCGTGTCGCTGACGCTCACGCCGATGATGTGCTCGCGCATGTTCAAGGCGCACGAAGAAGAACACCGGGTCGATTTCTTCGACCGAGTGAATCGCCGCTATGTGCAAGGCCTCGGCTGGGTGCTGGAGCATCGCGGTTTGACGCTGCTCTCCGTGGCGCTGACCGCCGCGCTGACCTTCGCGATTCTGCTGCTGATGCCCAAGGGCTTCTTCCCCGAACAGGATACCGGCCTGATCGAAGGGATTTCGCAAGCGGCGCCGAGCATATCGTTTCCATACATGGTGCAGAAGCAGCAGCAACTGGTGGGCGATCTGCTGAAGGATCCGGCGGTGGCGAGTCTGTCGTCGTTCGTCGGCATCAATCAGACCAGTCCGACGCTCAACCAGGGCACCGTGCTGATCAACCTGAAGGACAAAGGCGATCGCGACAGCAGCGCGGCCGTGATCCGGCGCCTGTCGGACGCGACCGCGAGCCTCGCCGGCATGCGGCTGTTCCTGCATCCGGTGCAGGATCTGACGCTCGACGACACGATCTCGACCACCAGCTACCGCGTCGGCCTGCAAGCCACGGACCCGAACGTGCTCAACGTTTGGACCGGCAAGCTGATCGACGCGCTTAAAAAAGACCCGGCTTTCGCCGACGTGCAAAGCCAGGCGTCGCAGCAAGGCAACCAGATTCAATTGACGTTCGACCGCGCCACCGCCTCGCGCCTGGGCGTCACGCCGCAAGCCATCGACGACGTGCTGTACGACGCGTTCGGCCAACGCCAGGTGTCGACCATTTACACGCAGTTGAATCAATATCACGTCGTGCTGGTCGCCGACAAAACCTCGGGCAACCTGTCCGACCTGCTCTCCGGTCTCTACGTGGATACCTCGTCAGGCGGCGTCGCGCCGCTCGCCAGCATGGCGACGATGAAGCTGATCCACGCGCCGGTCACGATCAACCGCCAGGGGCAGTTCCCATATGCCGACGTGTCGTTCAATCTGCAGCCCGGCTACACGCTCGGCACGGCCGTCACGCGGCTCACCGACATCGAGAAGCAGATCGGCCTGCCGATGACCGTGCAGGCGTCGCTGGAAGGCACGGCGGCGACCTTCCAGTCGTCGCTGTCGAACGAGGCGTTTCTGGTCGGCGCGGCCATCATCGTGGTGTATCTGATGCTCGGCGTCTTGTACGAAAGCTTTATTCATCCCGTGACGATTCTGTCGACGCTGCCGTCGGCGGCGCTCGGCGCCTTGCTCGCGCTGGTGATCACCGGCACGCAGTTCGACATCATCGGCTTGATCGGGATCGTGCTGCTGATCGGCATCGTGATGAAAAACGCCATCATGATGATCGACTTCGCGCTTGAACTGGAGCGCAACGAAAAGCTGCCTGCCGTGGAAGCAATCCGCCGCGCCGCCGAACTGAGGTTCCGGCCGATCCTGATGACCACGATGGCCTCGCTGTTCGGCGCGGTGCCGCTCGCATTCGGCACCGGCATGGGCTCGGAATTGCGGCATCCGCTCGGGATCGCAATTATCGGCGGGCTGGTAATCAGCCAGTTGCTGACGCTGTTCTCCACGCCGGTCATGTATCTCGCGATGCATCGTGTCGAGGATCGCTTCAGCCAACGCGACCAACCCGCGGCCGAGGCGGAGTGACGCGATGAACCTGTCCGAACCGTTCATCGCGCGCCCGATCGCGACCGGCCTGCTGGCGATCGGCATCGCGCTGTTCGGCGCGTTGGCGTTCAAGCTGCTGCCGGTGGCGCCCTTGCCCGAGGTCGATTTTCCGACCATCAGCGTGCAGGCCACACTGCCGGGCGCGGACCCGAACACCGTCGCCACCTCGGTCGCGACACCGCTGGAACGCCAGTTCGGGCAGATTTCCGGCATCACGCAGATGACCTCGGTAAGCTCGCTCGGCGCGACCCGTATCACGATGCAGTTCGATCTGAATCGCGACATCAACGGCGCCGCGCGCGACGTGCAGGCCGCGATCAGCGCCGCGCGCACCAACCTGCCGGCCAATCTGGACGGCAATCCGACCTACCGCAAGGT